>JBFWZE010000135.1:0-9965 GCA_050185685.1 Dehalococcoidia bacterium
AGAGGGCGCCTTCATCCTCGTCCGACTCGTCAGCGAGGTCGATCTCAGCGATGTCGACCGCCGGCGGATGGCCCCCGCGCGACCGATACGCATCCGTGATCGCGTTTCGGAGGATCGTGTAAAACCACGGGATCAGCTTCTGCTCGTCGGCGAGCGAGTCGATGCCCTGGACGGCCTTCAGCAGGCTCGCCTGGACGACGTCTTCCGCCAGCTCTGCGTCACCGAGCTTTGCACGGGCAAAGGCAATGAAGCGCTCGCGCGCCGCGACCAGTTCGTCGAGATCGGATGTCGTCACGGGCGAAGTATAGCGGCGATTCTTCCGGGTCGGTGGGGCGTGATTCAGGCCACCAGCGTCTCTATAATTTCGAGCAAGGAGAACGCGTGACTCAGGACAGCTTCGACCGATTTCGCCGGCAGATGGAACTCATGCAATTCGAATCCCTGCCACTCTTTTCGAAACCCTACTTCTCCTGGAAGCTCACCACCGACGTCATCGGTCGCCGCCTCGTCTACCGCCCCGACACCGAGTCGACGATGGATGATGCCCGCCGCATGCTCGACCGCTTCCGACTCACCAGCGGCGCCGTCGTCCTCGCCGAGACCCAGTCCGAGGGACGCGGCCGTGACGGCCGCTCCTGGGTCTCCCCGCCCGACGTAAACCTGCTCTTCACCATCGTCCTCATGACCGACAGCCTCGCCGACGTGCGGCCGCTTGCCTATGTCACCCCGCTCGCCATTGCTCTCGCCATCGAAGAAACGCTGGCTGAGCGGGGCATCGACCTCCGCACCGACCTCAAGTGGCCGAACGACGTTCAGATCGACGGCCTCAAGGTCGCTGGAGTGCTAATCGAGACGACGGAAACCGCCGAAGGCCAGCCGGTCGCCCTCGTCGGCGTTGGCCTCAACGTCAACATGGACGTCTCGCTCTTCCCGGAGCTCGACGGCATCGCGACCAGCATCAAGGTTGCGGCCGGCATCGAGCTGCCCCGCGAAGAGCTGCTCGCCGCCGTCTGCAACCACGTGGAATCGCTCTACGACGAAGCCCTCAACGGCAGCGACGCCCCCTTCGGGGCGTGGAAGGACCGGCTAATCACCCTCGGCCGTGAGGTCACCGCCAGCGGCGCCGGTGAGACGATCCAGGGCGTCGCCGTCGACGTCGACTACGACGGCACACTCGTCATCGAGACGGCGGAAGGCCGGCGGCACCGCGTCGACGCCGGCGACGTCACCCTCAGCGCCTCCGCCCACCAGTAACCACCAGTTGCCCGAGGCGGTCTTCCTCCGCGCCGCCGTGCCGGACGACGCAGCCACGATTGCCCGTGTCTTCCGCTCGTCGTTCCGCACGGTGCTGCCAGCGATGCCCGATCTGCACACGCCCGCGGAAGACCTGCAGTACTTCGCGACGCAGGTGCTGACCGCCAACGAGGTCCTTGTCGCGGTCGATGCCGGTTCTGCCGAAGTATTGGGCTTCATCGCCTTCGCGGCGGACTGGGTGAACCATCTTTATCTCCGGCCGGACATCCGGCGACGCGGCATCGGCAGCCGGCTGCTGCGGCGGGCACAGGACCGCTCAAGCCACCTGTGTCTCTGGACGTTCCAGGTGAACGCCGCCGCGCGCGCGTTCTACGCCTACCACGGATTCGTCGAGGTTCGGCTCACCGACGGCGAACGGAACGAAGAGCGAGAACCCGATGTGCTTCTCGAGTGGCGTCGCCGCTAGGCCTGTGCGGCGTCTGAGGCGGCGACTGCTTCGGCCAGCCGCTTCACATTGGTCATCGAGCGCAGGAAGACGGAGCGCAGATGCGGCGCCACGACGAGCTTAAAGCCCAGCTCACCCAGCGGCCCGAGCGGCGGTCTGAACTCCTCGACCCAGATGAATTCGGTCATGCCCCCTGCCGGCCTCAGCTCGAAGACGCCGGTACCGCTGAACTGCCCGACGTGGATCACCGAGTACAGCAGCGGAGGTTGCCAGTAATCGACGACCATGACGTCCTTCACCACCGGCAGCCCGAAGAGCTCGCTGGTGACCTCCATCCGCGTTCCGATACCGGTTCCGACCTTACTGGTTATGTCGAGCTTTCGCAGGTCGACCATCCACTGCTTCTGGCCCTCGAAGTCGGCGAGGATCGGCCAGATCTGCTCCGGCGTGGCATTGATCGAAACGGCAAGCTCCAGGCGGGCCATCAGCCCTCGCTTGCCACAGGCGCGGGCGGCAGCAGCTTCACCGACGCGGGGTCGCGCTTCACCGTGACCTTCAGCCCATGCACTCGCGTAACGAGGACCTGGGCTCCCTCTTCGAGATGCCCCTCCTCAGCCGTCGCGTTCCAGCGCTCCCCGTTCACGAGGACGATGCCATCAGGAACGAGCTCGGTGCGAGTGATTCCCGGCGAACCGACAAGCTGAGGAGCGGTCGTCGCCGGCATACGGCGGAAGTTGAGCACCATCGCGGCGAAGACGAGGAGCAGGCCGCCCAGAACGACACCCGTGCCGATGACGAGGTAGCGGGAGACCTGATAGCCCGTTTCGCCGTCTCCGCTGAGGATCAGACCGCCGATGACGAGCGCAGCGATGCCGCCGATCCCCAGCGCCCCGAAACCGGGAGCGTGTATCTCCGCCGCCATCAGGCCGAGCCCGAGCAGGATCAGGCCGACGCCGGCCCAGTTCGTCGGCAGCGAGCCGAGAGAGAAGTACGCGAGTACGAGCGCGATGACACCGAAGATGCCCACGCCGAAACCGGGTGTCCACAGCTCGATCAGCAGCGCGAGGCCGCCGAGGCTGAGGAGCAGGAAGGCGATGTTCGGGTCGGCGATGTAGTAGAGCAGCTGCTCGAAGACGTTCACGTTGTTGTCGGTCGTCGGCGCTCCCGCGGTCCGCATCGTGACCGTGGTCAGGTCACCGTTCTCCAGCGCGACCTGCACCTGCCGACCGTCCGACTTCTGCAGGAGGTCATCGACACTTGTTGCCACGAAGTCGACGACGTCGAGGTCAACCGCCTGTGTCTCCGAGGCGGACGTTGCGTCGCGGATCGCGCTCTCGGCCCAATCGGCGTTTCGGTCGCGCAGGTCGGCGATGCCGCGGCCGTACGCCACCATGTCGTTCGTCACTTTACGCCCGAGCGCGCCCTCGATGTCGTCGCCGGTGCTGTTGATCGGGGTCGCGGCGCCGATCGTCGTGTTCGGCGCCATCGCCGCGATCTGAGCCGCCATCGTGATGAACGTGCCCGCCGAGGCCGCCTGCCCTCCCGCCGGCGAGACATAGACGATGACGGGCACCGTCGAGGCCTCGATGCGCTGCACGATGTCCCGCATCGAGTCGGTGAGGCCGCCCGGCGTGTCGAGCTTGATCACGACAGCGCGGGCGTCGGACTTCTCCGCGGATTCGATACCACGGTCGATGTAGCGGGCCATGACGGGATTGACCTGCCCGTCCCAGGTAAGGATGTGAACCTGGTCGGGAGCGCGGGTCGACGCTGAGCAGGCGGTCGCCAGCAGCGCCAGCGCAATCAAGGCGAGGCCCAGGGTCCCGAGAGGCCGCTCCACCAACCTTCGCATGCGTTGATTATCTCACCTTATGGAAGGCGCTGCCGGGTCATTCCGGCAAAGCACGTTCTGACCTCGTCGCGACGGTAACTCTCGCTTCGGGGGCCCGTCTCCCAGAGGGCAAGGGGGACAAGCCAGCCAGCCGCTGTCAGACAGGCGTCTGCCTTCGCCGGGGTTGGGCGGGGCGGAGCCCCTCCCGGGGTCTGGGGTGTCCCCAGCTCCTATCAGCGCCTCGCGAGCGCCCCAGGCGTGATGCGTTTGCAGGCCGCCCGTCTATGACATCAGTAGCACAGTCACCTGGGACGACGTGTCGCCGCCCACTGAGACGCAACCGTTCTGAGGCGAAACGCCCTCTCGACGAGCGGTCGTCCACACGTCCCCCGGGTTACGCCGAGCGCAGATCAGCCCCTAGTGTCCCGGCCGGGGAGGATCGGAGCGAGGCAGCTCTAAGAACAACTGCCGTCACCCGGATGCTCGTGCTGCTGAAGTTATAGACGGGCGGCCTGCAAACGCGTCGCACCTGCGGTGCTCGCGAATTTCATGTTGTGATTGGGGACACCCAAACCCCGGGGAGGGGCTCCGCCCCTTCCAACCCCGAGTGGGTCTCGCATATCAGAGCGAGGCACCCCACAATCCTCCGGACAGGCACTCAATGCCTAAGAGATGGCTGAAGAGCCAAAGGGGCGTGCGTCGAGGCAGTGCAAGGGGCGAACCTTAGTCCTTGAACCGGATGCCCTCCGCGTCGAAGGCGGCTTTGAGGCGGCGCTGGAGCTCGTGGCTGACCACCCACTGCTCGCCGGGCTCGGTGACGCCGGAGACGCGGATGTCGACGGTGCTGTCGCCGAGGCGCTCGATGCCCTGGCTGGCCGGCGCGGTGCGCATCTTCGAGGCGTAGGCAGGGTCTTTCGCCAGCTCGGCGCCGGTCTTGTTGATGACTTCGAACGCCTTGTCGACGCTGGAGCTCTGCGTAATCGTGACGAGGAAGCTCACCTGTGAGAAGCCGCGCGTCAGGTTGCTGCTGACCTCGATGCTGCCGTGGGAGATGAAGTGCGCGGCTCCATCCGTGTCGCGGAGCATGGTGCGGCGCAGGTTGATGTCCTCGATGACGCCGCTGATGTTGCCGCCGGTCGTCGTGCGCAGGCGGACAAAGTCGCCGCGGCCGTACTGGTTCTCCATCAGGATCTCGACGCCGTTGATCATGTCCTTCACCAGGTTCTGCGCGCCGAAGCCGACCGCCAGACCGACAAGGCCGAGACCGGCGATCAACGGCCCGACCGCAATGCCGAACTCCGGCAGGATCGTCACAAGCCCGAGAACGACGATGGCCGTAACCGCCGTCTTGTAGATGACGTCGGTCAGCGTCTCGATGCGCTTCGTGATCTCGACTGACGGCTCGCCTGCCATCTGCTCACGAATCGCCACCCGCACCAGCGGCGTTACGAGGCGCCGAACCAGCGACGCGGCGAAGAGGCCGAGAACGGCGACGATGAGAATGCGGCCGCCGGTCTGGAGGATGTCCTCGATGGCGGCGTCCGTGTTGACCGAAAAGAGCAGGGGAAGCGTGAGGACGGGACACCTCCGGGGGAACATCAGGCCAGAGTTCTGATTATACGAATCGCGGCCTGTACTCAGGGCCGGGCGGAGCGTCATTACGGGCCGTTCGGCCCTCAGACACCGTGCGCCTGCTCGCCACACTGGAGTAGGGAGGTTCGTATGAAATCCAAAGCAATCGGACTCGCCGGTTCGCTCATGGTGTTGGCCGCCGTTTTGTTCGGCGCGGCATGCAGCGACAGCGATAACGAGAAATCACCGGCCACAACAGCAACACCGCTGGTCGAGGTCGACTCAGAGGGCAGCACCGGCATCAACTCCGGGCGTCTGGAAGACGAAGTTGAAGCACTGAGCGAAGGCGACCTGACGTCCGCTGAAATCGCCGGAGTGCTCTTCGTGCGCGAAGAAGAAAAGCTTGCCCGCGACGTTTACCAGGAGCTGGCGAAATCTTCTTCGCTCCCCATCTTCACGAACATTGGCCGCAGCGAGCAGACGCACATGGATGCGGTGAAAGTCCTCATCGACCAGTACGACCTGAAGGACCCCGTGCTGGCATCTGGGAGGTTCGTGAACACCGACCTGCAAGCGCTGTATGACCGCCTCGTGGCGCAGGGCAGGGCTAACCAGGTCGAAGCGCTCAAGGTCGGCGCCGCCATCGAAGAGATCGACCTCGTCGACCTCGCTGCACGCATGGCCGAGACCGACGAAGCAGCAATCAAGCTGGTCTATGAGAACCTGATGAAGGGTTCCCGGAACCACCTGCGGTCCTTCGTCTCGACGCTCGACCGGCAGGGCGTCAAGTACACACCGATCGCTCTCTCGCAAGCGGAGTTCGACCGGATCATTGGCGGCAGCATCGAGCGGTAAGCACGAAGTGTTGAAAGGTATCTCGGGGACAACGGCGGCGGTCGCTGTGGGCATCGCAGCCCTGCTTACGGGCTGCGGTCCGAGCGCCGGGCCAGCGGAGACGCCGGCCGCAGCCGGACCGAACAGCCTGACGACACCATCCGCAGTCGTCACCGAGACAGCGCAGAACAGGCTGATCGACACGCCAGACATCGCGATGGAGGAGCTCTCACCGGAAGCTGCAGAGTACCTCGCGTCCCGGCCAGGGCCGATCAGCGCGGCCGTTCTCGTGCCGGAGCGAGGGGCGATCTACACATGGAACGGGCACGAGCAGCTTCATATGGCGAGCGTCGCGAAGGTCGCCATCATGGTGACGGTGCTGCGCCAGGCAGCCGAACAGGGCAGAGAACTGACCAGCGAAGAGATCGCGCTCCTGACGCCGATGATCGCGGTCAGCGACAACCCGTCGGCCACGGCGCTCTGGAATCAGGTCGGCGGCGGGCTAGTGGTCGAAGATGTCATGCGGTCCGCGGGGCTTAACGAGATCACTCCTGACAGGACGTCATGCTGGGGCGCCAGCTACGCCTCCGCGCACGACGTTGCAATGCTCTTCGGGCTGCTCGCCTGGGGCGACATCCTTCCACCGAAAGAGCGCGAGTTCGCGCTGAACTTGCTGCAGCAGATCGACCCGAGTCAGACCTGGGGAGTCGTCGCCGCCTCGCCCGCTGAGCTCCCGAACGGCACGGTTATCGGCGTGAAGGATGGCTGGTACCCGGCCGATTGCGGCTGGTGGGTCAACAGCGCCGGTATGATCCTCCCCGGAAACGAGAAGCCCGCCTACACAATCGCTGTCCTGACCGGTGAGCAGCCGACTCTCGAGGCCGGAATTGAAACGTTGGAAACCTTCGGTGAGCTGATTCACGAAGCACTGCATTAACGCGAAAGAACCAGGAGCCAGATATGGAAACCCGCAAATACGGACTCTTCGTCAAGACACCACTCAGCTACGAAGACGTGCTCGCGCGCACAAAGGCAGCGCTCAAAGAGCAGGGCTTCGGCGTCCTCACCGAGATCGACGTGAAGGCGACGATGCAGGAGAAGCTGGGCGTTGAATTCCGGCACTACGACATCATCGGCGCCTGTAACCCGCCCCTTGCCCACCGCGCTCTCAGCACTGAGCTCGACATCGGCCTCCTGCTCCCCTGCAACGTCGTCGTCTATGAGGACAACGACGGTACGACCGTCGGCGCCCTCGACCCGGGCGCGATGATGGGCTTCACCGGCAATGACGCCCTCGTCCCGGTAGCGGCCGAAGCGAAAGAGCGGCTGCAAAAGGCGCTCAGCAGCCTCGAGATGGAGGACTGAACCGAAGACCACGCGTTCCTTCGCCCTGTGCCGTGTAAAATCTCCCGAGAGAGCCAGCACAAGAGCACAGGGGTGACCAGTTGAACGACGACCGCGACTATCAGGAGCTCATTGAGCGAGACATCGCCCACGTCATCCACCCGCAGTACCTGCAGGGTGACCAGCGAAAAGCGATCATCATCGAGAGCGGCAAAGGCGCCGTCCTCACCGACGTACGCGGCAAGGAATACATCGACGGCCTGTCGTCGCTCTGGAACGTGGCAATCGGCCACGGACGCAGCGAGCTGGGCGAGGTCGCCGCGGAGCAGATGGGCAAGCTCGCCTTTGCGAATGCCTACACCGGCTACAGCAACCGGCCGGCAATCGAGCTCGCAGAGAAGCTCTGCCGGCTGAGCTACTCGAACATGGACGGCGTCTTCTTCGCGAACAGCGGCTCCGAAGCCAACGAGGTCGCCTTCAAGATCGCCCGCTTCTACCACTTCCTCAAGGGCAAACCTGAGAAGGTGAAGATCATCGCCCGCCGCAACGCCTACCACGGCGGCACGCTGGCAACCACCGCCGCGACCGGTATTCCGGCCTTCTGGCGCGGCTTCGGCCCGCTCGACCCGACCTTTATTCGTGCCGGCACGAACTTCTGCTACCACTGCGAGTGGAACAAGACGTACCCGGGCTGCGGCCTCGAATGCGCCGAAGCGATCGAAGAAACGATCATCCGCGAAGGACCCGACACGGTCGCAGCAGTCATCGCCGAGCCGGTCCACGGCGCCGGTGGCGTAATCCCGCCGGTCCCGGAGTACTTCCCCAAGCTGCGCGAGATCTGCGACCGCCACAACGTCCTGCTGATCGCCGACGAGGTGATCACGGGCTTCGGTCGCACCGGCCGCTGGTTCGCCCTGCGCAACTGGGACGTCGAGCCCGACATCGTCTCGTTCGCGAAGGCGGTGACCAGCGCGTACATCCCGCTCTCAGGCACGATCGTCTCGAAGGACATCCACGATGCGATCCTGGCGTCCGAAGACCGCTTCATGCACGGCATGACGAACTCGGCTCACCCGACCGCCTGCGCCGTCGCCCTCAAGAACCTGCAGATCATGGAGGAAGAGGGACTCGTCGAGAACGCGGCGTCGATGGGCCAGCGCATGCAAGACGGCCTGCGGACGCTGCTCAGCGAGGACGGCGTTGGTGAGGTTCGCGGCATCGGCCTGATCGCCGGCGTCGAGATCGTGGACGACAAGGACAAGCACCGCCCGTTCCCGGCCGAGCTGGGCGTCGGCCCGCGTCTCGTCGCGCTGTGCAAGGAGAAGGGTCTGATCAGCCGCAACTTCGGCGACAGCTTCCTCCTCGCTCCGCCCCTCGTCGTCTCCGCCGAGCAGATCGACAGTATCGTCACGATCTTGCGGGAGTCGATCCAGGAGACGGTGGCGTGGGCTCGGCGCCAGCAGGCCGAGCAGAAGCAGATTTAACCGAATCTGAACGACTGAAAGAGCGGCGAATGCTAAGGTCAAGGACGTGATCCGTCTTGCCCTTGGTTTCGCCGCTCTTATTGCGTTCCTCAGCGTCCTCGCCGACACCCGCAACCTCGGGCCGCTGATGATGGCGTACGACTTCCCCTACGGCGATAAAATCGGCCACATCGGTCTGTACGGCGTACTGACACTGCTGGTAAACTTGGCAGTGTCTCAGATTCGCGGCCGGTCATCGACGCGTTCTGTTCTTACCGTTTCGACGATCATGCTGGCCCTCGTATCGCTCGAGGAGCTTTCGCAGCTCCTGTTCCCGGCGCGCACGGTGGACTGGCGGGACCTCGCTGCCAGCTACATCGGCGTCAGCTACTTCGCCTGCCTCAGCCTCTTCATCATCGAGTGGCGGCGTCTGAACGTCGTCTTTGTGCCGCGTCGGGCATAAGCGCCAGCAACGTCGCCACAGGAGCACGCCCTCTCCCTAACCCTCTCCCAGAGGGCGAGGGGATCCCGTTAGCTGCCCTTGCGAGGTGAGGTTTGCCGCGATTGCCCGTTTGCCCGGAAAGCTACGGGTTCAGCGCCCGGATCACCTGCGCGTGGAGCCCGGGCGTCGCTGCGAGGGTCGACTCGGCGTTGAGAGGCTCGTCGCCCTGCCAGTCGGTGATGATGCCGCCGGCGCCGCGGACGACGGGGATGAGGGCGGCGATGTCCCAGGGGTTCATGATCGGGTCGCAGGCGATGTCGGCCCAGCCGGTCGCGAGCAGGAAGTAGCCGTAGCAGTCGCCCCACGTCCGCACGAGGCGGCACTGCTTCGCCAGGGCGTCGAAGGCGGCGCCGTCCTGGTAGTTCGCGACGTCGAGGACGTCTGTGACGAGCAGCGTCGCGTCACTGAAGCGCGAGGTGTTGCGCACTCGCACCGGGCGGCCATTGAGCGTGGTCTCCTGGTTGTCGCCGATCAGTAGCTGGTTGAGGACGGGCTGGTTAATGCAGCCGAGGACCGGCTCCCCCTGGTGCAGCAGCGCGATCAGCGTGCCGAAGAGCGGTACGGCGGTGGTGAATGCCTTCGTGCCGTCTACGGGGTCCAGCACCCAGACGAACTCGGCGTTCTCGTTCTCGCTGCCGTACTCCTCGCCGATGATGCCGTGCGCGGGGTAGCGGCGGCGGATGCGCTCCCGCAGCAGCTCCTCGCCGCCTTTGTCCGCGA
>JBFWZE010000136.1:0-3389 GCA_050185685.1 Dehalococcoidia bacterium
TTGACGGTGCTGCGAGTCGAGGTTGCTTTGAGCGCGGCCGGGAGCGTAGGGACTCCAGACGAAGAAGGTCAGCGCCGCGATCGCCAGCAGCGCAGTCCCAACCATCGACAGCGCCAGGGCCCGACCGCGGAGCAAACGCGAAGCTTGCTCAAGCCCGAACGCGACACTGACCCAGACCAGCGCAAGGGTGGGAACACTGTAGTGGAGCTCCAGGCGCGACTGCTGCGGATGCGTCGCGAGGCCGCTGATCAGCAGATTCGGCGCCGTGAGCAGCATCGTGAACGGACTCAGCAGCCCGACGATGCCTCCGGACGCGAGGATACGGCCTATGGGGAGAAGGGTGTTGTGCGAGAGATGGACGGCGCCGCGGTAGATTGCTACCGGCATCAATTCAAGGAGACTGCTGCCCTTAAACAGATACGAGTATCGCAGTGCGAGATCGCTGGCTTCGCCCTGGCGCAGAAGCGGCATGACGCCGAAGACGATGACGACCGCCCATGTGATGGAGACGGCCGCGAGCAGGGCGCCGGCGCGGCGATGGCCTCGGAGAGCAATGATCATCGCCATCGCCAGCGTGACCATCGCCAGATCTTCTTTGAGCAGGAGCAATGGGAGAACGGCGATGACGGCCGCCCTGGGCCTCCTGGAACTCAGGAAGTAGAGCGACAGGAACACGAAGAAGAACGCCAGCGTCTCAGGGTGAAAGTCGAAGCCCAGCGCGGTGTGGAGCTGCGCGCTGAGCAGGAACGCGCCGCTGCAGGCGAAGCCCGCGAGCGCGTTACCCGTCAGCCGCCGCGTCGCGAGGAACAGGGGCAAGGAAGAAACACCAACGCAGGCAGCCTGGATGAGCAGCAGCGTTTTGACGCCGCCGCCCAGGGCGTAGATTCCCGCGAAGGCCAGCAGGATGGGATCGAAGTGCTGACCAAGAAAGTTGTAGTCGACAAAGCTGGTCTCGAAGAACCGCCCCTGGGAGGTGTTCCAGATAATCTGGTCGAAGAAGCCGAGGTCGTAGGCGTTGCTCTGGAAGTTGTCATGGCGCTCGAACGCGAGCAGCGAGAACTGCCACGCGGCAACCAGAGCAATCGTCGCGGACAGGGTCTCCTGCCAATACGAAGCAAGGCGTTTGAGGCCTAGAGACTCCAGTCCTTGCCGCAGCCTTTGCAGGCCTCCGGCGGCTCCGCTCCGAGCATGCGGCGGCGCCAGTCCTGGTAGCGAGGTCCGTTCCATATGTCCTCAAGGCTTTCTTGAAACACGTTCCCGAGGACGATGTCGCCGTAGGGAACCGTAGTGAAGGGCGTGATGCAGCAGGGGAGCACATTGCCGTTGGAGGTGACATACATCAGCGTCCATGGCCGGCGGCACTCCCTGTACGTCACGTCAACGCTGTCGTCCTGCAGCACCCTGTCCGCACTCGCTTCGCCTGAGCCTTTGAGCTCCACACCGAGTTCGGCAGCGACGCGTCGAGCCTCGTTGACCGCATCGAGCTCGCTGCCATCGGCGCGATGGAAGAGAGACTGTTCATCCAGTGCGATGCCCCGGCCGGAGTACACGAGGCGCTGGAGGTATACCTCAGCGATCCCGAGCGCGGCCGCCTTGCGGACGAGGGCGGGGAGCTCGCCGACGTTGAGCGCCATGCCTGTAATCCAGAGCGAAACCTTCGGTGTCGTGGCGCCAACTCGAGCCTTGAGCGCGGCGAGGTCTTCGAGATTCTTGAATATCCGGCCAAGGCCGTCGACGCCGCGCACCTTCTGATACGTTTCCGGTGTGGCAGAGTCAACGGAGACGCGCAGCTCATCGAGCCCGCTTCGTACGATAGGCTCGACGAGCCGGCCGCGAAGGAGCAGGCCATTGCTATTGAAGAGGGCATAGGCGCCACGGCTTTTTACCTCGCGCACGATTTCCGGCAACGCGGGATTGAGTAGCGGCTCGCCGATGCCGTGGAGCACCACGCGTTTCACGCCGGGAGCCTGGTCAAGGATGGCCCGCACTTGTTCGAGACCAAGGTCCGCGGAGTCTTCCTGCATACCGAAGAACTGAGGGCAAGTCTTGCAGGCAAGGTTGCAGCGGTTCGTCGTCTCGATGTAGAGCTCCAGCGGCGTGTAATCGAGTTGCAGAGGTCGAATCGTCGTGACTGGGATCGTTTCAAGCATGGTCCTGCCTCCTAGGCAAACAGATTGACGAGGACAAAGAGCACCACGAGAAAGGCCGTAATGCCGGCGGCGATAACGCCAAAGCCGAGCGCCACGCCAAGCAGCGACGCCTTCAGCGGTGAGTCAACTTGCCGATCGATCTGCGATAGGCCGCTCTCTATCTGTATGCCAATTGACTCGAGCTGCTTCATGGCATCCTCCTCTGAATGAGCTGTGCAACACTCCAGCCGAGCGCAGCGCCGATACCGAGAACGGGCAGGGACCAGAGCCATACAGCGGCAAGCACCTTCACGCTCGTGTGCTCCGGGCGCAGGAGCATGAGAGACAGGGCGGCGAGTACGACGATCGCTGCAGCCGTGCCGGCGGCGATGCCGGTCAGTTCCGTTCGGTTCAGTCGCCTGTGGTTCATAGGACCTTGAAGTCCGGCTCGAACCACTCAGCTTCGGCGCGCAGGGTGATGCGGTCGAGCTGTTTGATCATGTTCTGACCGGGGTAGCCCGGCACGATCAGGCGAACAGGGAAGCCGTGATTCTCCGACAGCGGTGCTCCGTTTACATGGGTCGCCAGCAGCGCTTCATCCCCCATGAGCGGGTTCACATGCCAATTCAAACCGTAGTTCGAGACACTGTGAAAGGCGATCGACTTCGGTGTAGTCGTTGGCTCGACGAGTGCAAGCACGTCCCGAACGCGCGGTCCACTCCACGTCGGCACAACACTCCAGCCGCTGACACAGCTCAGTCGAATTGAATGGGTGTAGGACGGCAAGGCCATCAGGTCTTTGTAGGTGAGGCTCTTCTCGTCGCGGACGGTCCCGTTGATGACTAGCCGCCAGATATCGATGTCGATCGCTTCTTTGCCGAAGAGAGTCTCCACCGGGAAATCGCCGGGGCCACCTCGTTCCTCCTCTGGAATGTGGCCGATGAAGAGCCCTGCGAAGCGGGCATTCAGGAGCGGGGTGTTCTGGAAGCCGAGCGCCAGTCCCGCGCCGCCGGCTACAACCGCGGCAAGAAAGCCTCGTCGCGTGAACGCACCCGCCCTGCCAGCGGTTGCTGGTTCGGTCCGAATCTCCGCCCGCCTCTCGCTCAGCGTCCGCGTGGTCTCGAGCAGGTGGAAGCCGAGATGAGCAGCGAGCAGGGGCACCGCAATGAGCGACGCCCAGAGATGGAGCTGCACCGGCTTGAAGTCGAACGGCGGAATGTTGGTCACCGTGTAGTAGTAGTGAAACAGCATGTAGAGGCC
>JBFWZE010000136.1:3489-9957 GCA_050185685.1 Dehalococcoidia bacterium
TACCGCACCTCGAGCGAACGCGTCTGCAAATGCGCCGAGAAGCCGCTCACCAAGGCCGCCTGAGCGCTGGGCAAAAACGTCTGCGCCGGGCATGGCCGATCTCAGCTCGGGAGCTGACTCTGGCGGCTCAATTGCGACGAAAAGCCGGCCGGCGCGCTCACGTGCGAAATCGAGCGTGTCGTTGAGGAAGGCACTCGCCAGGGCGAACGCGGGGATCTCGCCTATCTGACTTGCAAGGCGTGACTTTCCGAAGCCGGGGCGTGGCGCCTTGCTGATCACGATGACGCTTCCCGTCTGGCGGTGAACATCGTGTCCGGCTCCCCGGCTGATTTCGCTCGCCAGTAGGCCTATGGCGTGGGTGAAGTCTTCCTCTGCCCCGCCAAGACCAATTCTCAGGTGGCCCGGCCATCCAAGCGCCTCTCCCGGCAGGAGAAACACCCCCTTTGCGCGCAGTCGCTCGTAGGCTTCGGCGGGTAGATCGCCATTGCGAAGTCGAACGTCGATGTTGAAGCCACTCTGCGGCGGCTTCCACTCAATCCACGGTTCCAGCGTCGCGGCCAGGGAGGCCCATCGTGAGAGGTTGCGCCGAGCACGCGCGGCATGGCCGGCGAGCAGCGTGTCGAAGTTCTCAAGGGCGGCGACTGCCAGTTCGGCGGAGACTACGGAGATTGAGCCGCTGAGATAATCCAGCTCACGGGAGGAGCGTGCGATCGCCTCGCTGTCGCGGCTGACAATCCAACCGACGCGCAGTCCGCCGAGTCCGAGTGGCTTCGACAGATCGCCAATTGCGACTGCGGACTTCGAGATTTCGATTACAGAGCGCGCCGCCGTGCCGGGGACCAGCTCAATCGGGCGGTAGACCTCGTCGACGATCAGGCGTCCGTCGAACGCCTCCAGCCCCTGGACTTGCGAACCACCGAATCCATATGGCGAGTTCAGAAACGCGATCTCGGCGGCGTCAGCGGTCTGCAGGTGGAAGTTGCCATCGGCTGCAGGTCTGAGCGGCACCACCTGTGCACCCTCATCTCGAACAGACTGCTCAAGGGCGGCATACGAGGGTGTCTGGACCACCACGCGTGACCCGGCCGGAACGAGTGCCATGGCTGCAATGCGAATTGCCTCCGCAGCGCCCGCCGTGACGAGGACGTTTTCAGATGAAAGGCTGGGGTAGAGGCGGGCAATGGCCGCTCGGAGCCGGGCGCTACCACCACCCGGCCCATAACCGAGAGGCACGTCAGCCAGAATGCGACTGCCCGCGTCATCGGGAAAAATGTCGCGCAGGGTTAACGCACGCGGCGCGCTCGATGACAGGTCGAACAGCCGTGGTTCGTACTGGTCGCGATACGCTTGCTCGAGCGCGAAGGGTTTTCTCAATTCAGCTCAGCTCCGGTGGTTCAAACGTGCTGAGACTGACGGTAGACGGTAAATCTTACGAGACTCTTACGCAGCTCTCGAAAGGACGTTTCCCTTTGAACTTGAAATCCATCGCCCACACCCGGCTTGCATAGAATCCATTTTTTCTAAGTCGTGACTCTCGAGGCCGTAAGATTCGTAAGGGATCTCTCGGAGGAAAGCTCTATCCTGATTTCGGGCCAATTGCGGTCTGAGTGATGGGACGAGTGCGCATCTTAGTTGTCGACGACGAGCCGGTGGTGACAGAAGTAGTTGAGCGCTATCTCGTCATCGAGGGCTTCGACGTGTCCACCTGCGCGGACGGTGACACTGCGCTCGCTCTTGCACGCTCGTGGAAACCCAATCTCATCGTGCTCGATTGGATGCTGCCGTCGCGGGATGGCTTCGAGGTGTGCCGGATCCTGCGGCAGGACTCAGAAGTGCCGATCGTCATGCTGACGGCGCGCGGGGAAGAAGCAGATCGAATCATCGGGCTCGAGATTGGCGCCGATGACTACCTCGTGAAGCCGTTCAGCCCCCGAGAGCTCGTCGCACGCATCAAAGCGGTACTTCGACGGTCGAGTAGTGAACGACAGGCGCGACTCGCTGAGGAAGAACTACGGTTCGCCGGCCTGCATATCAGCCCACGTACGCGCCGGGTCGAAGTGGGCGGTGAAGGTGCGGTCCTTACAGCTAAGGAGTTCGACCTCCTGCTCTATCTTGCGACGCATCCGGGGCAGGTGTTTACCCGCGACCAACTGATGGACGACGTCTGGGATTACACCTTCGCCGGCGACTCGAGCACAGTCACAGTTCACGTTCGCCGATTGCGAGAGAAGATCGAGCCGGACCCTATGCGCCCTCAGTTCATCAAAACTGTCTGGGGTGTGGGCTATAAGTTTGAAGTTCCAACCTAGCTTCGTCGCGTCGACGCTCTCAGTTGGTGTCGCGGTGATAGTGCTATTTGGCGCCATCACGGTCGGCCTCGCGATACTCCTGCTCAGTCCGCCCGCCAGCGATGTGGTGCGGTTGGCCGTCTTCCTGGCGGCCTCGGGTGGCGCCTCGCTAGCCGTTGCGCTGGCGTTCCTGAGGCTGTACCGCGGCAGCCTCTTTCGAGGCATACGCGGCAAGCTCTTCCTGGCGGTGCTGCTGTCTGCGGGCCTGGTTCTCGCGAACGTGGGCTTCACTGCCTACCTCATGTTCCTGTCCTCACACGACCTCCAGCTGACGGCACTGTTGCTCTTGTTTTCGTTCGGCATCGCGATGTTCTTTGCCGTCACCACCGCGAACATTTTTCAGGCTCGCCTCGCCATCCTGCTCAACGGTATTGAGCGCATGGGAAGCGGTGAGTTCTCGGAACCTATCGCTCTGGCGAGCGGCGATGAACTTGACGAAATTGCAGCCGCTTTTAACGCCATGGCCATTCGGCTTGCCGCCGCAGCGGCGGCGCAACGTGAGGGTGAAGAGGCCCGGCGCGAGCTTATCGCCGCGGTGTCCCATGACCTGCGCACACCCCTCGCGACGATGCGCGCAATGATCGAGAGCATCAACGACGGCATAGTCACGGATGCGGCAACAATCACGCGCTACCACCGTACGATGCAGGCAGAGGTCGTCTACATCGGGCAACTAATAGACGACCTGTTCGAGCTCTCGCAGCTCGACTCCGGCGTGCTGCGTTTAGCGCCGGAGACCTGCAGTATCTCTGATCTCATCTCGGATACGGTCGAGGCTCTGAGACCTCAAGCGGAGTCCAGGAACCTCATATTGCTCGGAGATGTCGCGGATCCTCTCCCGAATGTGACTATTGATATGCAGCGCATGCAGCGCGTGCTCTACAACCTTGTGCAAAACGCGATCCGACACACACCAGAAGACGGCTCAGTACTGATTCGCGCGACAGCCAACGAACGCGAGATACGAATCTCGGTTGAAGACACCGGCGAAGGCATCGAGCCGCACGAGTTGACACGCGTCTTCGAGCGCTTCTTTCGAGGAGATCGATCGCGAAGCCGTGAAGACGCCGGTAGTGGACTGGGCCTCACGATCGCCAAAGGGATCGTCGAGCTACACGGTGGCACGATCTGGGCGACCAGCGAGCGCGATCGGGGAGCCACGTTTACCTTCGCGCTTCCTACTTAGGCTGTTCGTCGGCTTCCGACGGCGCCGACCGGGCGGAGAGGGTTCCTCGACAGCTTCGATGACTCAGGCGCGGTACTCAGAGGCGTGAGAACGAGCCGGTCAGTCCAGATCCCGAATCGTGGGAACCATGAGCAGCACGGCGAACATCGCGATGACGAGGAGCAATGCCAGCCCACCGATCGCGACCTGAATGCCCACAAGCTCCGCCAGAATGCCCACAAAGAAGGTGCCCAGCTGCACGAGGCTGAACTGCATGAACCAGACCGCGCTGACCCTGCCCCGGTACTCGTCGGCGGCATACGTCTGAATCAGGACCTGCCCTGTCGCCATGCGGCCAGCCTGTCCCGCTCCGATCAGAAGCATGATCGGCAACGTAATCCAGAAGTTCTGCGATACCGAAAAGGCGAGAATCGCCGCTCCCAGCAAGACTCCCCAGAAAATCTGCAGCTTCCCGCGCCCTCTCGACATGCCCGATGCGACGACGAATGACGCTACGATCGCTCCGATGCCCTGGGTGCTTTGCAGCCACCCCTGAAGCGTGCCGCTATGCCCGGCGCTGCAGTCCGGCGGCGGGCACAGGACGGTGCGCACGAAGCCCGGCAAGAGCATTGTGTAGGGCATGGCTACCACCACGATGAGGAAGTTGACCGCAATCAACGTCCTGATCGTCTGGTCGCGCCAGACGTACTTGAGGCCGTCGCCGACTTCGGAGAACATCGCGCCGGCCCGTCCCCTCGATTTGTGGCGGCGGTCGCCCGAGTGTTCGTACGCGAAGAGCGGGCGCTTTGGCAGGCGGGCGGTGAACGTGACGGCGAGGGCGTACATCGCGGCCATTACCCAGAAGACGGCCGACGGGTCCAGCACACCAAGCATGAATCCGCCGACGCCAGGACCGATCAACTGCATCAACGTCTGCCCGGTCGAATTGATGCCGATCGCGTTCATGAGGCGTTCCGGGCCGACGAGGTCGTTGATAATCGACTGGCGCGACGGCTGCATCACGGAATTGACACCGCCTTGCAGGAAGCCGCTCAGGAAGAGATGCCAGAACTCGAGGTGCAGGCCGAAGAAGCCGCCCGCGATGATGGCGAGGACCGCGGCGTTGCCGGCGTTGTAGAGCTGACAGATCTGGATGACGGTCTTCTTCGGCACCCTGTCCGCGATCGCACCGCCAAAGGGCGCGACCGCAAGGCCTGGCAGCGCGTTTGCCAGCGACATGAGCCCCAGGGCGGCAAATGAGCCCGTTAGATGGAAGACGAGCCAACCGCGCACCAGCTGCTGCATCTGCATCGAGCCGAACTGAAGGAGATTGCCGAAGTACAGGAGCCGGAAGTTGCTGTCGGCGAGCGATGAAAACGTCCCTTGACGTCGCTTCTGATTCGGGGGGCTGGGCGAGTCATCTACACTCGCAAGCTTCGTGTCCTGCATCAGCCCCTCCAACAGCTCCCTGAGCGGGAGCTCGCATGCCAACCTGAGCCAGTTCCCGTGGAATGATCCGGAGTGCAGGCCTCACAGTCACCATTCATAACAGGAAATCAATTACTTACGATGCAATCTAACAGAGTCGCGACGCTGAGCCGAGTTCACCCCCGCGGTCGAGCTGCTCGATAGCCATGGCCCGGCGGATTCAGACGATTCTGTAGCCCGCACCAGGCTGAGCCACAAAGCCATCATCACTGGACCTAGCTTTGACGTGCAGTGATGGGGATGAGCTGGCGACCACCCGCCAAAGGTTGCTCCGCCTTGCCTGAGGGCAATGGCTCGCAACGAGAGAGGCGTCGAGGTCGCTCCACCTTGCCTGAGAGCGCTGCCTGCAACGAGAAATGCGTCGAGTCACTCTGTTTCAGCGCAAGCGCCTCATGCAGGCTCCGCCCTGTTGCGACACGAGGAGAGCGCGCACCGGTGGGGTGCCTCGAGCGATTGCGCTATGACTGTCGTGCTCCCAGCGCAGCGAATTTCGTGCCGTTGAAGCATTCGTTGCATCGAGAACGAGAGTAGTTGTAGAGTTCCACTTTCGACCGGACCAGTGGCCCCACCGGTGGAGGTGGCATGGACGAGTCACGAGCACTCCAGCGCGCAGGATGGGCGGGTGCGTGCTCCGTCGTGCTGCTCGCAGTCGGCGTGGCGCTGGCCTACCTCGTCGGCGTCGACGATCCGAGCATGTCCGATGCAGCCATCCTCGAGCGACTGAACGACGACACACGTCAGGTTGCCGCCGGCGTCGGGATGCCGGTGCTCGCCGCGGGTGTCGCGCTGCTGCTCTGGTTCGCGACGGGTCTACGACAGGTGCTGGACCGTCTCTCCGGTGGAGACCCGCTCGCTCATGCAGTCGTGCCGGCGGTGGCACTGTTCGGCGGACTGATGATCACGGGGGTATCGCTCGACGTGGCGAGCGCCTACGCGGCATTGTCCGACGAGTTCACCCCCGACCCGGACACCGCCCGAGCACTCGGCATGGCGGGGAACGTTCTTGCGCTCACCGGCCTGGTCGGCGGCGGGGTGCTCGTCGCCGTCACTACGCGCATCGCCCAGCAGGCGCGCGCCCTGCCTTCGGTCGCCGTCTGGGCGTCATACGCCGTTGCCGCACTAACCCTGACCGGCTTCTGGAGCGGAGGCATGGCGTCCGTGGCCCTGGCGATGTGGCTTATCGGCGTATCCATCGGCGTCCTGCGCATCGCGCGCCGGCTACCGCCTGCATGATGTGACTCGGCCAACAGAGCCGTTGGCTCGTCCGAATTCGCCCTCCACTAACCACCTCCATCGCCACGCTTGCGTCTATGAGCGCCCCAGAAGGCGGTTTCGGGGTTGTTTCTTGCTCTCACCTGACAGCACCTCTTCGCGGACAACGGATACGGAGGCGGGTGCATCAACGGCGACCCTGTTCCGAGAAAGCCAGCGGATGCCTATCGAGCCGAGCGGTGTCTTGAAGATCAG
>JBFWZE010000137.1:0-9789 GCA_050185685.1 Dehalococcoidia bacterium
TCGCCGCACTTCGGCTGAAGGTAGCGGCCGAACTCCGGCAGACGGCGCATGATCTCGGCGCGCATCAGGGCGACGACCTTGCGAAACTCCCACTGCGCGCGCGTGCAGAGGCGCAGGTCGGCGATGTGCAGCAGCTCGAGGAAGTTGACGTTGATCTTGAAGTTCGTGTTCGTCGCGTTCGGCAGCGCGAAACGCGCGTCTTCGGCCGGGATGCCCGCCTGCACCATGCGGTCGTACAGCGCGGCGATGCGGTCGAACTCGCTGCGGTACTCCTCTTCGAGGCCGGCGCGCTTCACCGTCTCCGGCACCGTGTACGGGAACTCGCCGCCCTTGAAGGTCACGTAGCGCTGGCTCTGCTGCTCGAAGCTGATGCCGATGTGGTGGCGGACGAACTGGTGACTGAAGGCGCGCGTGACGCCGGCGATGCCGAACTCGAACCAGACCTGCTCGAGCGGCGAAGCGTGGCCGGTCTCGAGGCGCTTGGAGACGAACTCCTGCATCTGCTCCTGCGTGATGCGGTCCGACTCGATGCGGTCGACGATCTGCAGCGGCGTCAGCGCCGAGTAAGCGACGCGATAGGCGACGTAGAGGGAACGCAGCGGGTCGGGCGAATGGCTGAGGAGCCTGACTTCGATACCGCGGCTGGGGGGCTTTCGTTCTGTCGTTTCCACGTCCGGAGTATGACGCTTTTCGAAGCCGGACGGTAGCGAAACTACCGCCAGTCGTCGCGCCAGGCCCGCTGCAGGTCGAAGCCCTCGCGGCGGCGGCGGCGCTGCCAGCGCTCAGGCTGCGGCAGTGGGATCAGGTGGCTCTGAGGATTCGCCTCCCAGAGGCCGCAGCTCGTGCCGAGGTCGTCGAGGAAGGGGCCGACGCACTCCTTGCCATCGCGGATCGGGTGGGTGCAAAGGGCGACGAAGGACTCGGCGCGGCCCGGCTCCAGCGTGCGCCGGAGCCACTGGCAGTGAATCGCCAGCCGGGGCCTGGGGTCGCCGAACTCCCTCACGCGGCCATTCTACCGATCATCCCGGGTGGCCGCCCTCGGACGATTGCGCTTCCTCACTGGTCACCAGGTGCATGCCCTCCGGAGGCTCCGAGTGCGGCGTCCAGATCGCCTCGCGGACGTCGAGGACCATCGGCGTCGTCTCGCTGTTCCAGGAATCGATGAGCTTCTCGCGAATCAGCCACTCGCCCTTGTGCCTTACGACCGTGTCCGTGTACACGCCGATCGTACGAATGAAGCGGCGATCGGGATTCGTCTCCCACTTGATCGAGTGCCAGTACGACTTGATCACGTAGCCGTCCTTGATCTCATCGATCAGCATCGGCTGGATCCAGTGCTGCGCGCCGGCACGGTTCGGCCGGTTGAGGTAGTGATTGGCGAAACCGCTGGCACCGCCCTGCTCCTCGTCCCAGCGCTTGCCGGAGACGTCCTTGACGACGCCGTCATCGGTGAAGCAGCCGATCACCCCGTCGATGTCGCCGGTGTCCATCGACCAGACGTAGCGGTGCAGGGTGTCGTAGATCAGATTGCGCTTCTTCGCGGAAATCTTCGCTCCGGGCATGGGCTGACGTCCTTTCTCGGGACACGGTTCGAAACTGCCCCCATTAGATACCGGGGCAGGGCCTGAAACAACGACGCTTACGAAAGTTTTACAGGGGAGCGAAGACCGGGCCCTGCACCAGCAGCACAAGCACTGCCGCCAGAGCGAGGAAAGGCGCGTAGGGGATCGCCTGCTTGCGCCCGATGAAGTGCAGCGCCCAGAGCAGGCCCATGATGATGCCGCCGGCCAGCACGCCGAGCGCCAGCGCCTGGTAAGCCGCCTGCAGTCCGAGAGCGGCACCGATCAGCACCGACAGCTTCACGTCACCGAGACCGAGTCCGCCGCGCGTAATCACCGCCATAACGAGGAAGATAAGGCCGGCAAACAGCGCCGCCAGGAAGGCGTTGAGCAGCTCTGTCGAACTCGGAGCAAGCAGGAACGCGGCCAGCAGGGCCAGCAGCGTCCCCGGATACGTGACGGCGTTGGGCACCCGATAGCGCAGCAGGTCGGTGGCGGTGCAGACCAGCAGACCTGCCACCAGCAGCGAGACAGCGATCGCGTCGATAGCGCGGTCGAAGCGCCAGCCGGCAACGGCCGTGAGCAGCGGCAGGAAGAGGACGACGCCGCGGCGCAGACGGCTCGACCACGGCTCGACCTGCCAGGGCAGCTGCTTCACGTCGAGGCGAGGCTCGGGCGCAGTTTCTGAGCCCTCCAGCGCGGCCTCGACGGCCTCGATCGCGCTGACAGGAGCATCGCCGGCGTTTTCGAGCTCATCGTCGGCTTCGTAGACCCGCTGGAAGCGCAGGATCAGACGATCGCAGCCGATGGCAAGGGCGGCGCCAAGAAGGAAGAAGAGGAGAACAGTCACTAGAAGAACTATCGGCTCTCGGGCAGCGCCTCTCTACCCCTCGCGCTCGGTTGCAGGCGGCGGTAGCAACTACAGCGTCGTAATCGGCCTCGACTGGAGCAGGTACAGTTGCCCGCCCTGCATCGCCCACTCGATATCCTGCGGCGAGCCGTAGTGAGCTTCGATCCGCACCGCCATCTGCGCGACTGCCACCGCCTCGTCGTCCTGCAAGGACGGCGCCGACGCCTGCTCTGCGTCGAGCAGGGTCTCGACGGTGCCGACGCCGCTGGGATGCGGCAGGTGCGCCAGCTCCTTCTCGCAGATCTCCCGCTCGAGCACGGTGAAGCTGTCCTTTTCAACCACGAAGGAGTCCGGCGTCACAAGGCCGGCGACGATCGCCTCGCCGAGGCCCCAGCTCGCGTTGATCACAACCTGGTCGGTGGCGCCGGTCACGGGATGCGCGGTGAAGGCTATCCCAGAGACCTCGGACTGGACGAGGCCCATGACGACGACTGCCATCGCCTCGTGCGTGCCGGCGCCGCTCGCCTGCTTTGCGCGGTAGCGAACGCCGCGCTCCGACCAGAGCGACGCGTAACAGCGCCGGACGCGGTCGAGGACTTCGCCGACGCCCGCCACGTTGAGGTAGGTCTCGTAGAGGCCGGCGAATGACGCCGACTCACCGTCCTCCGAGATCGCCGACGAACGGACGGCGCAGGCGATACCAGACCGTGTCACCAGCGCATCGTAGGCAGAAGCGATCTCTTCGCTGAGGTCCTCGGGCAGCGGCGCGGCAAGGACGAGGCTGCTGATTTGCTCGGCTGCCTCGCGTGCGCCGGTCGGCTCCATGAGGTCGGTTATCCGAAGAACGGCGTCGACGCGTCCTTCGAGGTCGTTAGCGTCGATAAAGTGGCGGTAGCCTTCCGCGACGACGCTGAAGCCGGGCGGGACGGTGAACCCGGCCGCAACCAGCTCGGAGAGAGACGCGCCTTTGCCGCCCGCGATCTCACGCGAAAGGGGCCCGGCGTTCAGCCACTCGACGTAGGCCATCTCGTTAGGGCTGGTAGCTCTTGAAGGCCACGCAGGTGTTCTGGCCGCCGAGACCGAAGGCGTTCGAGAGCGCGCCGTCGATCTTCATCTTGCGCGCCTTATTCGGCACGTAGTCGAGGTCGCAGTTCGGGTCCGGGAACTCGTAGTTAATTGTCGGTGGCGCAACCTGGTCTCGGATCGCCAGGACACAGACGACGCATTCGACACCACCAGCAGCGGCGGCGAGATGGCCCGTCATCGATTTCGTCGAGCTGACTGCGATGCCGCCGGCGCGCTCACCGAATACCTTCTTGATCGCCGCAGTCTCCGCCTTGTCGCCGACTTCGGTCGACGTCCCGTGGGCATTGATGTAGTCGATGTCGTCGATCGTCATGTTGCCGCTCTTCAACGACCGGCGGATCGCCAGCGCCTGACCGTCAGCGTCAGGAGCGGTGTCATCGGTCGCGTCGAAGGCCCAGCCCATGCCGGCGAGCTCGCAGATGATGTGCGCGCCTCGCGCCTTTGCGAACTCTTCCGTCTCGAGGACGAGGATGCCCGCGCCCTCGGCAAGAACGAAGCCGCTGCGCTTGATGTCGAAGGGGCGTGACGCCTGCTCCGGGTGCTCATTCCAGGTCTTCGTCAGGGCACCCATTCGGCCAAGGGTCGCAATCAGGACACCTGAGACCATTGCCTCGGCACCGCCGGTGATCATGCATTCGGCCTGACCCATGCGCATCATGTTCAGCGCCTGGCCGATCGCGTCGCCGCCGCTGGCACATGCGCTGTTCACCGTGGAGTTCGGGCCGCGAACCTCGAGCATGCGGCCGATGCGGACTGCGACGCTGTACTGGCCGACACGCGGCACCGTCAGCGGGTCGACGCGGTTCGGTCCGCGCTCCTCAATGATCTTTTCCTGGTCCGTGATCGTGTGCATCGTGCCGCTGCTCGCGATGACGACGCCGATCTGGTCGCGGTTCGAATCGTCAACTTTCAGACCCGCCATCTCGACTGCCTCTTTCGCAGCGACGACGGCGAACTGGGTGTGACGTCCGGAGCGCCGGGCGGTCCGGTGGTCCATCAGCTCTTCCGGATGGAAGTCCTTGACCTCTCCCGCGACCTGGACATCGTAGGCCGACGCGTCGAACGAGCTGACCCTGGCCGTGCCCGACTTACCCTCGAGCATGGCGTTCCAGGTAGAGGGCACATCGAGGCCCAGAGGAGTCACGAGGCCGACACCGGTGACGACGATTCGCGGGAACTCAGGCATGCATTTCCGTCCTTGTTAAAGCTCTCGATATTGTCGAACAAACCGCGCTTGGCGTCGAACTCTCGGCAGATGAGATAACAATCGTTCTGTCTTTACGTTGACGTGAAGGACACCTGAGGTTAGCATCGCGATAATGGCGCATTACGCAGCCCACGGGGCATCCGCAGATACGGCAGAGCGCCTTTCTACTTTCCACTCGCTCAAATTCCCCGACTACCGCAACCTCTGGCTCGGCCAGGTCGGCGCGTCCGCGTCGATGTGGATGGAGCAGATCGCCCGTCCGCTGCTGATCCTCGAGCTGACCGACTCCGGCCTCATGCTGGGCCTGCTCGCGGCGACACGCATGCTGCCGCAGTTGCTGATTGGTATCTGGGCCGGAGTTCTCGCCGACAGGATGGACAAGAAGAAACTGCTCGGTGCGAGCCAGTTCGTCACCTTCGCGATGCACCTGCTCACTGCGCTCCTGTTGCTGGGCGGAGTCATCGAGGTCTGGATGGTCTTTCTCACGACCTTCATCAGCGGCTCGTCGATGGCCTTCAATCAACCGGCACGTCAGTCCCTTATTGCGCAGTTGGTACCGCCCAGCAGTCTGCATAACGCCGTTGCCCTCAACTCCGCGGCAGTGAACTTCATGCGCATCGGCGGTGCCGGCTTTGCGGGATTTCTCGTCGCCTTCCTTGACTTCGGCGAGATTTACCTGATTCAGGCGCTTATCTACGTCGGCGTCATCTACACGACGATCAGGATTACAGCGAAACACGACGCGAAGCCGAGGAAGAACCGCGGCTCCATGCGAGAGGAGATGGTCCAGGGCTTCGCAGTCGCGAAGCGGGACAAGATCATCTTCTACATCCTCGTTCTCACGCTCGTGATTTTCCTCTTTGGCATGCCGTACCAGAGCGTGTTTGTGCCGCTGCTAGCTGAGGACAAGCTCGGTCTGAACAAGTCAGGCGTGGGCTTCATGATCGCCTTCGTTGGCATGGGAGCCTTGGTCGGTTCACTGAGCGTGGCGACGATCGGCAACACGATCCGCAACCGCGGCTACATCATGATCGGGCTGCTCTGTGTCTACTCGTTCGCCCTCTTCGCCCTCGCCAACGCGCCGACGATCTACCTTGCCATACCAGCCCTGGTGATCAGCGGAGCGATGCAGACGTCGTTTATGTCGATTAACAATGCATTCGTCCTCGGCCGCACCGATTCCGAGTATCACGGACGGATCATGAGCCTCTTCAGCCTCGACCGTGGCTTGCTGCCAATGGGTGCGGCCCTCGGCGGTCTCCTGTCGGAGATCATTGGTCCATCCGCGGGCCTGATGCTCATGGCGTCTTGCTGTTTGATCGTCACCCTGATCATTGCCGTGTTCGTGCCTTCGATCCGCCGGATCGAGTGAGTTCAGCAGGCGGAAACACGACGGTAACCGGCACGGACTACGCTGTCGCACGGCGGGTTTCGACGTTGGCATCATAGGTTTGGCCGATTAACTGTAGTGTCTGTGCTAGAATTTCGTTATGACTACCGTCAGGGTCATGCCTGCTGAGATTGAGTTCGAAGCGAGGGTAGGCCAGACCTTGATGGAGGCGGCCCACGCAAGCGGGCTGTACTGGCCGACAACCTGCGGCGGGCAGGGCACCTGCACTACCTGTCTCAGCGAAATCGTCAGCGGTCAGGAGAACCTCGCCGAGATGGGGCGCAACGAGCGCAAACGGCTCGTTGCGGAGCGCGGCGAAGCGTTTCTTCGCAAACCGATGCGTCTGGCCTGCCAGGCCGGCGTCATCGGCAAGGGCCAGATAACCTTGACCAAGGTAGGCGTCCGGCAAACCGACGCCTGAACGTCGCAAGCGCAACCTGGGTGTCGCGCGGTACAATAGAGCACTTCTATAGGAGGTATCCACAAAAGTGGATCTAGGTCAACTTGAAGCCTTCGTACAGGTCGCCAACCAGCGCAGCTTTAGCCGTGCGGCAGAGGCCCTGTTTCTCACCCAGCCGTCCGTAACCGCGCGCATCCAGGCCCTCGAACGCGACCTTGGCGAACGGCTCTTCGAGCGCTCCGGCCGCGGCGTCCGCCTGACCGAAGTCGGCGCCTGCTTCCTGCCTCACGCCGAGCGTGTGCTGCAGGCGCTCAACGCCGGCAAGGACGCGATCGACTCGCTCCGCAACCTGCAGTCGGGCTCGCTGATCCTCGCGTCTGCGACCACAGTCAGCGCCTACATCCTGCCAGGTGTGCTGAAGACGTTCCGCTCGCGCTTCCCACGCGTCGAGGTATCGGTCCGCACCGGCCGTTCGGAGCAGGTCCTCCAGATGCTCCTCGCCGATGAGGCGCAGGTCGGCCTCGTCCGCGCGGTCTACCACCAGGACATCGAGACGAAGGGCCTGATCGAGGACGAGCTTGTCCTGATCGCGAACGCCAACCACCAGCTGGCGAACGTCGGCACAGTCACCGTCGACCAGCTCGGCGATCACCCCTTCATCTTCTTCGACCGCAACAGCAGCTACTACTCGATCGCCCAGGGCCTCTTCCGTCAGCACGGCATCGTGCCGCGCACGCAGATGGAGCTCGACTCGATGGAAGCGACGAAGATGATGGTCGAGGAGGGCCTCGGCCTCGCTCTCGTGCCGCGCATCGCCGTCGACCGCGAGCTTTCGGTGGGCATCCTGCGCGAGATCGAGATCGCCGGCACGCCGAACCCGACGCGCCAGATCGCGCTGATCAACCGCCGCAGCCGCCCGCTCGGCCCGGTCGCGCAGGCTTTCGTGGACATCGTCCAGGAGATCTACGTCGCCGGCCGCGGCCAGAACAGCGGCGTCCCCGCGGTGGCAGCAGGGGCAAACTAGCAGCGAGCCACAAGCTTCGAGCTTCGAGAGGCCGTCCTTCGGGACGGTCTCTTTGTTTGCTGGCGGGTGTTAGGTGAAGCAGGCGGATGGGAGCTGTTGCGGCTCGGCGTAGACCTCGAAGGTCAGCGCGAGGCCACGGCGGGCGACCTCTTGCAGCAGAGGCGTCGAGAGCTGGAAGCCGCGGTTCCAGGCTTTCGCGACCATCATCAGATGCAGGCTGACCTGGTAGCGCGAGTTCAACTCAGCCCAGGCGGCGTCACTCTCCGGCAGCATCGCAAAGAGCTTCGAAAGCACCGCGTCGGTCTCTTCGGGTGCGCGTACGTTGACCTCGAGGACCCAGTCGCCAGAAGGGCGCGTTTCCTCGCGGCCGGCGCCGATGAGATCGCCCCGACGATGCGACCGCGTGGGCGTGACCCCCATGAGCCGGGTCAGCTCCTCAGGATCGAGGTCGGCGCCCTGCAGTGTAAGCGTGGCGCGCGTCTCGTCGATGACGCCGCCAGTAGCGGTCCAACGGAGGTCAGAGGTCGTAGTCATGGCCACACTATATCGCCGACGTCGAGGCGCTTGCACGCATTCCCCCTGCCTGCCACTCTTAGCGCCATGGCTGCACCCAACGCCCTTTCGCGCCTGACAATCGCTGAAGCAGCGCCGCTCATCGAGAAGCGCCAGCTGTCCCCCGTGGAGCTCACCGAAGCGTGCATCGCCCGCGCCAAGGCGCTGGACGGCGAGCTACATGCCTTCATCACGCCCACGTTCGAGACGGCGCTGCAGGAGGCGCGGACGGCGGCAGAGGAGATCGCGGCCGGCAAGTACCGCGGCCCGCTGCACGGCATCCCGCTTGCGCTGAAGGACCTCTTCGAGACGGCCGGCGTTCGGACAACCGCCGCGTCGCCGTTCCGCGAGCACTATGTGCCGTCGGAAGACGCCGAGGTCGTACGCAGGCTCAAAGCGGCGGGCGCCATCTCGCTGGGCAAGCTCAACATGCACGAGTGGGCGCTGGGTACGACCAACGTCAACGCCTACTTCCCGACCGCGCGGAACCCCTGGGACCCAGCAAGGATCACGGGAGGCTCCAGCGGCGGGTCCGCGGCAGCGGTCGCGGCCTCGATGGCGCTGGGCACGCTCGGGTCCGACACGGGCGGCAGCATTCGCATCCCGGCGGCGCTCTGCGGCATCACCGGCCTCAAGCCGACCTTCGGCCGGGTCAGCGTCCGCGGCGTCGTGCCGTTGTCCTGGTCGCTTGACCACGCCGGGCCGATGGCGCGCACGGCCGCCGACTGCGCCCTGCTGCTGCAGGCGATCGCCGGTTTCGACGCCGCCGACCCGCTGAGCGCTGACGTGCCGGCGCCGGACTACGCCCCCTACCTCAGCCGCGGCGCCGACGGCCTGCGCATCGGCCTCCCGTCGCGCTTCTTCTTCGACGAAGCTGTGGTCGACACGGAGGTACTGGCTGCGGTTCGTTCGGCACGAGATGTGCTGACGAAGCTGGGCGCCACGGTCAGCGAGGTCGATATAGACGAGCTGGTCCCGGCAGACGACCTGCCAGTGTTTTTCAGCGAGGTCATCGCCTACCACCGCGCGCGTCTCGCCGAGGCGCCGGAGAAGTTCGGCCCCTCGCTGCGCCGGCGCATGGAGGTCCCGCTGAAGGTCACCGGCGCTGAGTACGCGGATGCCCGGTACCGGCAGTACGAAGCGAAGCGGCGGCTGCGTGAGGTCTTCGAGCAGGTCGACGTGATCCTGACGCCGACGTCGGTGGCGCCGGCGGGGCTCATACCACCCGATGCCGACGAGCCGTCGTTCCGCGAGCTGAACGGCTACCCGTCCGCGATGCTCGGCCGCAACACTCGGACCTTCAACATCACGGGCGTCCCGTCGATCTCCGTGCCGTGCGGCTTCACCGCCTCGGGTCTGCCGATCGGGCTGCAGCTCACCGGCTCTCCCTGGGCAGAGGGTACCGTGCTGCGCACCGCCCACGCCTACCAGCAGGCGACAGACTGGCACCGGCGGTTCCCGGACATCTAGTCGGACCGAGAAACCGCGTCCAGGCCTTCTGCGACGTGTAGTACCCATCGCTCCCGTCCCCGGTCACCGAGCCGCAGACGTCATGAGAGCGTCCAGCGTTAGGACAGGCATCTTCATCTGCGTGAAAGTCCCATGGTGTTAGAGAGAGGCGCCTCCCTCGCCGCTGCGTCGCCCTTCGGGACTTGCGTCCGGGTCAGGTGTATCTGGGGACACCCCAGACCCCGGGAGGGGCTTCGCCCCTTCCAACCCTT
>JBFWZE010000138.1:0-5837 GCA_050185685.1 Dehalococcoidia bacterium
TCTTCACCTCTTCGCCGATGATCACCTTGAACGGCGCGCGCTTCTGGATGACGAAGGCGCCCTCGATCTCGTTGTGGTCGGTGACGGCGATGCAGTTGATGCCCTTGCGAATACAGGCGGCGATGTACGCATCGGGTGAGATGACGGAGTCGCGAGAGTAGTTGCTGTGGCTGTGGAAATCAGCGCGGAGCCTGGTCATCGTTAGGGAGTTAGCTCCTCGTCTTCGGTTTCGAACATCGCCTCGTCATCCGGCTCGTCGTCGGCTGCCGGTATCACGGCGCGCAGCTTCGTGATTCGAAGCTCGGCAGTATCGAGGAGCTGCTGGCAGCTCCGCGCGAGGGCAACAGCGTCCTCGTAGGCAGCGAGCGAGTCGTCGAGGCTGAGACCGCCCTGCTCAAGCAGAGACACCTTCTCCTCGAGCTGGCGGTAGAGCTCTTCGAACGGTGGCTGCTTGGCGCGAGAGGGAGGCATATCCCAAGTGTAGCGTCTGGGCGCAGAAGGGACTATCGCTCCGTCCTTCGCATGATGCCCGTAGAGACCTGGTTGCTATCATGATCGAGTGCTAACGGAAGGCTGGGTCGATTACCTCACCGGCCCGTTCGGGATCGTATTCGCGTTCGCCGCGGGCATCGTCTCGTTCCTGTCTCCCTGTGTCCTGCCCCTGGTGCCTGCCTACATCGCCCATCTGACCGGCGTCGCCAGCGACCCGACGGCAAACCCCGGCCGCCGCGAGACCGTGACGCACGCGCTGTTCTTCGTTCTGGGCTTCGGCCTCGTCTTCACCTTTCTCGGGATTTCTGTCGCCCTCGTAGGCAGCGCCGTCCGCGACCAGCTGCCGACGCTGAACAAGATCGCCGGCATCTTTCTCGTCATCCTTGGCCTCAACCTGATGGGGGTTATCCGCCTGCCGTGGCTCTACCGCACCTACGCCCTGGGCAGCGGCACGGCGGCGCCGCAGCCGGCGCTGGCGATGGCCGGGACGGGCGGAAGCGGCGGTGGAGGTACGGCGATGACCGCCGTCGCGGTGCAGTCGACGGCGCTGAGCTACGTACGCTCTGTCGGCTTCGGCGCGTCGTTCGCCGTGGCCTGGACGCCCTGCATCGGTCCGGTGCTTTCGGCGGTGCTCGCGCTGGCCGGCGCCTCGTCTACCGTGCACCAGGGGGCGTACCTGCTGGTGGCGTACTCGGCGGGGCTGGGCGTGCCCTTCATCATCACCGGCTTCGCGCTCGGGACGGTGACGGCGACGCTGCGCAAGTTCCACCGCTTCCTGCCGGCGCTCGAGATTACGACGGGTGCACTGATCGTCATCGTCGGCATCCTGATCTTCACAAACGAGTTCACCGCGCTAAATCAGTATTTCAACCTGATACCCGAGCTCAACTCGGTCTAGCGGCCGCTTCGCCGAGGGCCCAGTATGAAGGATCGAATGAAGGAGTACGCACAATGACGACGGCGGAAACCAACCAGACAGCACACGACCCGGTCTGCCACATGGACATCGAAATCAGCGACGCGAAGGGCGCCTCCGACTACAACGGCATGACCTACTACTTCTGCAGCGGCGGCTGCAAGGTCGACTTCGACGCAGACCCCGAGGGCGTCCTCAAAGCCGAGAGCGAGCACGACCACAGCCAGCCGGCGCACATGTAGCGAACCAGCGCAGGCGCCGAGACGCAGGCGTAAGGTGGGCCCGTTTCGGCGCTACTGCAAATCAATAGTTCCGCTGTCATCGTTCGAGGCATGGGACTACTAGCTCAAGAACTTGCCCCGAAGGCCGGCGCCGTCCTGCCTGACCTGCTTCGCGCGTACGCCGACGAGTGGTTCGGCCACTACAACTACTACTTCGTCTCGCGCACGGTCTGCGGCGCCAGCTCCACATCCATCTCGGCGCTCCTGCGGTCGAAGTCTGAGGCTTCGTTATGCCGCGCCGACCGACTCGCATCGCGGATCATCGAGCTCGGCGGGACACCGGTGCCGAAGCTCACTGAGCTGGTTGATGCCGCCACCGACAAGCCCTTCAAGCTTCCCGACGACCTGGGCAACGTGCGTGAGCTGCTCGAAGCGGTCCTCGACGCCGAGCGCACGAGCATGCGGACCCATCACCTCATTCTCAGCAAGACGCGGGACAATGACCCTCTCACGGCAGCGCTGGCGCTCGACCTGCTGCGTGAAGCAACGGAGGGCGAACAACAGCTCGAGCGGCTGCTGGCCGACAGCGTGCCGGACAAGACGGGGACCTGAGGCGGCGGATCGAGGCCTGGCTAGTCCAGCTTCTCGAGGGGCGCGAAGCTAAGGAGCAGCTTCTTCACGCCGAAGCCGCCCTTGAACGCCACCGTGACCTCCTGGTCGGCGCCGTTGGCGGTCTGCATTGCCATGACCACAACGCCTTCACCGAACTTGCCGTGGCGGACATGTTCGCCGGCCTTGTAGGTCGCCTGGGCACGCGCCGGTACCTCGGTCTGCGCGCCGCCGTTGCGGCTGACGCGCTCGGTACCCATGAAGCCGGGCGACCAGTCGGGTTGACGCGGGCGCTGTGCCGCTGACGGGCGCTGGTACGCGTTCTCGACGGTCTGAGCGACCTGGTGCACGAGCTCCGGCGGCAGGTCCTTGAGAAAGCGCGAGGGCGGGTTGTGGCTGCCCTGCCCCATGATCGCGCGGCGGAACGCCCGCACGAGGTAGAGGCGGTCCTTCGCGCGCGTGACGCCGACGTAGGCGAGACGGCGCTCCTCCTCCATCTGGTTCTGATCGTCGAAGCTGCGCATGTGCGGGAGGATGCCCTCCTCCATGCCCGTGATGAAGACAACCGGGAACTCGAGGCCCTTGGCGGCGTGGAGCGTAATCAACGTCACTGCCTCGACCTTCTCGTCGTACTCGTCCGTGTCGGACATCAGGGCGACGTCTTCGAGGAAGCGCATCAGGGCGTGCTCAGGCTCGAGCTCGTCGAACTGGGCCGCGACGTTGCGCAGCTCCATGACGTTCTCCCAACGCTCTTCGCCGTCCGCCGGGAACGCGTCGATCAAGTAGTCGCGGTAACGGATCTTGTCGATCACCATCGTCAGCAGGTTCGACACGGTGAGGACCGGCGATTCTGCGATCAGGTCGTTGAGCAGCGCCAGGAAGCCGAGCAGTGAGGTCCGCGCCGTCGCGGCGAAGGGCGTCTGAATCGCCGGCTCGAGGCTGGCGCCGGTCGTCACAGCGCCACCGAGGAGGAGGTCCTGCCTCACGTTGGCCTCCGCAGCCTTCGTCGTGTCTTCGGCAGGTGCGAGCATCTGGAGGGCGGTGTAGATCGGCACGCCCATGTCGCGCGCCCAGTCTCGCAGCTCTTTCTGCGTGCGGTCGCCGATTCGCCGCGGCGGCGTGTTCAGGACGCGCTCGAAGCTGATCGAGTCGTACGGGTTGAGGACGAGACGCAGGTAGGCGAGCAGGTCCTTGATCTCGCGACGCTCGTAGAAGCGCGTGCCTCCGACCAGCCGGTACTGCAGGCGTTCGGCGACAAAGCGCTCTTCAAGGGCGCGGGACTGGGCGTTCGTGCGGTACATGATCGCGATGTCGCCCATGTGCACGCCGTTGCGGTTGAGGCGCTTGATCTCTTGCGCGACGTACGCCGCCTCTTCCTCCTGGTTGTAGGCCTCGTAGACCACGATCGGGTCGCCGTGGCCCTTGTCGGTCCAGAGGTTCTTGTCCTTGCGCTGCTTGTTCGAAGCGATGATCCGCATCGCGCCGTCGAGGATCGTCTGGGTCGAGCGGTAGTTCTGGTCGAGGTGAACAACCGTCGCGTTCTCGTAGTCACGCTCGAAGTTGAGGATGTTACGGATGTCGGCCGACCGCCATGAGTAGATCGACTGGTCGGGGTCGCCGACGACGCAGATGTTCGATGAGGGCGGCGGCGCGAGCAGGCGGGCGAGCACGTACTGCGAGACGTTGGTGTCCTGGAACTCGTCCACCATGACGTGCTGATAGCGTTCCTGGTAGCGCTCCTGCACGTCGGGCACGTCACGCAGCAGCTCGACGGTGCGCATGATGATGTCGTCGAAGTCGAGCGCTGCGTTCTCGTTGAGCTGCGCCTGGTAGCGCTGGTATGCGCGGGCGGTGACCTCTTCGAAGTAGCTCGTTACCTTGCTCGAGAACGCCTCGGGGCCGATCAGCTCACTCTTCTGGCGCGAGATCACCGAGAGGATCGCGCGCGGCGGGAACTGCTTCGGGTCCATGCCGAAATCATTGACGATGCGCTTCATCAGCGCCATCTGGTCGCTGTCGTCGAAGATCACGAAGCTCCGGGGGACGCCGATCTGCTCACCGTCGATGCGCAGGATGCGGGAACAAACGGCGTGGAAGGTACCTAGGGTCAGCGCCTTCGCGTCGTTGCCGAGGATATTCTCGACGCGCTCTCGCAGCTCACGCGCGGCCTTGTTCGTGAAGGTGACGGCCATGATCTCGCCCGCGCGAACGCCGCACTCCTGCACGAGGTAGGCAATGCGGTGGCTGATCACGCGCGTCTTGCCCGACCCTGGTCCGGCGAGGATCAGGAGCGGGCCATCGACGTGGGTGACCGCGTCAATCTGCGCGGAGTTGAGACCATCAAGAATCGACATCGGGTAGGACAATTGTACCAATCGCCGCCCTTACAGCGGCGGCCGATTATGGTGGGTTCAGGCTGAATGAGCCCGGAACCGCTAGTCGATCCGCTTGAGGTTCTCTATCGCCTTCTTTGCCAGCGTCTCGGTGAGCTTCGGGTCCTGCTTCGTCGCTGCAGTCTTCTTGCCGACGTTGGAGAGGACCATAACGACGTCGCCGTAACGGGCGTACACGAAGTCGCCGCGGAAGCTGCCCGTCACGGGGATGTTGTCTCACTCGACGCGAACCGCCACGGATTCGTCACCGAGCTTTGGCAGCGAGATCGGCGTCACTTTGTAAGTCGTCCCGAGCCGTTCGCTGCCCTCGCGCCAGCTCGTGCAGGCTTTGAGGAGCTTTGCCACTTCGGCGAACGTCGCCTTCGCCTTGCCCTGCTCGTAGATGACGTAGCCCTGGTTCACGATCGAGTCGTCGCTGTCCTTGACGAAGCGCGAGGCGACGTCGACGTCGACACCGTCTTCGGCGGCCTCGCCGATGTCGCAGACCTCGAACTCGTCGTCGAGGCTGTTCGCGCGCGAGGTGGCGTACCCCGAAGGCAGGTCTCCGAGTACGAGCCGGGCAGCGGCAACGGCTTCGCGGTCCGGCGGTTCGGCAGGAGCAGCGTCACCGCCGCCACAGGCAACGGCGAACGCGAGGACAGGTGCAGCGAGAAAGGTGATCTTCATAGCCTGAATCTAGGTACAGCTGCGCATCAGGGTCAACCGTAGCTCTGGTAGCCCACGGATAGAAGTTCGATGGAACAAACCGCAATGAGGCGCGTTACCTTCAAGAGAGCGCTTCGGCTTACAGCGAGGGCGCGAAAAGCCGTGCTACTATTACAGACGAATTTATACGCCTAAAACGGATGACAGCATGATCTCGTTTCTCGTCGGGTTCCCTGGTGGCAGTCTTGAGTCAACCCTCAAACTGGGCGCCATCATTCTGCTCACCTACGCTCTCGTGCTCTGGCTGAGCGCCATCGTCTGGGTCTTCCGCGACGCCAAGAACCGGACCTCCGACCCGACCTCGCAGATGATCGCGGTCCTGCTGGTAGCGATCTTCAACGTCCCCGGCCTGATCGTGTATCTGGTGATTCGCCCGCAGGCAACGATGGCAGACGCCTACGAACGCTCACTGGAGACTGAGGCAGTGCTGCACGAGCTCCAGCTCACGGCGAACAGCTGCCAGACCTGCCGCCGCCCGATCGACGACGACTTCAACGTCTG
>JBFWZE010000138.1:5937-9737 GCA_050185685.1 Dehalococcoidia bacterium
GTCAGGTAGATACCGTCGACGACGAAGCGCTTGCGTTCGATCGCGACGCCCGTTGCACGGTCCTTGCCGCTCACGAAGATCTCATCGCCGAGGTTGATGTCCTGGAGGGAGAAGAAGGTCTGCGCCGCGCCGGCGAAGCGGCTGTGCCCGAGGATCCACGCCTTGTTCTCCAGTCCCTCGACCAGCTTGTCGGGAGTTGCGATTCCGGAGTTCGGCACGGTGAGCGTAGAGGTGTCGTCTGGATGCGCGGGGCAGCCCGGCAGAGGCATGTCGACGTACGGCACTTCCTGCGCCAGCTGTACCGGCGAATCGATCCCGAGCGATGGCACGGCGAGACGTGAAGCGAGAATGTCCTGCCGGATGATCGGCACCGGCGTGGCGGTCGGGACGGCGGTCGCAGTCGGCAGCGGCGCTTGCGTCGACGAGACTTCTGGCACCGGGGTGCTGGCGGGCTTGTCGCTGGAGCTGCAGGCGAAGAGCAGGGCCACCAGGGGCACTGCCAGCAGCGATGCCGCACGAATCGACGAGGGACGGGAACGGAGCAATCTCAGGGCTTAGAGCTTTCTCAGGATGCCCGGGATATCGAACCGGCTTTCGAGCAGCGCGTGCATCGTCGCGGCTTTGCGTTCGCCCCGGAAGCGGCTCGTCAGCCAGACATCGCTCAGCTCCGACAGTGTCTCCGGCGTCTCATGCGGCGCCAGCAGGACGGTCGTCGACTCGCCCTGGGCGCGGTCGACGACGTAAGGACTGGGGTCGCGGCCGCCCGTGATCACGAGGCAGGCCGCCTGCGTCTCGATTGCGGCGAGATGGAAGTCCGTCTTGTTGAACGGCGCCAGCACTGCCTTGGAGGCGAAGCGGCGGAAGTGCGGCCGTGCCGGGTCGGCGTAGACCGGGCTGAGGAGCACGTCCTCGACGACCTCGAGGTCGTTCTCGCCCTCATAGAGCACCTTCGCGTTGAGCATGTCACGAATCTCGCCGACGCTAGGGGCGGCAAGCATCAGGTCTTCGGGCAGGAGGGCGAGCGGCCGCATACCGGCGTTCGTCAGCTCCCGCGCCACAGCTTCAATCTCGGTGGCAGGCACGTCCGTCGCAATCGTCCCAGCAAGACGGTCGCCGAGGCCAGCGGCGAGGGCTTTGTCGTCGTCCGATGCGGTCGTGCGGACGACAACCAGGGTCGCGGTGTTTGCCATCGGCGTCGTGCCGGCGTCAGCTTCGACGAGGACGGTCTCGTCCGCCGCGAAGCCGCTCAGTGCGGCGGCATCGACGACGACCCCGGGAGTCGAAGCGAAAAGGAAGCTTGCGAAGCTGATCGCATCGGCCTTCGCACTTTCACCAGCGCCGGTCCGAACGAGACGAACACGTCCCTGGGCGGCGAGTCCGCGGGCAATCGCAACCGCGACCGCGGTCTTCCCGGCATGCTCTTTCGAGGCGACGATCTGGAGGACTGCCATCGCGGCGAATTGTAGCAGGGCGACCGGCTACGGGCTACGAGTCAGCGGCCCGGGATGGTCGTCGGTTCGTTACCGCGACGTTCGGAGGTCAGTAGATCTCTCGCCGGTAAACACTGGGTTAACAGGACGAAACGGGCATGTTTCTCAGATACGAAAACGTGACGTTGCGCATCAGGTATAGGATATGTACCCACCGGAAGCGGTGGTAAGATTCAGTCAGTTACCGCCCGTGGTGACGGGCCGAATCTCATCGATAGATGGGAGCGGGGGAACCAACTACTTGGGGTGAATCCTTCCGGTCGGAAGGAAGGGCACTTTCAGGCCCGAACCCGGCAGCTAACCTCGCAGGCCACTGAAGGGAAGTCGGAGTGCGGCAAGACGCATCAATCCGGCATAGTCGGGCTGAGAGCGGACTCTCAGAACACGGAGCGATGAGCTCGGTTGATATCGCGGTATCGAGAGCCTGGCAGGTCCTGCAGGTCCAGCCCGCGGCACTGATCACCGACGTCGACGGCACGATCAGCCGGATCGCCCCGACACCGGAAGAGGCGTTCGTCGGCGAGCCCGCCCGCACCGCCCTTCGGGAGATACTCCCCAACCTCGCCCTTACCGCCGTGATTACCGGGCGCCCGGCCGCCGTCGCCCGGTCGATGGTCGGTGTCGAAGGCCTCACCTACGTTGGCAGCTACGCCCTCGAAGGCGCGGCGGCCGCAACCATCGACCCTGAGAAGCTGGAGGATGCACGCCGAGAAGTCGCCGCTCTCCTCAGCCCGCTTCCCTGTGTGCGCCTCGAGGAGAAGGAGGTGTCGTTCGCGCTCCACTACCGCGAGTGCGACGACCGGCGGGCGGCCCGCAGCTTCCTGCTCGAGATTGCCGCACCGATTGCCGGACGCTCCGACGCCAAGATTGTCGAAGGCAAGCAGGTCCTCGAGCTCGTGCCGGTCGCGCTGCCGGATAAGGGCACCGCGCTGCGCCACCTGCTCGACGAGCATGAGGTCGAGAGCGTTGTGTACTTCGGCGATGACATCGGCGACGTCGCTGCGTTCCGGGAGCTGCAGGCGCTTCGCGAAACTCGAGGACTCAACGCGCTGATCATCGCCGTCATCGACGCGGAAACCGATGACTCGGTGATCGAGAACGCGGATCTGACGCTTAACGGTGTGGACGAGGTAGAGGACGTGCTCACGGCGCTTGCCGCGAAGCTCTCCGGAGGTGAAGAAGCATGGTCGCGCGAATGACTCGCGAGGACGGCCGCGCACGCAAGCTGCTGACAGTCAGCAACCGCGGACCGATGGAGTTTCATCTGGCCGAAAATGGTGCCATCACGGCGATCCCGGGCTCCGGCGGCCTCGCCACTGCCCTCCGCGCTGCCGCTACGATCACGCCGATGACCTGGCTGTCGAATCCGATGACAGCAGGCGACCGGGCGATCGCCTCGGGCCAGGGCGGCATCGAGGGCATCGAGAGCGCCGCGCACTTCGTCAACACCGACCCGCACGAGTACGAGCTCTTCTACGGCGCCTTCTCAAACGAAGTTCTCTGGCTGATCCAGCACAACCAGCCCTGGCCGGACGCGCTCACCGCCGAGGTGCGCGAAGAGTCCTGGCGCGACGGCTACATCCCGGTGAACCAAGCCTTCGCCGACGCCGTCATCGACGAGGTCGATACCGGTGAGTACCGCGCCGTGATGTTCCACGACTATCACTTCTGCCTGGCTCCGGCGATGGTCCGCAAGGAGCGCCCCGGCATTTACCTGCAGCAGTTCATCCACATCCCGTGGCCGAAGGCTGAGATCTGGGATCGCCTCGAAGCGCCGATCCTCAGTGCGATCTGCGAAGGTCTGCTCGGCAACGACAGCCTGGTCTTCCAGACGCCCGAGTCGTCGCGCAACTTTCTGCTCACCTGCCGCCGCAACCTTCCCGAAGCGGTGGTGGACGTGCGCGGCGGCACCGTGACGCTCAACGGCCGCTGCACCCGCGCCTGGGCGAACGGCATCTCGGTCGACCCGGAGGAGCTGGCGAATGAGGCGGCGTCGCCGGACTTCGCCCGCTACCGCTACCTGCTCAAGGCGCAGCACGGTCAGCAATCGATCCTGCGCGTCGACCGTCTCGACCCGACCAAGAACGTGATCGTAGGCTTTCAGGCGTTCGAGCACCTGCTTGAGACGTACCCGGACATGCGCGGCCGTGTGACGTTCATCGCCCTGCTCGTGCCCTCGAAGTCATCGATCGATTCCTACAAGCAGTACCAGGACGAGGCGATTGCCTACGCCGGGCAGATCAATAAGCGCTTCGGAAACCTCCACTGGAAGCCGATTCAGGTCTTCTACGAGAACAACCGCACCCAGGC
>JBFWZE010000139.1:0-9720 GCA_050185685.1 Dehalococcoidia bacterium
AGGGTGATCTGCGCGATGACGTCCTCGATCTGCGGCGCGGCGACCCGGGCGACGATCGCGAGATTCTGCGGCAATTCGGCGTCGACGCGCTGCTGAATCTCGCCGCTGTCGACGACCCGCTGCGCGAGAACGTCGGCGATGCGCTGCTCAACCTCCGGTTTGTCGAGCGCCGTGTTCATCGCCGACGAGAACCCATTGCTGTCCAGCAACGTCGAGTCGACCCAGATCAGCGCGTTCGCCGCAAAGAGGGCAATCGCGCCGAGGACGACGAGGGAGACGCTGGCGATTGTGCCGAGCAGGCCGCTATGTGCTTCGGCCTCAACCCGCCGGCCGCCGTAGTTCGTGTCGCTGATCATGAACCGATGCTATGGGGCCGCGCCGCTGATGACACGACCAATCCTCGCACCGCTCTTGTCTTTGTCTGCGGGTATTCGTGACGCCGGTGCAAGCCTGGTCGCGTCAACGTAAGACGCGTTACATCACAACGTCTCGGTTGGCAGTCGCGTGATGCATGGTTATCTACTGCTCCTCAGGAAAGCCGTTGCGCAGGGCCGGTCCTGCGTCCCTGAAAGGAGCAGTCCATGGAATGGTGGGAGTTCTTCCTGGTGATGATCGTGGTCATGCCGATCGTCGTGATGTGGGTGGCGTGCCTGATCGACATCATCGGCCGGCCCGACATCAGCGGCTGGGCGAAAGCCGGCTGGATGCTGGGCGTGCTCTTTTTCCCGCTCGTAGGCTCGATCATCTACGTGATCATGAGGCCGGCGCTGGTCCGGGGCACGCGAGCCTATGACGACATCTGGGGCACCGACCCCAACTCCCTGCCGAATCCTCGCTGACCTGTCGAGGCCGCGCACAAAGAAAGGAGGGCCTCTTTAGCCCTCCTTCTTTGTGTCTGCCGATTCCGCGATTACGCGGCTTTTTCTGCCTCCTCGCGGGTCGGGGCACCCAGCGCCTCGCGCAGCCGCTCTTCTGATTCCTTGCTGAGGGAGGTGCGGACGATCGTGACGCCCGGCTTGCCGCCGATCTCCTCCAGGACACGGTCACCTCGGACCTCGCGCACCATCAGGAAGAGGGCGGAAGTGCCGGGTTTGATCGTCTCCCCCACCTCCTTGATGAACTTGTCGTCGATGCCGATGTCGGAGAACTTGCCGGCGAGGGCGCCGGTAATCGCGCCCATCGCCAGGCCGAGCCAGGGCATGAAGAACAGCAGGCCGATAAGCATGCCCCAGAAGGCGCCACCGAACGCACCGGCGCCGACGAGGCTGCGTGCCTGCTGCACCTTGGGCTTACCGCCGCTGTCACGCACGACAGTCGCGGCGTCGTCGAGGGTCAGGAGCTGCAGCTTCTGCAGCCGGTCGATCTCGCCAAGCATCTCTCCGGCGCCCGACTGCGTGTCGAACGCGAGAACTACAAGGTCACTCATAGATGGTTCTCCTACTCAAGTGCGTGGCCAGCTGGCCTTGATTGACTCTGTGCCAGGATCGCCCCGGTCACATGGTGAGCATTGGTGGGTCTGCTTAACGATTCCTCGGCAGCGCCTGGGCGGCTCGTTATGCGGCCTGCTGGGTCTCCTGCGCCTGTGAGGCCGGTGGCTGCGGGTCGACCGTCGACAGGGTTGGGCGGTTGTTGCGGCGGCTGCGGCGCACGAACCAGGCGCAGATGTGGACGAGCTGGATCAGGAAGATGAGGGCCAGGAACGCGACGAGATACGCCTCGACGGCGACCAGCGTGGCAAATTCGACGACGCCGGTGTCTTTGAGTGCGGGCTCAGGCCGCAGATCGCGAAAGGGCAGGACGAGGTAGTCCGTGAGCCAGAGGAGCGTCGCGAAGGGCGACCACTGCGGGTCCTGCGACGTCGCCTGGCCGGCGATGCGACCGATGAGGAGCAGCTCGACGACGATGAAGAGGAGAATGAGGATCGGGCCGGTGTAGAACTTCCGGTGCCCGCGTGTTCGGGTTGCCTGTCGTTGCGTCTCTCGGGCGCTTGCACGCCAGGCCGGCCCTGTCTGGGCACGTGTAGCTCTCACCAGATACCTCCGCGGTTGGGGACTGCTGGGAGCGTAGGGATTTCCGGGTCGGGCGGGCGACCAGAGGAATCGGTATTTCGTGTTGCTCTACGCGCTGGGCCCAGGACGAGGCTGCGTATCGCCATTCGCCGGTGGCCCCAGGTGGCTCACGTAGTCGCATTCGAAGCGTGAAGCGAAGTTCCGAACCTTGACAGCTTCTGTTAAGCTGGGAACCCGCGCACGCTCAGGTACATCGCTTCCGCTAGAGCAGTGCAGTCATGTCAGATTTACGAGATCGGCTTCAGCTCATTCACAACGTCGCTCAGCTGCTTCGTCAGAAGGGCGAGACCTTCGACGCCCAGGAGCGAGAATTCGCGGTCACCGCAATTGAACGGGAGGCCGAGCTCGCTCTCGCCGACCTCGAATGCGCGACGCCGAGAGCGTGCCCTGACCCGCAGTGTTCCCTCTCGGCGCGCGAGATCGAGGTCCTCAGCCTCGTCTCGAACGGTCTCCCTGACAAGCAGATCGCCAGGTTGCTGGGCATCAGCACCTTCACCGTAAACAAGCATGTCGGTGCGATCCTGATGAAGATGCAGGCGTCCTCACGGACCGAGGCCGGCGTCCGCGCGATTACCGAAGGCTTCGTCCAGCCGCGGGCGAGCTGACCGCACGGACCTCCCGTTTCGGCTAGAGATCTGCAACCACTTCGAATCCGGCGTTTTCGCCGATTCGGCCTTGTCGCTGGCAGACTCCGGCTAGCACTGACCGCTTCGTTCCCGCCCGCCGGCTGTGCCTCCCTTGACGGACGTGGAAAGGACGTGCCCTATGAAGTGGTTGCGCGCGCTGTTCAGTGCTATCTCCTGGACGGTCCGGAGCCTGATCTTCCTGTGCCTCGTGGCGGTGAGCGCCGCAATCGGGATCCTGCTCACAAGCTATGCCGGCTATTCGGCTGAGTACTCGCCGCCGGAGAACTTCAACGTAAACCAGCCGCTGATCGGCTCGAAGATCGTCGACCGGAACGGCACGCAGCTCTTCCAGTACATCGACGAGGACAAGGGTGTGCGCATCCCGGTGAGCCTCGATGAGGTGAGCCCTGCCTTCCTCGCTGCGACGATCGCGACCGAGGACGCGAGCTTCTACAGCAACCCCGGGGTGAACTTCAAAGGCCTCGCCCGGGCCGGCTGGGAGAACTTTGGACCGGAGGCGGAGGGCTCCGTCGATGGTACCGGCGGCAGCTCGATCACTCAGCAGCTCGTGAAGAACCTCTACATCGCGCCGGACAAGCGCACCGAACGCGTGATGGACCGCAAGGTGCGGGAGATCGTCTACGCGATCGAGCTGACGAAGCGATACGACAAATCGCAGCTGCTCGAGTGGTACGTCAACCAGATCAGCTATGGCGGCCTGTACCTCGGTGTTGAGGCGGCGAGCCAGGGCTACTTCGGCAAACCGGCGAGCCAGCTCACGCTCGCTGAGGCAACCCTCCTCGCAGGCATCCCTCAGGCGCCCGGCCAGCTCGAGCTGCGCGGCCACCTCGAAGGCGCTGTCGCCCGCCGCAACGAGGTGCTCGACCTCATGCTGCACCACCCCGTCATCCAGACCGGCCCCGAGAGCTTCTTCCAGGTCGATCCCGCGGCGATCGAGCAGGCACGCACGGAAGTGCCGGCTGTGCAGGAAGCCGTCTTCCCGGTGAAGGCGCCGCACTTCGTCTTCAGCTATGTCGGACCAGAGCTCGAGAAGCTGCTGGGCCGTGACGCGCTCGTGAACGGCGGCCTCACGATCACGACGTCGCTCGACCTCGGCATGCAGGAGAAGGCGAACGAAATCCTCGATAAGTGGGTCGACCAGTTCGAAAAGATCTCGAATACCCATAACGGCGCGACGATGGTCATGGACCCGAAGACGGGCGAGATCCTCGTCATGCTCGGCAGCAGGGATTACTACGATGACTCGATCAACGGCAACGTGAACAACCTGCTGGCGCCGAACTCGCCCGGGTCGTCGTTCAAGCCCTTCGTGTACCTCGACGGCATCGTCACGAAGAACTGGAATCCGAGCACGATCTTCATGGATGTGCCGATCACGTTCGTCGAGTCGAACGGCGCCACGTTCTCGCCGACGGACCCGATCAAGACGCTGCAGGGCCCGATTTCAATGCGAAACGCCCTCGGCAATAGCCTCAATATCACCGCCTTCCGCGCAGCCCTCGACCTCGGCGTGCCCAGCGTTGTTGACTTCGGCCATCGCTTCGGGTTCACGGACCTCAACAACATTTACGGTCCGTCGATCGCAATCGGCGGTATCGACCTCAAGGCATTCGACCTCGTGCGCGGCTACAGCGTCCTGGCGAACGGCGGCCGGATGGTGGGACAGACGATGATCGCGCCGAACTCGTCGGACGAGACGGTGGTCCAGCCCGTATCGATCCTGAAAATCGAGGACCGGGAGGGGCGCGTCCTCTTTGATATCAACGACCATCGCGTGACGAACCAGATAGTCGAGCCGGCTCAGGCGTACATGATCACCGACATCCTCTCGGACCCGAGCGCGCAGTGCCTGACGTTTGGCTGCGGCGGCATCACGATCCCGGGCTACCAGGTCGCCGTGAAGACCGGCACGAGCGAGCCCTTCGACCCCGCCGGCCCCAATCGCGGCAAGATCGGCGAGACCTGGGCGTTCGGTTACACACGCGATTACGCCGTCGGCGTCTGGGCAGGGAACTCCGATAACGCACCGATTGTGAACATCTTCAGCACGTCGATTTCCTATCGGGCGATGCGGGATATTTTACTCATGGCCTATAGCGGCCGGCCTCAAACGCCTTTTCTTCGCTGATAGGGCGCGCATATAGCAGCGAATTGAGTATTACGAAAGCGTATAGATAGCCCGCTCTGTTCTTGCGGCACGACGGTACGCATTTCCCTGGGAGTTGCAGATTGTGCGGTGATTTGCCATCAGAAACCTGTGCATTTGTTGGGCCAAATGGTCGCTTCGACAACGCAGGGTGCAATCAGCAGCTTACAGCTTGATGGATGCTGAACCGGGCCAATATTTGCTATTGCGGAGATCTGACGATCTCTCAAGACTGACACCAAGCCGAGGTTTGTTGATTCCTGCGCCAGACATGCAAATCAACCGCCGGGCTTCCCCCCCGCCTGACCCAACAGGAGGAGGTCTATGGTTGATGAAGAACGCGACAGACGCCGGAAAGGCGCCTGAGCAGGGCTCTCACCGGCAGGCGCTGCCGATTATTGCGGTCGATCCGGCCGGAGTGATTACGAAGGCTAACGTCGCCGCGCGCAAAGTCCTGAACATCCAGGCGGGAGCAGAACAGACGGACCTCGGCAGCCTCGTTGCCGGCATCCTGAAGTCGGACCGTGGCAGGACCCACGCGACCCTCCGCGTGTCCAGCGACGCGCATGACTCCCAGGACGTGCTCGTCGTCCTCAGCGAGGCGAGCACGACGGACCCCGCGCCCGATAGCGGCGCACCGGCTGAGGCAGAGACGGGTGAGCGGGAGCGCGGCAGCGAGGGCGCCGTCGCTGATTTCATTGCCCACGAGCTGCGCAATCCGCTGAGCGCTATTCTCGGCATCTCCCAGGTGCTGGAGGACCGCTCGTCATCGGTCACGCACGAAGAGCGGCAGGAGGCGCTGCAGACGATCCACTCTGAAGCAGACAAGGCGCTGATGATCCTGCAGGGGCTCCTGCGCCTCGCCGAGGCACGGACACGCGATGGGGTTGAGCTGACCAGCGTCCCGCTACACAGCGTGGTGCGAAAGGTCATCGCTTCTCACTCGCGGCGTAACCCGCACCGGTTCCTGACGCTGAGCGGTGATTCGCCGCTCTATGCGACGGCGAACTCGATGTGGGTGGAGCTGGCGTTATCAAACTTGCTGAGCAACGCAGAGAAGTACACGCCCCGCGACCGCCGCATCGAGGTTGTTTTTCACCAGGTCGGAAGCTGGGCGACCATCCTCATTCTCGACAACGGCGCCGGTCTTCGGCCGGAGCTCTATAAGACCCTCTGGGAGATCTACACACGCGGCCCGGAGAGCGGCGTGAACGTGGGCGGTTCTGGGATCGGACTCGCTCTCTGCAAGGAGCTCATCGAGAGCATGGGCGGCCACGTGTGGGCCGGCCCGGGCAGGTCCGGCGGCAGCGTTTTTGCCCTCAGCCTTCCCTCGACCTGTGATATGACCGTCCCGCCTCCGCTGAACACTCCTCTCGCCGAGATGGAGTCAGAGAGCAGAGAAATGGTTCCGGTCGCCAACTGGACTTAGGAGGCCGGCGGTGGCAGCACTTCCCCAACCAAATGCGAGCTTCGGACAGGAAGTTCGACACTCGCAATCGGATTCACTCTACCTGGCGATTATGGAAGCTACGTCGAGTGCTTCCGGCGAAGACTTCCTCTATGAGATGGCGGAGGTCCTCGCGAGGACACTCGACGTCAGCACGGGCTTTGTCTCAGAGCTGCTTGTCGACGCGGACCGTGCTCTGGCGGTAGCAACCTATCACCAGGGCAACGCGCTCGACCCGTTCGAGTTCCGGCTCAGCGAGGGACCTTGCGGCGAGGCCGTCACTCGCGGCCGCGCTGTGATGCGCAGCGGCGTCTCCCGGCAGTATCCGAATGATGCCTGGCTGGCGAGCAACCGGCTGGAAGCGTACGCCTCGGTGCTGCTGCACTCGCGGTCCGGCGATCCCCTCGGCCTCCTGGGCGTCCTTCACGACTACCCTCTTGCTGATTCGTCGATGATCGTCGAGCTGCTGGAGCGACTGGCGCCGCGGGTGAGCGTGGAGCTGGAACGGCGCCAGCGTGACGTGGCGCTCCGCCGCAGTGAGGCTCGCTTCCGCCTGCTGATCGAGCACTCGAAGGACATCATGTTCTACTACCGTCTGCCGCCGGCGGACACCTTTGAATACATCAGCCCGGCGGTGACGGAGATTACCGGCTGGCCGCCGGAGGCGTTCTTTGCCAACCCACAGCTGGCGATCGAAATGCTCGACCCTGAGTACCGCGGCGCCGTGATCCGGGCGATTGAATCGGGTTCCGAAGAGCCAATCGTCGCCCGCATCGTCCGACCCGATGGCAAGTCGGTCTGGGTGGAGTACCGCAACTTTCCCTTTCGAAACGACGAGAGCACGGTTGTCGCGGTCGGAGGCTCGATCCGCGACGTGACCGACCGCGTCCGTGCTGAGGAGGACCTTGCCCGCAGCGAGCACTATCGGCGCGCGCTCCTCGATGCTGCTCCCGACACGATCTTCCGGCTCGACGCGAACGGCGCAATCCTCGACTACGTCCCCGGCGAAGCGCTGCGGGACGCAATGACGGCGTCGAAGGATGCGCATGAGCAGGGCATCGGCGATCTGGTGCCGCTGGCCTACGTCGCGCCGGCAAAGCGGCTGATCCAGGAGGCAATCCGCTCGGCCCGCATGCAGCGCTTCGAGTTTGAGGTCAGCAGCGGCGGGGACAGCCGTGCGTATGAGGCGCGGTGCGTACCGTTCGGAGCGCAGGAGATCCTGCTGATCGTGCGCGACTTCACGGCGATGAAGTGGCACGCCGGCGAGCCGGACCGGATGCGCCTTCGCGATGAGCTGGACCAGAAGGTCGAAGGTAACCTGCGGCTGCGCAACCCGTACGGGCTCACGTATCGGGAGCTTGCGGTGCTGCATCTCGTCGCGGAGGGCTCTGCCGATAAGCAAATCGCGGAGGCACTTGGCATCAGCATTTACACGGCGAACAAGCACGTCGGCAATATCCTCGGCAAAATGAATGCCGCATCTCGCACGGAGGCGGGTGTCCGGGCCCTTCGCGAAGGTCTCCTCGGCTAGCCCTGGAGGATGCTCCTCGAGTCACAGCGGCACGCACTCGCCTCAACCTCGGTCCCGCCGCTCCACCCTGTCGCGGAGCTGGAGGGATTGGAGCGACGCTTCCGGCGGCCGCGCTGGCTCTACCCGCTGCTGGTCGTCCTGATTTGCAGCACGGCCTGGCTGCTGGCGACGCAGATCGTCCGGATGGTCGGTTTCGGCGGCTTCTACGGCGTCCCGTTTGCGCTCAGCGCCGTGGTCTTCGCTGCCTGGCTGGCAGGCGTCCATGCCGGTCTGGCTACGGCCGTCCTGTCCGTGCTGATGCTGCATCTCCTACTGCCGTCGATGCGGATGCTCGACGTGCAGGAGGAGTCGGCGTGGCACCTCGTCGTGTTCAGTCTGGTCGCCGTCATCATGAGCTCCTTCGAGGCATCCGTCCGCCGCCAACGGGTGCGCGACGTACGCGAGAGGGAGATGCGCGACGAGTTCCTCGCCATCGTTTCGCACGAGCTTCGGACGCCGGTGACGATCATCAGCGGCTCGGCGAGCCTGCTCTCGCGCCTCTGGGAGCGCCTGCCCGCCGCCGATCGCAGCGAGGTGCTCGACAGTCTCCAGGAGGAGTCGACGCGTCTCACGCGCATGATCGAAGACCTGCTGCTCCTCGCAAGGATCGAGGAGGGGCCGTCGCCCGTCGCGGAGCCGCTGCTGCTTCAGAGCCGCCTGGAGTACAGCGTGAAGGGCTTCAAGCGCCTCTACCCGCGCAGGCAGATCCACCTCGTCATGCCGGAAAATCGCATCGTTGTCGCCGCGTTCGAGACCTACTTCGACGCGGTGATGCGCAACGTGATCGGCAACGCGCACCGCTTCAGCCCGCCGGAGCTGCCGATTGAGATCAGCGCTGTGCTCGAGGGCGAGCATGCCATCGTGAGGGTTCGCGACTACGGGCCGGGCGTGAGCAAACACCTCATCGATGAGATTTACGAGCCGTATATTCGCAGCCAGCCCCTCGCCGATGGCACGCGCGGCATCGGCCTGGGCCTGACGCTGTGCAAGCGGGCGATGGAGTCGATGGGCGGCACGATCGGCGCTCGGACGCTCGATGAAGGAGGCCTCGAGGTGCAGCTGACGTTTCGGCTTGATGGCGAGAGCATCTAGCCGCTCACTCCTTCCCTGCGGGAGGCAGCGGTGGCCTCGTTGCCATATCATTCTGGCGTGAAACTCGCGGTGCTCTCGGACATCCACGGGATCCCGATTGCCCTCGATGCGGTCCTCGCCGACATCGAGCAACGGGGCGGTGTCGACGGTTACCTCGGTCTTGGCGACCTCGTCGCGCAGGGGTACGACCCTGTCTCGGCTGCAAAGACACTCGCGGCGCTACCGAACGCGCATTTCGTGCGGGGCAACACGGACCGCTACGTTTGCGCTCGAGGATTGCCGCGCTGGCTGGACTTCGACCACGTCGAACCCGAGCGCCTCGATCTTGTGCGAAGTCACGCGTGGACAACCGGCTGCCTGGCGGCGGCAGGTCTACTCGAATGGGTCCAGGCGATTCCACTCGAGTACCGCTTTGACCTCCCCGATGGCACCCGCGTCCTCTGCGTTCACGCCTCGCCCGGGAAGGACGATGGCAGTGGTCTCAGGCAGGAGCAGACGGACGAAGAGTTCAGTGCATTGCTCGCGGGCTGCGAGGCTGACCTCGTCCTCGTAGGGCACACGCATTGGCCTTTCGACCGGAGCATTGCCGGCGTTCGCGTCGTCAATCCTGGCAGCGTCGGCTATCCGAGACGGACGGACCTTCGAGGGTCGTATGCCCTCATCGAGGCGGACGAGTCCGGCTACACGGTGGAGATTCATCGTGTTGGCTTCGATATCGACGCGGTTATCAGGGCGGTCGAAACGAGCGG
>JBFWZE010000140.1:0-9669 GCA_050185685.1 Dehalococcoidia bacterium
ACGAAGTCGCCTTGCTCCCACTGCGCGCCGGTGGCGGCGGACATTGCTCCGCCTGAGAGCTGGAAGCCCTCGTCGCGGAGGAGGGCGTAGATGTCGTCGAAGAGCGCCTGCCCCTCGTAGAACTCGACGAACGAGCACTCTGTCATCACCGCATCGACCTGGGAGAGGAGTTTCGTCGCGCCCTTGAGGACCTCGAGTTCGAAGCCCTGGACGTCGATTTTCAGGAGGACCGGTCGCGCGATCTCTTCGTCGGCGAGCGCGTCGTCGAGGGAGCGCACCTTCACCGTTTCTGTCGTTTCGGTGTAGGTGCCGGGAAAGCGCGAGGTCTGCAGCTCCGACGGCGGCAGCAGCGATGAGGAGTCGTCGTGGTGGGTGATGTTGATCACCGCGCTGCCCTCGCTGGCTCCGGCAGCGAAGTCCAGCACCTGGACGCGAGCGTCGTCCTCGAATAGGCGGCGAATCGACGCGCGGGGACCGCTGAGTGGCTCGATCGAGTAGATGCGCGCTTCGGGGAACCGCTCGCGCGCGTAGAGGGCGAACTGCCCGCGGTTGGCGCCGACGTCGATGACGGTGCGGTAGTTGCGGTCGAGCGGCAGGCGGTCATGTTCCACCGTCGCGGCCACACCCTGGCGCATCGCCGTACGCCAGCGGGGCGTCCCGACCAGCCTCGCAGCTTTGAGGCCGCGGGTACTCAGGGTCTTCATTCGTCGGGTCAGGTCGTCACGGTTCACAGGCAGATCCTCCTCTCTAGATCATCGGTGTCTGAGGCGCCCCACCGTAGTCCACTACCGCCCTTCAGCCGCCGCCGTGGGGCGCGAACCTGCCCCACAAATGGCCGCGTAGTATAGTCAGCCGAGAACCCGCAGAGAGAGGTTTGCCGTGGATTTCGCCCCTTCCGCCTATACGCCGGAGCAAGAGCGCTTTCGTGCCGAAGCACGCGCCTGGCTCGAAGAGAACGTGCCGCGTATCACCGGCCACCCTGACACGGACGAGAACTACGCGAAGTATCGCGAGCTCGGCCGCAAGATGGGTCAGAAGGGCTGGCTGCGCCCCACCGGCCCGGTCAAGTACGGCGGCGGCGGCATGAGCGTCGACCAGGCAATCGTGCTGTCTGAGGAGATGGAGCGACTCAACCTCGACAACCCGCCTTATTACGACGCCGGCGGCCGCCTCGGTGGCGCCAGCATCCTCGTCTGGGGCACCGACGAGCAGAAAGAGCGGTTCCTGCCGCCAATCTTCAAAGGCGAAGTCGTCACCTGGCAGCTCCTCACCGGCCCCGAAGCCGGCTCCGACGTCGCGGCGACCAAGACCGACGCTCGACGCGAGGGCGACGAGTACGTAATCAACGGCGAGAAGGTCTTCATCGGCGGCTCGCACGGCTGCGACTGGCTCTGGACTCTCACTCGAACCGACCCCGAGGGCGAGCGTCACAAGAACCTCAGCTGGTTCATGATCCCCGCCGATGCCCCCGGTGTTTCGATCGTCCCGATGGAGCTGCTCGGCGACGAAGGCGAACGCGTCGGCTACTCGGTGAAGAACACGATCTACCTCGACAACGTGCGCGTGCCGGCCGACTACCTCGTAGGCGGCGAGAACAACGGCTGGGCAGTCGCCGGCACGCACCTCGAACTCGAGCACGGCGCGGGGGGCGCAGCAGGTCGAAGCCGCTGGCTCGCCCGCGCCCTCACCTGGAGCCGCGAGCAGCAGCGTGACGGCCAGCCGATGATCAAAGACCCCGAAGCGCGCGACCGCCTCGCCGACATCTTCGTGATGACCGAGATCGAGCGCCTCTTCAACCTGCGCAACTACTGGCTTAACCGCACGCACCGCCCGATGACGTACGAGGGCTCCCAGTCGTCGTACTACCGCAAGCTCACCGGCCTCGACGTCGCGACGGCGTTGCACGACCTCTTCGGCCCGTACGCGCTGACCAACGACCCTGAGTACGACATCTCAGGCGGGACGATCGATGCCTACATGCGTAACGCGATCGTGGCTCTGCATCCAGGCGGCACTGCCGACATTCAGAAGATGATCATGGGCCGCCGCATCGGCATCGGCCGCGCCAACCGCGAGTCCGCTGGAAAGACGATGGAATAGTCGATGGACCTCTCGCTTACCGAAACCCAGGTCATGCTCAAGCAGAGCGTCGAGGACTTCATCTCGCGCGATGCCAACAAGGACATCATCCTCGACCTCCAGCGCACCCTGCCCGGCTACTCGTCCAAGATCTGGCAGACCGCGGCCGAGACCGGCTGGCTGGGCATCATCATCCCGGAGGCCTACGGCGGCATTGGCATGGAGTTCTTCGACGCCGCCGTCGTCTACGAGGCGCTCGGCTCCGGCGCCGTGCCCGGTCCGATGTTCTCTTCCGGCGTGCTGAGCGCCCTCGTACTCCTCGAATGCGCAACCGAAGAGCAGAAGCAGGCGTGGCTGCCATCGATCGCCGAGGGCCGCGTCGTCTGCACTGTCGCCACGAGCGAGCCGGACTACAGCTGGGGCAACGCCGGCATCCGTATGCGCCCCAACGAAGACGGCAACGACTACGTCCTCAACGGCGTCAAGCTTTTCGTGTACGACGCCGACGTCGCCGACCAGGTCATCGTCGCGGTGCGCACCGGCGACCTTCCGGACGACATCAGCCTCGTGATGGTCGACACCGCAACGCCCGGCGTCTCGAGGCGGCGGCTCAGCGGCTTCACCAGCACCGAATGCGAGCTAAAGTTCGAGAACGTCCGTGTTGCAAAGAGCAACCTGATTGGCCGCTTCGGCGCGATCGCCCCCGGGCTCGCCTCGGCCTTCACGAAAGCAACGCCGATCCTCTGTGCCTACCAGGTCGGCGGCATGCAGACAGTCTTCGAGATGTCGGTGGAGCATTCGCGGCGTCGCGTCCAGTTCGGCCAGGCCATCGGCCGCTTCCAATTCGTCCAGAACCACATCATCCAGCTCGTCAACCACCTCGACGCCGCCCGCTGGACGACGTACGAGGCGCTCTGGAAGCTGGATAGTGGCCGCGACGCCGAGGTCTCGGTGCACCTCGCGAAGGCGGTGACCAGCGAGGGTTACCGTAAAGCCTGCGACTACGCCCACGAGGTCCACGCCGGCGTCGGCGTTATGCGCGAGTTCGGCCTGACGCTGTACACGCGGCTGTCACGCTCGCTCTACCACGCCCTTGGCGACCCCCGCTACCACCGCCGCCGCATCGCCGACCTGATCGAGACGATCGACCTCGACGCCGAGTAGCCGGCGGCGTCCAGCCCTCAGGAGAGCAGCCGGCCGCCGACCGGCTGCTCTTTGCGTGCGCGGTACTCGGCCACCGCCTGCCGGGTCTCCTCCTCGGCGAGGTCTGCGTTGATCCTCGCGCCAGCAAGCGCTCCAGCCGCTGCGCTCGTACCCACCTGCGCCATGAGGTCGGTGACGTTGCCAGCGACCCATACGCCGGGGATAGCAGTCTTGCCGGAGCCGTCCGCAGGGATATACTCCCCGTTTCCGCTCGGGTGTTCCTCCGCGACGAGGCCGAGTTGCGCCAGAAAGGCGGCACGCGCTTCCATCCTTGTCAGTACGGCAACGACCTCGCAGGCCTCGACGCGACCGTCGTCCAGTCGCAGACCAGTCATGGAGCCACCATCCTCCACGACGGCAGTGACGACGCCGTTTACGACCTTGATGTTCCGCGCCTCGAGCTCTTCGAGATGCTCTGCTTCCATCTCGGCGCCGTTCGTGAAGAACACCACGCGGTCGGAAAGCTGGCGGAACAGGAGCGCGTGGTGCATGGAGCCCGGGCCCGTGCGCAGGATGCCGATGAGGCGGTCGCGGAACTCCCATCCGTGGCAATAGGGGCAGTGGATAACCTCGTGGCCCCAGCGCTCTGCCAGGCCCTCGACATCAGGCAGCCGGTCGACGAGTCCGGTCGTCACGAGCAGGCGGCGCCCATGAATCGTGCGCCCGTCCGCCTGCGTGACGGCGAAGAGGTCACCATCGCGTACTGCAGCGACGACCTCGCCGTCGATGAGCTCACCGCCGTAGCTGCGTACCTCCTCGCGGCCGAGGCGGACCAGCTCTGCCGGCGGCATGCCTTCGCGACCGAGAAGCCCGTGGATGCCCGTCGCCGGCGCGTTGCGCGGGTGGCCGCTGTCGATCACGACGACCGAGCGCCGTGAGCGCCCCAGCATCAGGGCGCCGTTGAGACCCGCCGGGCCGCCGCCGATCACGATGACGTCGACAGGCTTGTCTCCGGTGTGGTTGTCGTTGTTGTTCATGTTCATGTCGCTCACCTCTTTCCAGAGATTGACGCAGAGCTCACACGACGGCAACTATCTTTGCTAAAATAGCAACATGGAAGCCACAATGGAGCAAGACCTCGAGCGAGCGATTCAGGCAGCCGGACCGCGCCTCAAAGAGCTCCGGCAGCAGCAAAACCTCACCCTGGCCGACGTCGAGGAGCGGACGCAGATTTCGAAGAGCACGATCTCACGCCTCGAGTCGGGCAGCAGGCGTGCCACGCTCGAACTCCTGCTCCCTCTCGCCCGGATCTACGGCGTCACGCTCGACGAGCTCGTGAAGGCGCCGCCCTCGCGCGACGCCCGGGTGAAGCTGCAGCCGATCAAGCGCGACGGTATGACCCTGATACCGCTGACCCGACGGGCCGGCGACATCCAGGCGTACAAGATCATCATCCTGAAAGGGCAGAAAGCCGTGCCCGAGCTGCGAAGCCATGAGGGCTACGAGTGGCTGTACGTGCTCAACGGCCGCCTCCGGCTCGTACTCGGCGACGAGGATATGGTGCTGGAGCCGGGCGAGGCGGCCGAGTTCGACACGCAGGTGCCCCACTGGTTCGGCACGGAGAGCGGCAGCGGAGTCGAGCTGCTCAGCCTCTTCGGTCAGCACGGCGAGCGTGCCCACGCCCGCGTCCGGTAGTGTGCAACCATTCATGAGAAGAGCCGGTCGCGTGACCGGCTCTTCTCATGTTGACTTCAACGGATCACGAACCCGTTATTGCTCGCAGTTCGTCTTTGATTCACCGACACAGACGTCGGTGCCGTTGCTGCCGTTAGTCACGTCGGTACCGCCGTCGCCCTTGAGGACGTCATCGCCGTTGCTGCCGGTGATGGCATCGTTGCCCTCACCGCCATAGATCTCGTCCGCACCGTCGCCGCCGGTGAGCGTGTCGCTACCACCCTCACCGTAGACGAGGTCGTCTCCGGCGCCGCCAGCGATCTCGTCGATGCCGTCGCCACCATGGACGATGTCGTTACCGGGGCCAGCGCCCACGTTGTCGTTCCCAGTGCCACCGTCTCCGACGTCGTTGCCGGCGCCCAGGCCAACCTGATCGTTGCCGGCATTACCGGCAACACAGTCGTCGCCAGACCCGGCGTCGATGATGTCGTCGCCGCCGTAGCCAATGATCATGTCTCGCTGGTTCGTGCCGTTCAGTCTGTCTGCCTTGTCGCTGTTCGGCGTACCGAGGATGACGTTGTCGAATGTCATCACATCGCACTCGGAAGGTGCCGGCAAGCGGTTCCTTATCGTGCAGAGTAGATCTTCGCCACCTGTAAGGTTGAGGTTCATGCTCGAGCCGAGTCCGGGTGCCGAGCCCACGGTCTGGGTGTGAACCGTACCGGTCTCGTACTCGACACATGAGATCGAGATATCGAAGAACGAGAGGTCGGTCGCCGTACCCGCGGTCTCCGAGATCGTGCGGGTGCCAGGCTCTACGACGACGCGGCCGGTTGATCCGCCATCGCCGACGTTCGTTGCAAGGACGTCCGAATCAATCTTCAGGTTGAAGTTACCGGGAGCATTGAAGGGCACGACGTCCTTACGCACCTCGACTATCGGCCGAGGCACGATGTTGAAGGCTTCAAGGACGGGTGAGTTGAAGCCTCCGATGTTGAAGGTGCCGTTAAAGATGCTCGCCTCGGTCGTGCCTACAGGGAAGCTCTCCTCGTAAATGGGCCCGAACCCGTCGTCCGAATCCACCTCGCCGTCCGAGTCATACGTGATGATGTGGAACGCCAGCGCCTCGAGTCTGGCGACAGTCGCCGACGAATTGCGGGTGTTGTTGGCCATGGTGGCACTGCCCATCGAGAGCGTGGGCGTTATCGGAATGACCTTGTTGTTCAGTGAGTTCGTCGTGAGACGCAGCGTGTCTCCGACTTTGAATGTCGCATTTGTACCGTTGCCACTCTGCAGCTGATTGTCATTGGCGCCGTTCAGGACCTTGTAGCCGAGGGTCTTGCCCCAGTCCAGGTTTACGTCGACGCGCGGCGTGAACGTAAGGTCCTGCTTGATCGTCTCGACGGCGGTAATGATTGCCTTGAAGACGGTCCAGTTAACACCGATTGCACCAAGAAAGAGGTCTGTGCCGCCTCCCGGCAGCACGTTAACCGGAAGGATCGCGTATGGGTCCTGGCCAGTCGCAGAGATCGTGCCATCAGCGGCGTTGAAGGTAGAAGCCACCTCTACGTCCGGGTTGAAGAAGTAGCCATTCTCACCACAACGCGCATTGGTGTAGGTGCTGAGGAGCCACGGGAAACCCAGGGGACCGGGTGTGAAGCAGGTGTTGAGCTCACCTGGATCAAAGCCAAGAAGTTCGCCGTTCGTGCCAATGTGGATCGGTGGGAAGACGTTGCCGGGATCCGAACATTCGAAGAAACACACCTGGCCGGTAAGGGACGCGTCGATTTCGAAGACCCCGTTCAGGCCAATGTGGTCCAGCTCAGGAAAGGACGCGACAATCCTGGCGTTTGAAGCATCGACAACCATTGACGTCTTGATGTCTACAGCCGCGCCCGGATCAAAGGAATTGTCGGCAGGCGCAGTAAATGTGACCGTCACCGGATAGGTGACACTCAACGTCCCGCCTCCGAGTCCCTGGAGGGCGACGGACATGCCAATTTCGCCGCTGACCGAGCCCGTTAAACTCGCACCGAAGTACGCGCAAACGTCCACACCGGCGATCTCTTCGCATCCACCGGTAATGTCGCCACCGCTGCCGGATTCGTTCCAGGTCTCATTGAAGAGGACAAGCTCCACGTCGGTAGGAGCGCTCGCTCCGCTACCCCACATGTTCTGGTCGGAGGTGGCAAGCGTCGCGGCGCGGACGATGGCCTTGGTTGAAGGAGCGCCAGACGCGCTGGTTGGACCCAGGGTGGGCGCCATGAGTGTCCCGCCGCCAAACAGAAGTCCCAGGAACAACGCAAAGATCGCCCTGAAAGCCCAGGTCGTTCTCATTCTCTTACAAGCTCGAAATGAGTTCTGCGGATTGGTATCCATGGGCTCCTCTCGTGATTGGCACACGAAGCACTAGCGTCGCTTTCGCGGCGTTGTTCGAAACGACCAATGGGACTGTGGAGAAAGAGGAGGCGGACCTCAGAGCTCCGTGGCTGAGTCCATCGGGCCTGAGTTGCAGGCAATAATGGATTCGCAATGTACGAGTTGAATCTACCTCGATCAATGAGTTCTTGAAGTTTTCTTCATGTGGTGCAAAATTTGTAACATCGTGCGCGAATGACTTGCGCTTATGTGCCACACGTTGAAGGGCTCATTCGGTGCGCTACACTCAGGGCAGATATTCCCCAGAGCATCGGAGGCAGTCATGGCAGAAGAAGTGGTCATCGTCAGCGGCGCCCGGACCGCAATCGGCCGGTTCCAGGGCGCGTTCTCGAACACTCCCGCCTCCGATCTCGGCGCCGCCGTCATCCGTGAGGCAGTCGTACGCGCCGGGATCGACCCCTCGCAGGTCGACCAGGTGATCGTGGGCTGCGTCGGCCAGGTCGCTGAAGATGCCTACATCGCGCGTCATGCCGCGATCAAAGCTGGGCTTCCAATCGAGGTGCCCGCCTACACCGTGAACCGGCTGTGCGCTTCCGGACTCGAGGCGATCAACACCGCGGCGCGCTGGATCGAGACCGGTGACGCCGAGATCGTCGTCGCCGGCGGCACTGAGAACATGACGCTACACCCGCACTTCCTGCGCCAGGCCCGCAGCGGCTATCGCATGGGCAACGGCGTCCTCGAAGACGGCCTTCTCCACATGCTCTCCGACCCGTTCAACCGCTACCACATGGGCGTCACGGCTGAGAACCTCGCCGAAGAGTTCGAGGTCTCGCGCGACGTCCAGGATGAATACGCCGCGCGCAGCCAGGAGCGCGCGCGAGCCGCAATCGCCGCCGGCCGCTTCGTCGACCAGATTGTGCCGGTCGAAGTCACGATCGGGCGCGAGAAGGTGACGTTCGCCGAGGATGAAGGCCCGCGCGAGACCAACCGCGAAGCGCTTGCGAAGCTCCGTCCTGCCTTCAAGCCCGATGGCAGCGTCACCGCCGGCAACTCCAGCAGCATCAACGACGGCGCCGCGGCAGTCGTCGTCATGAGCGCTTCAAAGGCACGCGAGTTGGGGCTAACGCCACGCATGCGCCTCGTCGCTCGCGCCGAATCTGGTGTGCGGCCCGAGGTGATGGGCAGCGGCCCGATCCCCGCGGTGCAGAAGGCAATGTCTCGCGCCGGACTCAGCGTCGGCGATATGGACACGATCGAGCTGAACGAGGCATTCGCATCGGTCTCTGCCGCCTGCAGCGCTGCTCTCGGGCTCGATGCCGCGAAGACGAACCCCAACGGCGGCGCCATTGCCCTCGGCCACCCGGTCGGCGCGACCGGCGCGATCCTCGCCGTCAAGACGATGTACGAACTCGAGCGCGCACAGGGGCGCTACGGCCTCGTCTCCCTGTGCGTCGGCGGCGGTCAGGGCATCGCGACGATCTTCGAGCGGGTCTCGTAGCGGTGACCCGGATCGACACCGATGACGCGCTGCGGGACCTCGTCTACGACGGCTACAGCTGGTTCTGGTACTTCGACTCCGCCTGGCTCTCCACCGGCTGCTTCTGGCGCGTTGTCAAAGATGGCAGGGTATTCGCAGCCTCCATCGACCACGGCGAAACCTTCGGCCGCAGCACGGCGGTCGACCTCACGAGCAAGCTGCGGCAGGAGCTCGATGGCGTCAGACTGCAGCACGTCGACCTCGACGACGAGACCGGCGACGTAACGCTGCACTTCGGCGATCGCTTCCAGGTCCAGCTCTTCATCTCGTCGCTGGGCTACGAGTCTTATGACCTGATCGTCGGCGGCAAGAACTACGTCGGCATGGGCTCCAGCCACGTCGCTGTTAAGGAGTGGTCGGGGCCGCTGCCCGGGCGTCTGCCGGCGGGCCCGCGCCAGAACTGAATCAAGCCCGGTTCGGCTGAAAGACCGCGAAGGGGTTGCCCTGCGGGTCGATGAGCTGGGCGAACCAGCCTATCCCCGGTACTTCCATCTTCTCCACGATGACCGCGGCGCCGAGCGCGCGGGCCTTCGCCACTGCCTCGTCGACCGACTCGACGTAGATGTAGTTAACCGGCGTCTGCTGCGACGTGACGCGTCGCATCATGCCGCCATTTACGCCCTGCTCTGTCGGGAGACCGTTCGCATCGACCGGTACTGTCTCGATCGACCAGTACTCACCGCCGCCGGGCATCGGCTCGATGCGCCAGCCGAACATGTCGCGGTAGAACGCACTCAGCGCCTCCGGGTCATCGGCAGGAATCTCGAAGTGGACAATCGTGTGGCTCATAGCATCCTCCTGTTGGCTCCACGCTACGGCCGGTGACACCTCGGCGAGAGGGCCATAACGACCGC
>JBFWZE010000141.1:0-9626 GCA_050185685.1 Dehalococcoidia bacterium
GCTCAGAACTGCAACGAGGCGGTGCAGATGCTCCTCGAAGCCGCGGGTGGTACCGGTGTCTACCGCAAGAGCCCTCTCGAGCGCTGCTTCCGCGACGTTCACATGGTCTCGAAGCACCTCGGTTCGGCGCCGTCGAACTACACCCGCGGCGGCCGTTACCGCCTCGGTCTCGGCTTCTCACTGCGCCGCGACTAGAAGGGCAGATCTCGGGACTCAAGGCCGCACCCGGTATTCCGAGTGGGGCCTTGAGCGTTGCGCCCGCCTTGATCTCGATCAGGCTTCAAGCGGACGTAAAGGACTGTCCGCAACCATCCAGCCACATGACGCGTAGGAAGCCGATGTGGCAGCAACGAGAGGCCCGCACCGGCCGCGGAGGTGCCCGCCGGGGCAGGTCGTCTCAGGCGGGGCCGACGCCGAGCTGCTGCAGCATCGCCATGCTGTCCATGACGCCCCAGTGTTCGACGATCTTGCCGTTCTCGAAGCGCAGGATATCGGAGACGTTAATCGCCATCGACTTGCCGGTCGCCGGGATGCCCATGAACTCGCCCTGGTGTGTGCCCTTGAACACGACGAAAGCAGACACGAGGTCGCCGTCAGCGATCAGGTGCTGGACATCCACGCGCAAGTCAGGGAAGCCTGCCCGCAACATCGAGAACAGGGCGCGGACGCCTTCGCGGCCCTCGGGCATGCCTGGAGGCAGCTCCTCGTGCTCGACGAAGCCGTCGCCGATGAGGGTGTCGATCACACCGAGTTCGCCGGCGCTCAATCCATCCATGAGCTGCTGAGCAAGAGCCTTGTTCTGTTCTGACATTCTCAAATCTCTCCTTCTGACTCGTTCGAATGGTAGAGGTTTGCTTCACTCATTGGAATCAGGATTCTGATGTCCAGTTCACGAATCGTCTCCGTCAATCAGGCTTCAACCAGACGTAAACTGGACATCTACTACCATCGAGCCACATGGCACAGAAACGGCGCGCCAACCTCAGGCCCCCGCGCGTCCAGCGCACCGCTCCTGTAGAAGCGCACGCCCCGCCGGAGCCTGAGGCCGCCGAGCCTGACGCAGCGCCTCGAGACCTCGCTGTGCTGCAACGTGCCCTCGGCAACGCGGGCTTCGCGCGGATGATGAGCAGCGGAGCACCGATCGCACGGATGCCCCGCCCAGGTGGGTCGCAGGGAAATCCCGAGCGAACGCCGTCCCCTCCCCTCTACATCAGTCGCGCCCCCACGGCGACGGTCGAACCGCCCGCTCCTGCGCCGGCGCCATCGCCCACTACCGGCGCTGCCGTCCCGGGCGCGCCGGGCGTGACCGTAGCGAAAGCACCTGATCCCGGTGGCGTCCAGCTCTACCACACCGGCGCCCAGATGGCCTTCTCCGACAACAAGGACTACGTCCGTTACCAGCTCGAGAAGCTGGTCACGAGCCACAACCAGGGCCTGGATCGGGTGGGAGTCTTCGAAAACTCCGACTTTGGCTTCAAGTTCAGCGATGAGTTGGGCCCCCAGTTCCCGGCTCTGGGCGGGCCGACGACACCGGCGGACATAACTCCGGAAGCGAGGACCGAATACCGCAAGAAGGTCGGTATCGTCGTGCGGGAACAGGTCGACCAGCTCAAGAAAGATGTGAGCGACTTCCGCACCTACTTCGAGCGAATGGCCGGCAAAGTCCTCAATGACATGCTCGATGACAGCGAAACGCGTCTGAAGGACATGCTGGTCAAGTACGGCATCAAAGAAGAAAGCTGGGCGCTGCTCTTTACTGAGCATGTGGCAGAAAAGACAGACAAGAACACCGAGCTGGTGAAGGCTGCAGGCTCCCTCGTCCAGAAGTACGAGGAGGTGCTGAAGGCGGACCGGGAGCTGCAAGCAGCGAAAGCGAACCGCGGTCCGGGCCCCGACGAGCCGGACGCCGGTACCGAAGGAAAAGCCGCCCCGGGCGAAGCAGAAGTGGCTGCCCAGAACAAGCTCTTCGAGCTTCAGGGTGAGTACACGCAGCAGCTAGAAACGCAGAAGGGCATTCACCCCATCCTCGCGGTCTATACCCTCGACAACGACAAGGCGTTCGACCGCCTGAAGGCGCTTGCGAGCGGGAACCTGAAGGGAATGGCGGAGGTTGCCGGCAAGGAGATCGCGGAGAAGCTGAAGAACATTCAGACGGTGCGCGAAAAATGGGGCAGCAATAAGGAGCTCATCTGGAAGCTCGAGAAGGTCATGGAAACGACGAAGCGGCTGCCCGGCGTTCAGGACTGGGAGTTCCTGAAGAATCGTGAGGTACAGCGCCAGACGGTGGCAGAGGAGCAAGGCAAGCACGAGGCCGTCGATCAGCTGACGACCGTAGCCATCGGCGTCGTCGCCTTTGCAGTGGGTTTGATCGCCACCGCGCCAGTGGGGGCTGCTGTCGCTGCGGCAGCAGGTGGCGCGGACGCCGCCATCGCCATCACCGGCACGATATCCGCAATCCAGAAGTATCAGTTCGAGACTGCTGCCCAGGGCACTGATGTCGACAAGGCGCGAGCGATCATGCAGGGCGAGGAGCCATCGTTGTTCTGGCTCGCCGTCGACATCGCTGCCTCCGTCGTTGCGGTAAAGGGTGGCCTAAAGGCGGGCCGTGCCCTCTTCCAGCAGGTCACCACGCTGAAAAATGAGGCGGTTGCTCTCAAAGCCGTCGCGAATACCGCTGAGGCCGAAGGCGGGACGGCGAAGGCAGCCCTCGATGGCAAGCTGAAGCAGCTCGAAGAAGCCGGCAATGCTGCCAGGCCTGGCGATGGAGCCAAACTGGTCGAAGAGGTGAAGAACGCGACGACTCCGGCCACAGGCGCCGCCAAAGCGATGACTGAGCTTTTGCCGAAGTTCGCCGAATTTGCCGGAATGGAGGGAGCCAGGGCGGAGGCGCTGGTCGCCGAGTCGATCACCAAGATGGGCATGCCGGCCACGGTGGAGGCAGCCGGTGGATACGCGGCACTCGAGGCGAAGCTAGGCGCGAAATCGGCCTCACTCGAGAAGATCCGAGCCTGGCGCCAGACCGTCCTTGAGGAGATGGCCGAGGAAATAGGCCGCCAGCGCGCGCCCGCTGCCGCCGCAGACGTAAGTGGGGGTGCGGGGATCAGTGTTGAAGACGCCCGAAAGATTCTTGCCCGAGTTGCAAACATGGCGCCAGAAGCCGTCGAAAAGCTTCTCGGCACCGAGCTCTCCCAGATTGCGAAGCTGGAGAAGGCGGCGAACTACGCGCTCAAGTGGAAGCACTTCTTCCTTCAGCCAGCCGATGCCCGCACCCGCCTGAACGCCCTCATGGGAGTCATCAACCCGATCCTTGAAGAGGCTGGTGTGCCGCCGATGTTTTACCAGGGACTCAAGAAGGGTGCCGGTGCGGCGTTCGAACACTCGGCCTGGGGCATGGAAATTGGTGTCAACCGTCTCGCCGATGCCCAGACGCTGCTCCAGAAAGCAGTACTAACGGAGCAGGAATTTAACGCGCTTGTTGGCGTGGCCTACCACGAGGCGCGGCATGCGGAGCAAAGCTGGCTGATGGCTCGCCGAATGAGCGGCGATGGCATGTTCGCCTCGACAATCGCCAGGAAGATGGGCATACCCGAGGACATCGCGGAGCTGGCTGTCCACGCGCCGCCTTTGAAGAAGGGCATGCCAGGCGCGGATCTTGCCGAGAAGTGGATCGAAAGCATGTACGGCAAGGGACCAACGGGCGCTGCCTATCGCGAAGAGGTCTACAAGATGAAGGACCAGTTCAAGGCTCAGTACATGGAAGCCTCGAAGAAGGTTGACCAGCTCGCCAAGGAAAATGCCAAGGCAGTGCTTCAACTACGCGCTCGCAACGAGATGGAGGCAGCCCTCAAGGAGTGGAGAAAGTGGGACGCCCTCTACCGCGAACTGCCGGAAGAGGCTGATGCTTATCTGGCACAGGCGATGTTCGACAAGACCATGGCCGAGTTCACTGCCGGACCGGCAACCGCACCGCGCCCGAAGCCTTCTGCCCCTAAGTAGCCCCGGCTTCGGTCCCAACTGCCGGCGCAGGACTGGCGTCCTTCTGCTTATATGAGAATGACTTGACGTGCCCCGTACGTGGCGTGAACGTCGCCTCGATGACGTCGCCCTGGTTGAGGCGGGCGTAGGTGCCGGGGCCGACGCGCCAGGCCCGGATCTTCGATTCGCGCCCGTCGTAGAGCGCCATGTACCAGCGGCCGCTCTTGCTGTTCACCCATGACCGCAGGCGAATGACCTGCCCGGTGACGACTCGTCGCGAGAAGAGGTCGAGGAAACCGATGAACATCGTATGGACGCCCCAGAGGATGAGCGGTGCGGCGACGCCAATCGCGATCAGGGCGCCGAGACGGATCCAGTCGGCAATGTCCTGCTCATTCTCCAGCGTCGTCCTCGCGCTCGAATGGACATACTGGCCCACGTAGACGATGCCGGCGCCGAGCGCGGTCATGATCATGCCGGTCCAGATAGCCCGCAGCGGTGACTTGCCCCAGATCACGCGCAGCCGAGGGTAGGCAACGCGGACGTGACGCCACTCGCCGCTGTAGGCCGACCAGGCGTCTTCGTCGTCCTCTTCACCCATCGGCAGGTGACGCAGCGCGTCGTTCGCCAGGCCCATCGCCGCGCCGTATGACATGTAGCTGTCCCAGAGAGCGACCGCGCCGGGGGTCGCGTTGTTGAACGTGTCGTTGTCTTCGAGAAACCGGCGCACCCCGAGCCAGCGGGAGGCGGAGCTGACGCCGGTCTGGTTGAGCTGCGGCTGCGAGAAGTACTTCACGACGGCAGCGTTCCCGACGAAGACCGCGAGGCCGGCGAAGAAGAGGCCGAACCAGAAATCGACATAGCGGGTGAGCAGTGCGAGCAGGAAGAGGCAGGCGAGGAGGCCGGTGACGGTAAGAGAGCGCCACATCGCGCCCTCCCAGCGCGGTCTCGTCAGGCCCAGCGCTTTCGCCTCTTCGTGCAGCAGCTTCTTGAATCGCTCCATCCACGACTTCGACGTGCCCTCCGGCCCCAGCGTCAGAGCCTCGGCGCGGACGATGCCGTTCGCAGCCTTCGCGCGCAAGTGCTCGAGGACCATCAGGCTGTAGCCGGCAAGACCCTCCGCCGAGCGATGCTCGCGGAGGCGGACGATGATCTCCTCCGCATCGCCGTACTCCTCGATGTCGACGAGGTCGCGCACCGCGAGGTCGAGCAGCGTCGCCGGCACCGCGGCACCGGTGACGCGTGCCTCGTTGACTAGCAGGTTTACGAGAGCCGGCGACTCGCTCGTGAGGTCGCTCGTCGGCGGACCGGCGTCGACATCGGGAGCCCGCGTGATGAAGGCGAAGTAGGCGAGCTGGATGAGGTAGCAGGCGGCCGCGACGAGGGTGACGATCAGGAAGGGGTCAGTCAGAGTAGATGCGTCCACGGTTCGCGACAGGAGGACGGATACAGGATCGGGCGTCACCACTGCCTGAATGTACTCGCGCTGACGGGTCGCCTCAATCTCTGAACATTACAAACTGACTCTTTTGGGTTGACGCTCACCGTAACGGGATGATTTCATTTCCATCGTCCCGCATTCGCTTTTTCGGGGAAACGAGTTACCCGTGATCAAGTTCGCAATCCCGGTCGGGCTTATTTTCGCCGGGGTCGTTCTGTATTTCCTCTTCCGCGGCGACACGGAAGTCAGCGCCGAGGCAAAGTACGACGGCGTCCACCTCTGCGCGCCGAGCCAGCAGACGGCCGAAGCTGCGTTCGCCGTGCCGTCGCCGACCGCCAGCCCGACAAGAACGCCTGTCCCCACCGCGACTCCGCTGCCGGATGGCGCACCGCCACCCGAAGGCGGCGTGACCGAGGTCCGAGCCGGCGCAGGCGGCGGCACGCTCTTCGCCCAGAACGACCCTCGCTGGGGCAAGGAAGAGTACGACCACGGCATGAAGCAGGACGTCGGCTGCGGCAAGACGTTGGCCGAATGCGGCTGCGCGATGACCTCCGTGGCGACCGTGCTCAGCCTCTTCAACATTCTCACTACGCCCAACGGCAAAGAGCTCAACCCTTCGACGATGAACGCCTGGTTCAACGAGGGCGCAAAGCTTACCGCTGATGGCTGGGTAAGCCAGGGCTACGTCTATGGCAGCGTAGTCTGGGCCGCCGCCAACAACTTCAAGGCGCCGCAGACCGACCCGTCGCAGCCGCCCCTCGCCGTGCGCTTCGTGAACTGGGGCAACGGCAGCGAGGCTGAGATCCGCAGCGAGCTCCAGAAGGGCCATCCGGTGGTCCTCGAGGTGCCCGGCCACTACATCGCCGCGGTCGGCCTGCAGGGCGACCAGATCATCATCAACGACCCCTTCTATCCCAACCGCACGACACTCGCCGCGTACGCTGGCCGGGTGAAGAGCAGCCGCCTCTACGCGCCGAGCCAGGACCGCCGCGCGATCATGGTCACCGTTCCCGGCGGCCAGCGTGTGCAGGTCATCGACTCCCGCGGCAACGTGGTCGGCACCCTCGACACGGGCAAGCCCGCCGACGTCGCTGCCAGCGCCAAGAAGGACATCCCCGGCGCCAGCTACCACTTTGAAGAGCAGTGGCGCGACCCCACCTGCACCGAGCGTCCTCCCGAGGAGGGCGCCGGCGTGAACCAGGTCTACATCCCTCTGCCGGACTCCGGTAATTACACGATCCGTGTCTTCAACCCGGACGGCAGCGAGACGACCGCGACAATCCACATGTACGACGTCAACGGCGACCTCACGATGCAGGTCCGCGAAGGCGGCAAGAACGAGAGCTTCGAGGTCGGCTACAACTCCGGCACGGCCAACACGACCCCGACGCAGCCGACAACGACGCCGACGCCTGACGCCACCGCGACGCCCGAGGGCGCAACGCCAACGCCGCCCCCGGCAGGCGCTCAGGCGACCGCGACGCGCCCGGCCGTGGCAGCCCCGACTGCGACCCCGGCACCGGGTGCTCCGCCGCCACCGCCTGCACCGACCGACACGCCCGTGCCTCCGCCGACGAACACGCCGGTTCCGCCGACCAATACGCCGGTGCCGCCAACTCCGACGAATACGCCCGCACCGCCAACCGCGACACCGACGCCTCCGCCGGGACCTCCCGCCCAGGTCATCCTTGAGTACTACTACCCGTCGCTGAACTGCCAGACGACGCAGCAGCAGATTCGGGTGACATTGAGAGATGCGAACGGCAAGCAGACAGGCGACAACAACGTGCAATACCGCGTGTACAACCCGCTCAATAACGCGACGTTCGCCGGCCCGGGAACTACGACGATCGGCGGCGGTCAGTCGATCCTCTACGTCCCAACGCTGGCGAGCCATCACGGGTCGACGACGATGTCTGTCCAGGCCTATGTCAACGGCGTCCTCGGACCGTCACGCACGATCGACTGGAACTGCGAATAGCGGGACGTCTGCCGATAGATTTCTCTTGAAACCGGCTGCCGGCTGACGAATCATGTGTGCCAGTCTTCAAACGTCGTGAGACGGGAAAGCAGTGCACGTGACAAAGCTCGCGATTCCGGTCGCGCTCGTCATCGTAGCCATCGTCCTGTACATCCTGTTTCGGGGTGACACGGAGGTCACCGCCGAAGGGAAGTACGACGGCGTCCACCTCTGCACTCCCAGTCAGCAGACCGCCGAAGCAGCTATAGGGGCCCCGCCGCCCACTCCGACCCTGACGCCGACACGGACTGCCACGGCGACACAGCCGCCCGAACCCGGCACGACGCCGCAGGTCCCGGAGCCGGGGACGGCCACGCGATCGAAGCTGCTCTTTGCCCAGAACGACCCGAAGTGGGGCGCCGAAGAGTACGACCACGGCCGCGAGCAGGACGTCGGCTGCGGCAAGACGCTGGCCGAATGCGGCTGCGCGATGACCTCGGTCGCGACCGTGCTCAGCCTCTTCGACATCATCACCACGCCCGGCGGCGCCGAGCTGAGCCCGTCCTCGATGAATGCGTGGTTCAACCAGGGCGCGAAGCTGACGAACGCGGGCTGGGTGAGCCAGGGCTACGTCTACGGCAACGTCGTCTGGACGGCGGCGAACAACTTCAAGGGTCCGCAGACCGATCCGTCGCAACCTCCGCTCGCCGTGCGCTTCGCCGGGTGGGGCAGCGGCAGCGAGGCCGAGGTGCGGCGGGAGCTCAGCGCCGGCCGGCCTGTGGTCCTCGAGGTGCCCGGTCACTACATCGCCGCCGTTGGGCTGCAGGGCGATCAGATCCTGATCAACGATCCCTACTACGCCAACCGTACGACGCTCTCCTCCTACGCCGGTCGCGTGAAGAGCAGCCGCCTCTACGAGCCGAGCCAGGACCGCCGCGCGATCATGGTGACGGTCCCCGGCGGTCAGCGCGTACAGGTCACCGACGCCCGCGGCAACGTCGTCGGCACGCTGAGCAGCGGCGATCCGGCCGACGTGGTCAACGGTGCAAAGAAAGACCTGCCCGGCTCCAGCTACCGCTTCGAGGAGCAGTGGCGCGACCCGACCTGCACCGAACGGCCGCCGGAGGAGGGCGCGGGCGTCAACATGGTCTACATCCCGCTGCCGGAGAACGGTACCTACCGCGTGCGTGTCCTGAACCCGGGCGGCAGCAGCACCGCCGTCGCCGTTCACATGTACGACGTCAACGGCGACGTGACGATGCAGACCCACGAGGGCGGCAAAGACGAGGGCTTCGATATCGTCTACGGCGGCGGGACCGTACAGCCAACCACGACGCCGACGCCCCTGCCCGCGGAGACTGCGACGCCGGTGCTTTCGGTCACTCCGACCCAGCAGGCACCGACGTCGACAGCAACTGCGCCTACGCTGACGCCAGTGCCGCCCACGGTGACGCCGGTCCCGCCCACTGCAACGCCGACGCGGGTGCCGCCGACTGCGACCGCGACGCCAGGGCCGGTGAGCAAGATCTCGCTGTCGATAGCGCCATCGCCTATTACCTGCAACGGCGCCAACGCGACGCAGGCGACAGTCGTTTTGACCGACGCTTCTGGTGGGCCCGCCGCGACGACGCGCATCCGGTTCACGATTTCGCCGGAGGTTGCCACGATCCCCGACGTCACCGTGACGAACGGGCGGGCTACGGTCCCGATCGTGCCGGTCGGTCACGCCGGTCCCACCTACGTCACCGCGTTCGTCGTACCGGGCGTCGCCAATACGAACTCGCCGCCTGCCGCGAACGCACAGTTCACCTGCATCTTCGTCAACAACTGACCGGCGGCGGTTTCAACCGGCCATAAACTTTCGGTCAATCGGTGCAGGCGTAAGATGGCGGCGTCAAAACCTGAGGTAGATGTTGTGACCGCGGCTCGCGTCCAGGCTTCCGCACCCTTCGAATCCGCCCTCGAGCACATTGAGCTCGAGCTGCAGTGGATTGCCCTTCGTCTTGCGGTGATCGTCGAACGCTCGCGGCACAAGCGCTCGGTTGGACCGCCGGCCGAATACCGCGGCCTCTACGTGACCGACGAAGAAGTAGACGTCCTGCTCGCGGGCGCCACCGAGTCGATGTCGAACGTCGAAGCGCTGCTTTCGCGCGCTGCGGATGTCCAGCGCGAGATCGAGCTTCGCGAAGCGGCCAGCAGTGCAGCGGGACGGCAGACGCCGCTCCAGCGCATCGCCGCGGACTTCTCCCT
>JBFWZE010000142.1:0-2999 GCA_050185685.1 Dehalococcoidia bacterium
CGTGACCGAGGACGATGACGACATCGTCGACACCGGCGGCGCGGGCCTCACGCACCTGCCAGTCGAGCAGCGTCGTGCCGTCCCAGGGCAGGAGCTGCTTGAGGCGTCCCATGCGGGAGGATTCACCCGCAGCGAGGATGATCGCCGAAATCACGGTTTCATTGCGTCGAGGGCGCGGTTGGCGAGAGCATCCGCCTGCTTGTTGAACTCGCGGCGTACGTGCTTGAAGGTGACGGCATCTAGCTTGCGGCGAAGCTCGTTGACGCGCACCGAGAGCGGGATAAGCCCGGGATGCTTCACGCGATAAACGCCGGTGGCCTGCTTCACGAGGAGTTCCGAGTCCATGCGTACCTCGACGCTGCGTGCGCCGCAGGCGATAGCGGCTTCGAGGCCCTTGATAAGGCCCTGGTACTCGGCGAAGTTGTTGGTCTGGATGCCCAGGGGTTCAGAGATTTCGGCGCAGACCTTACCGGCGGGATCGAGGACGAGAGCGCCGGCGGCGGCAGGGCCGGGATTACCACGGGAGGCGCCGTCCGAATAGACGACCCAGGGAGCTTTTGAGGCGTTTGTCATGGCCTCAGGGTAAGGGAGACCTCTTCGTCGGTCACGCGGACGTTTTCGACCAGCTCCTTGAGCAGCTGCTGGCGTTCCGGCAGGCCCAGAGTTTCCCACTCGGCGACGAGGAGGTCGAGCGCGGCGTTGCGTGTGCGGCGGCGCTCGGCAGCGGAAGCGTAATGCTGTGAACGCCACTCGGCGTCGCGCATCTCTTCTTCGACCTTCAATCGCTCCTCGGCGAGCTCCAGTCCCTGGGCTTTCATCTGGTCGTTGGCAACACCGGCGGCTGCAGCCTGCTCGAGGTAGCGGCTCAGGCGGCGGTCGATCTGACTGAGGCGTTCTTTGAGGCGCCGCGTTTCGATCTGCCACTGCGCGATCACGTTCGTGTCGTCGCCAGCGGCAGCCAGTTGCTTGGGGTCGAGCTCGGCAAGCTGCTGGCGTACCTGCTCTTCGAGCTCTTCGGCGCGATGCGTGTGGTAGGAGCAGATGCCCTGGTTGGTCCGCGACTCGCACTGGTAGTAGCGGTAGGAGGCGACCTGCTCGCTGCCGTCGCGGCGCCGCGTCCACGATTGCTTGCGGCTGACGCCGATGAGCCGGTTGCCGCAGTAGCCGCAGATCAGCATCCCTGAAAGCAGGAACCCGCTGACCTTGCGCGGCGAGTAGTTCGTGCGGCGCTCGCTGAGACGCTCTTGCACGCGGCGGAAATCGTCCGGCGAGACGAGTGCGGCGTGTGTGCCTGGCACGCGAACGCCCAGGCGCTGATAGGTGCCCAGGTAGGCGCGGTTTCGCAGGATGTCACGGATGCTGACCATGCTCCATGGCGCATTGCGGCGGGTGCGCAGTCCTTCTTCGTTGAGGCGGCGGGCGATCAGGCGAATGCCGAGATTGTCCTGCAGGTACAGGCGGAAGATGTAACGGACGACCACTGCCTCGTCGTCGATGACCTCGAGGCGGTTGCGGGAGCCGACCTTGTAGCCGTATGGCGGCCGGCCCAGCACCTCGCCACGCACCGCCTTCTTGCGCAGCGCTGTCTTTACCTTCTCGCGCATGCCGTCTTCGTGGCCGGCGCTGAAGTTCGCGAGGATCGCCTGCAGCGCGTCGCCGTCCTTGAGACCGTCCATGAACTGCACGCGCCCGCCGAGATGTTCGATCTGAAGGCAGCGGGCGGCGGCGACGACGTGGTCTTCCGCGAAGGTGGCCGGCGTTGGCGTGACGACGAGGATGAAGCCCTTCTCGGGTTCCTTTAAGTACTGAAGCAGCTGGCCGAAGGCGTTCGTCTGCTGCTTGCCGTCTTCAGAAAACGTGGCGGCCACGTCGAAGCCCTGCTCTTCGCAGAAGTCGAGGAAGCGGCGGTTCTGCTGGCCGATGCTGCTGCGGGGGCCGGCAGTGGACTCGCGGAAGTAGCCGACCGCCCTCATCAGCCGGCTACGAGGATCCGTTCACAGCGTGGGCACTGGACGAGGAAGTCGGCCTGGCGAACGCGGCTGACCATATTGGTAGGCAGCGTGACGTTGCAGCCGAGGCAGTTGCCGCGGTCGAGACGGGCAACGGCGCGGCCGTTCTTGGCCTTTCGAAGCGTCTCATACAGACCGAGCATGTTGCGATCCATGCCCTGCGTACGCGTCTCGCGGTCGGTGTCGAGGCGGGAGAGCTCTGCCTCCGCCGACGCCTTCGTCTCTCGGAGCGTCGACTGGCTCGCGATCCATTCCGCCTCGATGCGGGCAGCCTCATCCTTTGCCTCACGGGCAGATGCAGTGGCGACCTCGACGACCTCGAGGCCTGAGAGCGCCTCATCGTCCATCTTGCGGCGCTGGGCCTTGAAGCTCTCCAGCTCCTTCTGCAGGTCGGAGAGCTCCTTCGGGTTACGAATTTCACCGCTGTAGAGCTTCGTCTCGAGAGGGCCGATCTTGGCATCGAGGGCCTGGATCTGGGCCTCGAGCTCGCGCTGGTCCTTGCGGAGACGTTCGGCCTGAGCCTCGGCGTCTGCGGCCTCTTCGCGGGCCTCGAGAAGCTCCGGCGTCTCGACGAGTCGGGAGTCAATGTCGGCGATGAGAGCCCGGCGGGTGTCTCTACGCAGGTCTACCTCTTGCAGGCCGTAGAGGTCGGCGGAACTTGTCATAAGACCTTCTATGAGATACGAGCCGCTCTCGGCTGCAGGGAGGTACAACTGCCTGTCCCGCCGGTCGGTGAGCGGAATTATAGGGTCGTACCGAAGCGTAAACAAGGTAACGAGGAGCGCGAATCCGTCGCCGGTGGAGGAGTATGACCGCTCAGGAGTCCGCGCTGAGCGATGACGGAAGTCCGCAGTATTCGGGTGCCGGGACGGGCGTCGTTGACCCTGTGTGCCGCACTTCCGTATCCTTCATAGGTCATGCTTTTCAATGTATCTGGACTGATGATGGAAGGTACTGGCGCAACACGGTCTCACGAGGTTTCCGGCACGC
>JBFWZE010000142.1:3099-9517 GCA_050185685.1 Dehalococcoidia bacterium
CCGGGACGGGCGTCGTTGACCCTGTGTGCCGCACTTCCGTATCCTTCATAGGTCATGCTTTTCAATGTATCTGGACTGATGATGGAAGGTACTGGCGCAACACGGTCTCACGAGGTTTCCGGCACGCTGCACACCCAGGATCGGCCTCCCGAGAGGCTGAAGGGCAAGATCGACTTGATGCGAACGCCCGCGGGCATTCTGGTCGAGGCGCACATCGAGCTCATTGACCCGGAGAGTTGCAGCCGGTGTCTGGAACCGCTTGAGGAGACGCTCTGGATCGATTTCAGCGAGGAGTTTCTCGCTCCTCCCGAGCTTCGTACCGGGCATACGATCGACGAGGATGAAATCGACGACGAAGCGTTTATGATTGACGAGCAGCACATGCTTGATCTCACGGAGGCGGTGCGCCAATATCGCGAAGCCTCCGCGGACATGCAGCCGCTCTGCAGGCCGGACTGCAAAGGGCTCTGCCCGAATTGTGGCGCCAACCTGAATCTGGGCGACTGCAACTGCAATAAGGAACCGATAGACAGCCGCTGGGCCACACTTGCAGCCCTCCGCGGTGACGATGTGGACCGGAAGGAATAAGACGTGCCCCCACTGCCAAAGAAACGTTATCCGAAGGCGCGCCAGGGTAAGCGCCGCAGCCACCTGGCCCTCAAGATCACCGGCCTCACCCGCTGTCCGCAGTGCCGGAACATGCGCCGGCCGCACCACGCCTGCCCCGTCTGCGGTTACTACAAGGGTCGGGAGGCCGTAGAGGTCCAAGGCCCGAGCCTTGGCGAATAGCCAGCCCCCTTTCCTACCAGAAGCGACCGACCCCTGCTCCGCCTGGCTGTTTCCCGGCCAGGGCGCGCAGGAAGTCGGCATGGGGCGCGACCTCTGCCGCGATTCGGCAGCGGCACGGCTGGTCTTTGAGACCGCCGATGCCGTGCTGGGCTACGCCCTAAGCGAAATCTGCTTCGCCGGCCCTGAAGAGCGTCTCCGAGACACGGAGTACGCCCAGCCGGCGATTTTCACGACCAGCCTCGCGAGCCTTGCAGCCGCCGTCGAGTGCGGTGCCGTCACCACTCGGCCCGGGTTCATGGCGGGGCACAGCCTCGGTGAGTACAGCGCTCTCGTTGCAGCCGGCGCCCTCACGCTCGAAGACGGCCTCGTATTGCTTCAGCAGCGCGCACGGCTCATGGCCGAGGCGGGCCGACAGACCGAGGGCACTCTCGCTGCGATCCTTGGCCTCGATGATGCCGTGGTGCGCGATCTCTGCAGAGACGCCGACGTCGATGTCTGCAACATGAACCTGCCGACTCAGACCGTGATCGGCGGCGCCCGTGAGAACGTGGTGAAGGCCATCGGGCTCGCGAAAGAGCGCGGCGCCTCTCGGGCGCTGGAGCTGAACGTCAGCGGTGCGTTCCACAGCCGGCTCATGATGCCCGCGGTGACGGGCCTGACGAAGGCAGTTTCGGCGGCGAAGATCGCGTCTCCAGGAGTCGCGGTTGTGGCGAATGCGAGCGCCACGGTGCTTGCTGATGCGAACGCCGTCCGGCACGAGTTGGTCGAGCAAATCGCCAGTCCCGTCCGATGGCATGAGTCGGTTACACTGATGGCAACTTCAGACGTGACAAGCTTCACCGAGTTCGGACCGGGCAAGGTGCTCAGCGGTCTCGTCAAGCGGCTGACGCCGGGAGCCAGGATCGCGAATATCGGCAGCATGGCCGACATCAAGAGCTAGGGGACTGACGGGGAGTGGCACAGGCAGTTTTTTCGCTGGAGAACCGGGTCGCTCTGGTAACAGGCGGCAGCCGCGGCATCGGCAAAGCAATCTCACTCCACCTGGCAAAGGCCGGCGCTCGCCTGGCAATTAACTACCTCTCCGATGACGCAAACGCCCGCGAGGCTGCGGCCGAGATCGGTGAGATGGGCTGCCAGGTAGCGCTATTCAAGGGCGACATTACGGACGCAGCGACTGCACAGCGCGTCGTCGATGAAGCAACGGCGCAGTTCGGCAAGATCGACATTCTCGTGAACAACGCGGGCAAGACGGCAGACAACCTTCTTGTCCGGATGACCGAGGATGAGTGGGACAGCGTGATCCACGCCAACCTGCGCGGCACCTTCCTGATGAGCCGCGCCGTGATCCGCTCGATGATCCGGGCGCGATACGGCAGGATCATCAACATCACGAGCATCGACGGCCTCGTCGGCAACGCGGGGCAGTCGAACTACTCGGCCGCCAAGGCCGGCGTTATCGGCTTTACTCGCTCGCTGTCACGTGAGGTAGCCTCGCGGTCGATCACCGTCAACGCGGTGGCGCCGGGCGTCGTGAAGACGCGCATGACCGAGGTGCTCAACGAGAAGCAGTGGGAGCTGCTGATGGACCGCATCCCGATGGGCCGTGACGGCCTGGCGGAGGAAATCGCCCCGGTCGTTACCTTCCTCGCCTCCGACGAAGCGTCGTACCTGACAGGTCAGGTCATCGCAGTCGACGGCGGACTCACCTAAGGCTTTTATGGCGGGAACCCGCCGTCGTGCCCGAGAGGTGGCCCTGCAAGCCCTCTACGAGATGGACATCGCAGGCCATGAGCCCGTGCCTGCGCTGGAACGCCTCATCGAGAACGCGCGTTTCGACGAGGAGTACGCCCAGCTGGCGCGTACCCTGCTGCTCGGCGTCATCGAGCGCCTGCCCGAGCTCGATGCGATCATCGAGCGGACGGCGCCGATGTGGCCCGCCGAACAACTCTCAGCAGTGGACCGGAACATCCTTCGTATTGCGATAAGGGAGTTCCTGGTGGATAATCTGACACCGACCGGAGCAGCCATAAATGAGGCCGTCGAACTGGCTAAACGGTATGGCAGTGATAGCTCCGGCAAATTTGTGAATGGCGTGCTCGGGTCTCTTAGCAGCCCGGGCAAGATCGCTCAGGAGGGTCTGTAAGCTTGGCAACTGTTTATGAGCGCGTGCGAAAGATCGTCGTTGACCAGCTGGGCGTTGACGAGGAGCAGGTCGTACCGGCCGCGTCCTTTGTCGACGACCTGAACGCAGACTCACTCGACCTCGTCGAGTTGATCATGTCCCTCGAAGAGGAGTTCAGCAAAGACGGCAAGGCGCTCGAGATTTCGGATGAAGACGCCGAGAAGATCGTCACCGTTCAGGATGCGATCGACTACCTCAAAGACCTCGGCATCGAAGACAGCTAGACCAATCCCTCCAGTGGAGCTGAAAGGCCGGGCGTATCGCCCGGCCTTTTCTTGTGGTGCCAACCGCTAGCAGCCATCAGCTTTCAGCTTTCGGTGAGGGCACAACGAAGGACAAACTGGAGTCTGACACCGGCCGTTGCCCGTCGTTGACGCCTTCACCTCCCTACAGGATGTGACGGTCTTCCTCAAAGCTGCGTGCTCATCACCACCTGGACGAGTGCAAGCGACACCCGTGTCGGAGGGACGAGGCGCCAGATCCTTCGCTGAAGGTCAGGACGAGGGGTGAGCGAGAAACACCGTCATCGCGCTCGGGGTGCCCTCGAGGGCGCGGCGCTATCGCCTCCGACCTGACACCTGATAGCTGACGGCGAATAGCTACGCCCGAGAGCCTTTTGCCCGACGTGCGGCGTAGAACTGTATGGGGTAATCTGACTTAGGCGTCGCACTTCGCGGCGAGAGGGGGAACGGATTCATGCAGATGTTCGGCGTCGGAGCGCTTGAACTCATGGTGATCCTTGTCCTCGCCGTCCTCGTTGTCGGCCCGGACCGCCTGCCGCAGGTTGCTGCCGACCTGGCACAGTGGATCCGGCGCGCCCGGGTTTACGCCAACCACCTGAGCAAGGACTTCAACGAAGTCGTGGGCGAGCTGGAGAAAGAAGTCGGCGCCAGTCGCGATGACTGGAAAGAAATCGCCGGCGTCATCACTCGCAACACCGGGGCAGTCGGCGGTGCCGTGACGTCCGCAGCGACCGCGCTCGAGAAGTCACTCGACACGCCGAAGCCCGCTGATGCCGCCAGTGTTACTACGGAAGCAACGCCGCTCGGTGAGGCGCCTGTCGAAGCGACGGCGGCAAATGAAGACAACGTCGATGAGCTCGCGGCCGCCGCTTCTGCGCCCGAGGCCGAAAAGGCCTGGTACGAAACGGACCGGCCGGTCAGGCGGCGCTCCCGAAGCTAATGGCGGCAATAACTCAAGTTCCGGACGAACACGGCGGCAGCGATAAGAACCTCACGCTTCTGGAGCATCTCCAGGAGCTGCGCAACCGTCTGATGATCTGCACTATCGCACTCGTCCTCGGGATGGTCGCGTCCTTCTACAAGGTGACGAACTGGACCCTCGAGTGGATGCAGGAGCCTGCCCGCGACCGGGTCGAAAACTTCCACCTGATCTTCACCCAGCCGCTGGAGTACTGGACGACGTACTTCCAGGTCTCGCTGCTCATCGGCCTCACCCTGGCGATGCCGATTATCGTCTGGCAGCTCCTGGCCTTCGTGGGCCCGGGCCTGACCCGCAACGAGAAGCGATGGGCCTATCCGCTGGTCGGCGGCATCAGCTTCATGTTCGTCCTCGGCTGTCTCTTCGCGTACTACGTGGAGCTGCCGCCAGCGCTGAACTTCCTCCTTGATACCGGCAACAGCGACATCGAGCCGTTCATCTCCGTGCAGAAGTACGTGGGCTTCGTCACCAAGATGCTTCTCGTCAACGGGCTCGCGTTCCAGACGCCAATGGTGGTCATGGGCCTGGCGAAGATCGGCATCGTCACCTCGCGCAAGCTTCTCGGCTGGTGGCGGTTCGCGATTGTCGGCGCTTTCATCATTTCGGCGATCATCACGCCGTCTATCGACCCGGTCACCCAGACGCTGGTCGCCGGCCCGATGGTCTTCCTGTACTTCTTCGGCATCGCCCTTGCAAAGCTGGTCGAAGGCAAGCCGATCATCCCGCGCCAGTAGCAGGACTTCAGGGCTCGCAGAAGGCTGCGAAGCCTGCCCCGCATCGCAGCTTGAATCCCGCGCCGCGTTCGGTGAGGATTCAGCCAAACTGCGATGTTCTGGGGAGGGACCGATGAAGTTTGAAGAAGCGCGAAAGCTGGCCGATGTGGCCCTCGCGAAGGCGGCGGAGATGAACCGCCCGATTGCCGTGGTCGTCGTCGATGCCTTCGGCTGGGTGGTCCTGGCCGAGAACCACCACCCGCGCGAGTCATTCGCCGCGTACTCGGCGGAGTGCAAGGCAGTGACGGCGGCGGTGATTGGGCGAGATAGCAAGGACTGCATCGGCACGATGGAGCGCTACCCGTTCCTGCACGCGCCGCTGTATGACCGGCTCGCAGGGCGTTTCCTCGCGATGGGCGGTGGTGCACTCCTGAAGCGGGGCGAAGACATCATCGGCGGTATTGGTGTTGCGGGTTCCGGGGCTGACACGGACCACGAAATCGCAGTCGCTGCGGCGGGTGAGTACCACGACCCGGCGGCGTATGTTCCGCCGGCGGCGCGAGGCAATACCGCATAAGCGCCTATACAGTTTGCGTTGACTCGGGCTGGCAGCGGTGCTAGGATCGGGCCATCCAACCCGGGAGCCTCTACGTGTCAGATTGCGCCATTTCACCGGCAGATTCCGAAGGGCGAGAGGCGTTGCTGTGCTTCCCTGATCGGGTCGCACGATGAACATGCTCATGAATGAACTGGACCTTCGCCGAACGGCGCTTGGTGACCTCAACGTTCAGATCCACAGCTGTCATGCCTGCCCGCTCGGCAGCACGCGTACCAAGGCTGTTCCCGGCGAGGGGCCGGTCGACGCTGACATCATGTTGATCGGCGAAGCACCGGGGTACTACGAGGACCAGCAGGGCAGGCCGTTCATCGGCGCTGCCGGTCAGTTCCTCGAGACGTTGCTCGCGAGCATCGGGCTCAAGCGCAGCGACGTCTTTATTGCCAATGTGATCAAATGCAGGCCGCCGGGCAATCGCGACCCGCTGCCCGATGAGATCAGCTCCTGTGCGGGGTACCTGCAGAGTCAGAGAGAGACGATTCAGCCAAAAGTCATCGTCACGCTTGGCCGCTACTCGCTCGCCAAGTTCTTTCCCGGCCAGCCAATCAGCAAGATCCACGGTCAGGGCCGCAAAGTCGGAGACACATGGGTCGTCCCGATGTATCATCCCGCCGCAGCCCTGCACCAGGGCAGTCTTCGGCGTACGATTGAAGAGGACTTCAAGAAGGTCCCATTCTACGTCGAGAAGGCGCGCGAGGACGAAGCTGCCGCCGCCGCTGCCGCTCTCGCAGCTGCCGAGCCTGTCGCTGTGACCCCGCCAGTGGCCCAGATGAAATTCGAGTTGTAGTGCCAGATACGAACAAACTGCGTGTAATCCCCCTCGGCGGCCTCGGCGAAATTGGCCGCAACATGATGCTGCTGGAGTACGGCGACGACATCATCGCCATCGACTGCGGC
>JBFWZE010000143.1:0-3274 GCA_050185685.1 Dehalococcoidia bacterium
CCCGCCTGATCACGGACTACTACGCCGACCCGGGTCCGTCGCGCGAGAAGATGCGCGCCTACCTGGGCTCCTGCCTTTACGACAAGTCGCTGATCACCGAAGAGCTGATCGACGAGCGCTACAACGAGAGCATCGTGCCGGAGTTCATGGTCCAGGCGCCGGAAGGCCGCCCCGGCATCCGCCAGTTCCCGGAGCCGCTCTGGGACCAGGTCCACAAGATCAACCACAAGACCCTGATCGTGTACGGCCGGGAGAACCGCAGCTCCTGGGACGGCGCGCTGTACATGATCGCCCGTATGCCGAATGCGGAGTTCCACCTGTTCAGCAAGTGCGGCTTCTGGGTGCAGTACGAGAAGGCGGCGGAGTTCAACGCTCTCGTGAAGGCGTACCTGAACAACTAGGTTCCGGCCTGGCCGGTGGATTCTCAAGGAGGCGGCATCCTGGGGATGCCGCCTCCTTTCTTGTCTTGATCTTCAGCGAAGCCGACGATACGTCCAAAAGGCACCGACGCACTGTGGGCGCTGGTGGACGCGACGCCAGATCCTTCCTTCGTCAGGATGACAAAAGAGGAATGTCTGCGTCGGGACGGCCCGTTGTTGGCATTCTGTGGCACCTAGAAACTGGCCCCGTGCGCTAACGTCCCCGCCGTGAGAAGCGCCCGGCCGCTGTGCATGAGACGGACTCAGTTGGCCGAAAACTAGATCCTTCCTTCGTCAGGATGACAAGAGACGCATCGGGAGCGTGATGACGGGGCGTTTGTCATGGTGAGCCTCGACGACGAATCTGACGTGACGTCCGCGAGGTGCGAGCTGGATCGTCCGAGCCGGTTGAAGCAGCGATAGATCCTTCCTTCGTCAGGATGACAAGGACCGGATGCTGGCTCGCCCTCGCAGCGTGAGCGTTAGCGGTGCTGCTCCGTCGACCAGGCGGCAAGCTGGGCCCTCGACGAGAAGCCGAGCCTGCTCATCGCGTTGGCGACATGGGTCTCAACCGTGCGCGCGCTGAGGACGAGCTCCTCGGCGATGGCGCGGTTGCTGAGACCTCGGGCGATGAGAGCGGCTATCTCGGCTTCGCGCTCTGTGAGGACGCCGGCCAGGGCAGTGCGGCTGCGGCGGCGCAGGGTTGCAGGAAGCAGGGTCGACGCGTGCTGGCGGAAGCTCTCAGCCATCGCTGCGTCATCGAGGCCGGCGGCGAGCGCATCGATGAGGCCGAGGGCGGCATCAGCCTCGAGGCGTGCGGCGTCGCGGTGTCCGGCGTCGAGCAGGCCAGCCGCAAGGTCAGCGTGAGTGCGCCAGAGAAGCGAGCGATGACCGTGCGCTTCGATTTCGGGGATGAGGCTGCGCAGGAGATCTGTGCCCTCATCGCCACGGCCGAGGCGTGAGAGAGCGATCGCGCGCAGGCGTGAGAGGCGAAGGATGAGGCGTCCCGGGTCGGGCGCTGCCAGCTGTATGAGTGCTTCGATCTCGCCGAGAGCTTCCGCAGGGTGGTCAGATGCGAGGGAGAGCGTCACGCCGGCGGCCCTGCGCCAGCGCTGCGTCATGTTGTCTCCGGTCTCCAGGGGAGCGGCGTCGAGCATCTGCCGGATGCGGTCGGGTCGCCGCTGGGCCGCGTAAACCCCCGCGAGGAAGTCGCCGCTCTGGTGGATCCAGACGGTGGAGTTCATCTGAGTCCCGAGCGCGTGGGCGCGCTCGAGGGCCGCCTGCGCCTCGTCGAGCTGGTAGAGGTCGAGGAGGATGGCGCCGAGGACGATGAGGGCAGCGGCGGTCCACTGCTCGTGCTGCAGCTCCTCAGCGATCGCCAGCGCCTCGCGGGTGTAGCCGAGCGCTTCGCCGTAGCGGCCCATCGGCCCGAGGACGAAGCCGAGCTGCCAGAGCGCATAGCACTCGTCCTGGCGCACGCCGGTGCTGCGCGCGACCTCGAGAGCATGTTCCGCGTAGGCAAGACCCTCGGCGAGCGTCATCGCGGGGACCAGGATGTCGGTCTGGTAGGTACCGGCGCAGACGGGGAGAGTGGCAAGGGTGGAAGCCAGCGTGCGCCGGTCGTTCGTCGCTTCGAGGATCGGGAGGGCGTCGCGGTAGTGGCGGGCGCTCTCGAGCGGCACCGCACCCATGATGCAGGCCATGCCCAGCACATCGAGGGCTTCCGCTTCAGCGTGACGGTCGCCCAGCTCACGGAACTTCGCGAGGGCCTCCTCGATGTTGGCGCGGGCAGCGGCGAATTCGCCGGCGTTGGCGAACCAGTTGCCGAGGCGCATCAGGCTTCGGGCAAGCGCGACGTCGTCGAGGCCGCGGGCGAGGGCCACAGCACGCTCGTAATGGTCGAAAGCAGCGCTGTAGTCACGAGAGGCCCAGAGCAGCCCGAGGTTCAACGTCGCGCGCCAGGCGAGCTCCGGGTCCTCGGTCGCAGCGTCGAGCGCCTGCTCGTAGGCGGCGCGCGCGTGCTCGAAATCGCTGAGGGCGTCGAAGGCGGTGGCGCGATCGAAATACAGCTGCGCTGCAGGAGGCGCATCGAGATGGGTAGACGCCTCGAGCGCACGGTTGAAGTCGTCGAGCGCCACCGCGGGAGCGTAGAGGGCGAGAGCGCGGCGCCCGGCACGGGCCAGGTACTCGGCAGCACGCGGCCAGTCTGCGGCGGCATACGCGTGGTACGCGAGGAGGTCGAGGGAGTCCTCGTCGTCGCGGCGCAGTTCCTCGAGGGCGGCGACGACGCGGGCGTGGAGGGCCCTGCGCTCCCTGCTCAGCAGGCCGGCAGTCACTGCCTGGCCGGTCAACGCGTGACGGAAGACGAAGACGTCCTCGCCCTCCTCCATGACGAGCTGGCGGGCGATGAGCTCCTTGATTTGCGCCAGCATTTGCTCGTCGCTGAGGCCCGAGACGGCGCCGAGGAGCTCGAAGTCGAAGCGCATGCCGATGACGGCGGCGAGCTGGAGCAGACGCAGTGCCTCGGCCGAGAGGGTGGCAGCGCGCGTCTGCACCGCGTCCTGGACGCTGCGCGGGATCGGCAGGTCGGCAAGACGCAGGGCGTCGAGGTCCGCCTGCCTGCCATCCGCGAGCGCCGATCGCAGCAGCTCTTCGACGAAGAAAGGGTTACCGTCCGACAGCGTGTACAGCGCCTGGAGGAGGTCGGCGCGAATCGCCGATCGGCGGCCGAGGATGTCTCGCACCATCGCTTCGACCTGGGCGAGGTTGAGGCGCTCCAGCCTGAGCTCGCGGGCGAGGCGCTCGCGGTCGAGCTCGACGAGGAAGCGAGAGAGCGGTGTCCCGGCCTCGTCATT
>JBFWZE010000143.1:3374-7183 GCA_050185685.1 Dehalococcoidia bacterium
GCCAGGAGCGGTACGTTTATGACCTATACTGCGTCCATATCACCTGTTATGGCGTGAGGAGAGAGCACCAACATGGCAATGGACCTGGCAACCGCGCGCAACGTCGCCCGGCTCGTCGACAACGAGACGGCGCTGGTCGACCGGCGCATCTTCTACGACCCGGACATCTACCAGCTCGAGATGGAGCAGATCTTCGCGCGCGCCTGGCTGTTCATGGCGCACGAGTCGCAGATCCCGAACCCCGGCGACTTCTTTCTCAACTTCATGGGTGAAGACCGCGTCATCGTCGTGCGCAACAACGAGGGCGGTGTCTCGGTCCTCGTGAACAGCTGCCGTCACCGCGGTAACGCTGTCTGCCGCGCCGACGAGGGCCACGCGACCTCGTTCATGTGCACCTACCACGGCTGGACCTACGACCTGAAGGGCGCACTGGTTGGCGTACCCGGCTTCAAAGAGGTCTACCACGAAGAGCTCGACCGCGAGAACTGGGGCCTGATCAACGCAGCGCAGGTCGACACCTACAAGGGCTTCGTCTTCGCGACGATGGACCCGGAGGCGCCGGCACTGCACGAGTACCTCGGCGAGGGCGGACGCTTCGGCATCGACCTCCTGGCGCAGCAGGGCGACATGGCAATCGTCTCAGGCGTGATGAAGTGGACGATGAACTGCAACTGGAAGTTCCCGTCCGACAACACCCCGGACTTCTACCACGGCGGCATCAGTCACGCCTCAGCGATGGCATCGGGCTGGACGCAGGGCGGCCGCCGCCCCGGCGACAACGGCACGAACCGCCCCGGCATGATCGTCCTCTCCGAGTACGGCCACGGCGCCAACGGCCCGGCGCTGCGCCCGAACTGGCAGGAGACCGAGGGCGAAGGCGGCAACTGGCGGCTCAAACCGGAGTCGGAAGAGGCGCTCGGTCCGCTGATGCACAAGGTCGGCGGCATGATGGTGAACATCTTCCCGAACCTCTTCGTTCCCACCGGCTCACGCCAGGTCGGCATTCGTATGCCGAAGGGCCCGATGAAGAGCGAGATCTGGTACTTCACGTTCGTCGACAACAACGCCTCGCCGGAGCTTCGCAAGAACCACATTCACCGCGCCGGCCACCAGTTCGGCGCCAGCGGCATGCTGGAGCAGGACGACGGTGAGAACTGGGACCAGAGCACGCGCGGGATGAAGGGCGTCGTTTCGGGCCGCTACCCGCTGCACTACCGCATGGGCATCGGCCACGGCGAGATCATCCACGACGAGGACGGGCCGGCGCACATCGACCACCACGTCAACGAGTATGCACAGCGCTGGACCTACCGGGCGTGGTCGGAGTTCATGGCCGCAGAGAGCTGGGCGGACCTGAAAGCAAACCACTCGAAGCCGGAGGGCCGGCTCTAGCCCATCCTCCTCGTTCAGCAACACACACGGCCGGAGCCAATGCTCCGGCCGTTGCATTTACCCCCGTTCATAGATGTTTCGAATCTGCTAGCAACTGAAACTTGCCTGTCATTGACCTTTCGTCCGCGGGTTAACATCGTTAGCTCACTGTGAGGGCACCGATCACGGAGGAGGCGAGCTGCCGCTGTCATTGACTCGTACGGTGCTGCCGACCATTTCTTCTCAACGAATCTCGGAGGAAAGAAGCACATAAAGGGCTTGACTTCGAGGGATAGAGGGCTAACATCGTTAGCTAGTCACAAGCAAGCCACTGATAGCTGAACTCAATCATCGAATTGACATCGGGCTTCGGCGGCTCGCCAGAAAAGCAGTTGAGAGCGCCAACGATATGGGGGAGGAAACAATGGCGAACTACTGGGAGAGTGTTACTGCGGGGCGCGTGGGCCGGCGCCGGCTTCTCAAGGGTGGAGCAGCCTTTTCGGTAGGAGCAGCCGCACTGGCCCTTATCGGGTGCGGCGGCGATGACGGCGATGACAACGGCGGCAGCAACGCCGAGCCGACGCCGTCAGACAGCACCAGCGCGGGCACGCCGGTAAAGGGCGGCCGCTTCAAGACCGTCGTCACGAGCACCAGCGCCCACTACAACCTCTATTCGAACTACCAGGAGGGCTACAACCTCTCCGGTGTCCGCGTGTATGACCGCCCGATTACGCGGCGCATGGACCAGCGCGGTTACGTCATGGAGGCGGCCGAGACCGTCGAGACGCCGAGCGACACCAAGGTCGTCTTCAAGCTGAAGCCCGGCCTTGTCTTCCAGAACCTACCGCCCGTCAACGGCCGCGCCGTCAAGGCTTCGGACATCGTTGCCGGCCAGGAATACGTGAAAGCGCTGCCGAACGCGGAGAACAGCGGCTTCCAGCGCGCTTACATCGACAAGGTCGAGGCGACCGACGACCGCACCGTCGTCTACACGCTGAAGACGCCATATGCGTATGCCTTCGCCTCAGTGAACTTCTGCAACCCGACGGCAATGGCCATCGTTCCCGAAGAGCTGCTGAAGGGGAACATGGAGACGCAGACGCCTGTCGGCAGCGGCGCCTACCAGCAGGCTGAGGGCCAGATCAACCAGCGCTATCTCTACCGGCGCAATGCGACCTACCGCGACGCCGCGAAGGGCCTGCCCTATATCGACGAGCACGAGGTCATCCTGCTCACCGACACGGCAGCACTCGAAGCGTCGTTCCGCGGCGGTCAGCTCGACCGCTGGAACAACCCGCCGCCGGCAGTGGTCGACAACATCATCAAGGACCTTGGCAACCGCGTCATCGATGAGAAGTACGTCGGCACGGGCCTCTTCATCACGAACATGCGCCTCGGCAAGGACGGCGGCCGCGCTCCGTGGAACGACGTCCGCGTGCGCGAAGCGTTCTACCGCGTGATGAACCGGCAGCAGGTCGCCGACCTGGTCTTCCAGGGTAAGGCAGTGGTGCCGAACGGCCCGATGCACGCCTCGCTGCCCGAGTACCAGCTCACCAAGGCCGAGACCGAGCAGTACTACAAGAACGACATGCAGGCGGCAAACCAGCTGCTGAGCGCCGCAAACTTCCCGAAGGACAAGGAGTTCGAGATTTCGATCAACAACTCGCCGCTGAACAACTCGGCCGGTGAGGTGTGGTCGACGCAGATGCTGCAGGTCGGTGTGAAGCTTCGGCCGACACCGATCGCCTTCGCCGAGTGGCTGCCGAACCGCATCGGCAAGGGCGAGTTCGACCTCGTTATCGGCGCGACGCCGGGCGCCGACACGCCGTACCGGGCGATGCGCCAGCACCACGGCGACACGCTCGACGTCTACAACTGGGTCGGTCTGAACGACCCGGCGATCAACGCGCTGATTGAGAAGAGCGAGACCACGCTCAACAAGGAAGAGCAGGTCAAGCTCGTCAAGCAGGTCCAGATCGAGGCGTTGAAGAAGTACACCGGCTCCTACAACTGGATTACGCAGCAGGTGTCTGAGCTTCGCAACCCGAAGCTGCAGAACTACGAGGCCGACATTCTTTTCGGCCAGCTCTTCCGCCAGAACTGGTGGTTCTCCGCCTAGGGCCCACACCAGGCGTTGACCTCAGCTCAGGAGGCGGAGCCGTCGCTGACGGCTCCGCCTCCTGCCTTTTGCTGCGTGAGGTCATGCTCGGTTGCCGAGACGCTCGCTCATCCGTCGGATTGTTCGCGGATGATTACGCTTCCGGCGGACTGTTGACGCAGGATCTCAATCGCTTTGTCCTCGGACTCACCGTGAGACCCACGTCGAATTACGTCACTTCAATAACACCCATCATCCCGAGGTCTTCGTGGTCCAGGATGTGACAGTGGTAGACAGTCTTGCCCGTCAGGCCGTCGAAAGGGATTCGAAGCCTGACCCA
>JBFWZE010000143.1:7283-9396 GCA_050185685.1 Dehalococcoidia bacterium
AGCTGAAATGCGTGGTCCTCCAGCTGGAGACGGTAGTACCGGGAGGGGCTGGCGTTCAGGATTCGCCACCGTTCGAGAGAACCACTTCGGGCGGCTATCTCCGGGGTTCGGCTTCCGTTTACGAGGACTACTGACCCCTCCCGGCCTGCCATCTTCTCAGCCATCGAGACGCCGATCACTGCATTTTCGGATGTCCCGGACCGGGCATCATGAATCAGGAGCAGCCGTTCCGTCGCCGCGGCGACTTCGGGCACATCATCGAATGAGTCCTCCACAACAATTGCGCCAAAGAAGCCGGCGAAGAGCTGTTCGGCGACGTGATGGTGGAAGTGAGGGTGATACCAGAAGAGACCCCCGGGGTGATTTGCGGGAATGTCGATCTCGTAGCTGAAGCTCTTGCCGTCTGGGATCTCGATGAACGGATTGTCAGCATTTCCGCCGGGCGACACGCGCAGTCCGTGGGTATGCAGATTTGTGGGGTGGCCGCTCCGGTTATCGAGGACGATGCGCATCCGGTCACCGGGCCTGACCCGCAGCGTTGGTCCAGGAGTCATCCCGTTCACCGTTAGCGCCCAACGGGATGCCAAACCATACGGGACGAGAGCGGGCTCGATTCTCAAGGTAGCCTCGAGAAGCCCGCTTCGCGAGACGATGTCTCCCGTGGCTTCCGGCCCAGGGACCGGCGTGAACGATGGCGTGCTCACTGAGGCATCCGGTGCGGGCTCGTTCCCCGTGCATGCACCCAGCACGAACGCCGACCCACCGATGGCTGCCACGCCAAGGAACTGACGACGGCTCAAGCTGCGCTTCATGGCAGCTCAATTCTTTCATTCGCTGTTTAGAATCCCAAGAGCCATGTGGCCTTACTCCAGAGGTACGGGGGGCCAAACGGTCCGAGGCCGCCCCATGGCCCTTAGCGACGATTCGCCGGTGAGCTCCGACACTCTGGTAAGCTGCGCGCGAGAGGTAACCGATCACGTATGCGCAGCCCTTTGGCATTTCTCTGCTTTGACGTCGACCATGACGAGGAGGCTCGCTCCGCGTTCATGGCCCAATTGGAGGGCAGCAATACCGTTTCCGTCGACCACTGGTCGACGCGGCCGGGCAGTCCGCGCGAGGACTGGAACAACCTCGTCAGGACAAACATCAGCCGCTGCGACCTGATGATCGTGCTCGTCGGTGCGGAATCGGCGAGCTCCGACGGCGTCCGACACGAGATCGGCTTTGCCAAGCGCTCGAACGTTCCCTTCTTCGGCATCTACGTCGATGGAGTACCCGCCGGAACAAAGCTGCCGGAGGGCCTCCCGACAAACCGGACGACGAGCTGGGACTGGGCGCAGATCAACGCTGCCTTGAAGCAGATGATGGCCGAAGGCAAGAACCGCACACTCGTGTAGGGCGCCGCAAGGCGCTCCCTTCGGGTACGATCGTGGGGATGTCGCCGCGCCGCTGGTTCGCGTTCCTGGTCGTCTTTGCCCTCGTCGTAGCCGCCGAAGCCGCTGGTGCTACGAGCGCGCTGCGTGATGACCCGACGCCGGCCACACCACCGAAGCTCGCCGAGCGCGATGCCAGGGCAGCAACGCTGGCCTACCGATACCTCAGCCAGGAGGCGATCAAGGTCGTCGATCGAAAAGCGCTGCTGGATGGCGCCTGGAACTACGCCCGGGTCTCGACGCGGCTGACCGACGACGCGACCGAGAGGTCGACTGCAACGAGTGCGAATGACGCGATTCGCGCCGACCTCGAGTACCTCGTGGAGCACAACAAGAGCCGTCTGAGCAGCCGCCTGGTCGTCGAGGCCTACGTCACGGGCATGGCGAACGCGGCAGACGACCCGCACACCTCCTACATCCCCTCCAACGTGCTGCGGACGATCCGCGGCGCCGAGACTGAGGCGAGCGACCAGCTCTACTTCGGGTTCTCCGCGGTAGAAGAGGGAGACAACCAGCGCGTCTGGGACGTCGTGCCCGGCTCCCCGGCGGCGAGGGCAGGCCTTAAGGCAGGAGACCTGATCCTGACAACCGAGACCGCGTCGCCCGGCAAGGACTCGCCCGAGACGAACCGCGACCTCTCGCAAGCGCTGACCGTGAAGCGGGACGGGCGCACGTTTCGG
>JBFWZE010000144.1:0-9396 GCA_050185685.1 Dehalococcoidia bacterium
ATCGGTCCAGGGCATGCTGCTTCGGTGATGCCGGCGGGACGCGTTGGGAGGTTCCCCGCGGCGTTGTTGCTGCCACCACCGCCGCCACCGGACTGCAGCGAGGTACCAAAGGCGATGCCGAGATAAATCGCACCAATCGTCGCGACGGCAAGCACCGCGTACTGGATGTATTTGCGCTTGTTACCGCCTTCGTCGGCGGGTGCCGGGCGCGCGAAGGGACCACTGCTCGGCGGTCCGCCACTGCCCGCACCTGCGCCCGCCAGGACGCCGGGAGTGCTGTTTCGAATTGGCTCTCGACGGCGATCCCATTCGGGCGCTGCCGGGCGGGTGCTTGATGCAGCGGCACCAGCGACACTCGCAGCTGCTGCACCGCCCGCGACCGAGCTGGTCCCACCGTTTGAATCGCCATTCGTGTGCGCGGGCGCGGCGCTGGTGCTCCCGTTGGGCGCAGCGGTTGCAGTGGTCGCGGGTGGGAGGACTGCGCTGCCGTTTGCCCGCGCCGGAGTGCGGACCGCGCCGGTCGCAGTAATCGCTACCGTCGAAGGTGGCAGAAGCCTGCCATTGCCCGCGCTGGCACGAGCGGCAATCGTGGTTGTGGTCTTCGCCACAGGTGCCGCCGCCACAGGAGCCGGCTCGGCGAGCTTCGCAGCGGCGACAGCCACCTCAAGCTCCGGTGACGGCGTTGGCGGCCGCAGTGGGGTGCTGACCCGAGGCGACGCGGAGATCGGGAAGCCCACGCGGGCCGGCGGCAGGATCAGGGGGTTGGTCGTTGGGGCGAGACGGACCGGCCTCACAGGCGCCGGCGTCGAGTCGACCGCAGCAGGTTCGGCCGCTGTATTGCTGGCGGCCGGCTGCGCCTCGTCTGCCGCGGCGGCTGAAGCGGCAGCACTCGGGGGTGCCATGGCTGCAGCTTCCGTTGGTGCCTCCACCGGCGCCGCCTCGCCGGACGATGCTTCTGCAGCTGCGGGGGCTGCTGGTGTGTCAGATTCGACGGCGGGCGTAGCGGCTTCGGCGGCAGCTTCCACCGGCGGCGTGATGTCTGCCTGAGGTGTGGCAGCTGCTGCGACGTTGAGCAGCGTCGGCTGGGTTGCGGCCGGGGCGGACGTCTCGGCAACGGGTTCGATCGCCGCCGGGGGCGTCGCCTCAACACTTGGAACTTCGACCGCGGGAGGCTCGGCCGCTGCCTCAACGTCGGCTACTTCGACTGCGGCAGGCTCAGCCGCCGCGTCTGCCGGCGGAAGGTCGGGCGCCGTCGTTTCGGTTGCAGCCTCTGCCGCGGGTACAGCCCCCGCCGCCGTTTCGGTTGCAGCTTCTGCAGCCGGAACCTCGGATGCCGCTGCTGCCGTGACGGCTTCCGCCGCTGGCTCGACAGAGGGTTCCACTGCTGGAACCGCGGGCGCTACGGTCTCAGGCGAAACCGGGGCCTCGGCCGCCGGTAGCGCGGCGGCCTCCCTGGCGGGCGCCTCGTCCGCGGCTGGTGCAGCTTCTGCCGCCGCGACCGATTCAGGCGTAGCTTCGTTTGAGGCATCAACGGCGGGTGCTTCTGCCGGTGATGCGGTTTCGGCGGGTGCGGTTTCGGCGGGTGCGGACGTTGCTGCCTCGACGGCCGCTGCTGCTGCCGCGGCGATGGTCGCTGCCGCTTCCGCTACCGGCACCGCGGTCGCATCCTCAGTCTCTTTGGCAGGCGCCGTCTCGGTTGGGGTGGCGGCCTCGGTTGGCTGCGCCTCGCTCGCTGCTTCTTCGGCTGCAGCGGGCGCTTCGACTGCTGTCTCAACCGCGGGCGGTGCGTCGGCGCCGGCGAACAGCGGTGCAAGCTTCTCCTGCAAGGCCGCGGGCATGGAAACGTTTGTGAGGGCGCCGAAGACTTCGGCGGCAGCCGGCAGGCCGGCCTTCGTCGCGGCACAGACCGGACAGGTCTCGGCGTGCTTGTGGATTTCACGCCGCAGGGCCGGGCCGAGGCTCGGTGCACCGGCGATGATCGACTCGAGGTCTTTGCAGCTTCGACGGCCGGCGCCATACAGCGCGGCGGCAACGAATGACTCTTCGAAGCTGCCCCGCAGGCGGCCGATCACCCCGGCGACGCCGTTACGCGACAGGGAGGCGATGTCTGCTACCTCTTCGGCCGTGATCTGACGGCGGAGGAGGAGGTCAAGGATGCTGTAGTCGCGAGGGCGCTGGCCGCGAGCAGAGCCCCAGGCCCACGAGGCAGCCTCAGTGCTGATGTCGCCGGCGGTCTGGAGGAAGCGCGCATCCATCGGCGCAATCGAGCCGGGCCTCGCCTCGCCGTCGCCTCGGGCACGCTGCCGCAGTCCCTCGAGAGACTCGTCGCGGGCGATGCCGAAGAGCCAGGCCGGGAAGCTCAGACCGTGCGGCCGGCTGCCGAACTCGCTGCTAAAGCGCTGGAGGGTCCGCTCAGAGGCTTGCTCTGCCGCCTCGGGATCGAGGGTGACGCGGATCGCGAAGTCATACACTCCGGGCGCATAGCGTTGAGCTAGGGTTGCGCTGGCGGAAGCATCGCCCTTTGAGAGGGAAGCCACGAGGTCTTCAAGCGACCTCTGCTCCGGGAGGTTCATTGTTCAGGCCGCAGTGTAGCGTAAGCATCTCGGAGGTTCCACCGCAATCGCGGGCCCGCGAACCTGCTACGTCCCTGAAAGATTCACTCAAATCGCACTGAAATGACACTCGATGCGACGATGCGCCGGCTTATGAGTGAAACTCTTTCACAACCTGGGCGATGTCCTCGGGCGTTCGGCGGCCCGATTCGACGACCTGTTGCAGGGCGTTGACTCGCTGACGAAGACGCTCTGTGCCGCCGCCAAACTGCTTCGGCGTCGCAACTTGCTCGAAGCTGTCATCGTCGGGCCGCCAGCGAAAAAGGGTTTGGCCGACCGCTCGCCGGTTCTCGACCCTCTCTACTTCGAAAATCTCCGCGACCCGGCGCCAGTAGCCGGTTACAGGGTCTCCGAAGCGGCGAATGTAGATCACCAGCCTAAAGGCCGACGCCTGCTCGTCGCTGATGCCGATGCCCTTCGTGACCACCTGCATGCCTTCGTCGACGCTATCGGCGTGGAGCGATGTCTGCAGGGCGTAACCGTGAGGGAGGGTGTCGAACACACGCTGGACCGCGTCACCCCAGATGTAGCCATACATCGGCGCGCGGCTGAACTCGGCTACCACGAGGTATCCGCCGAGCTTCTGCTCCTTGAGGTGGTCCATTAGACGCGGTTCACCGGCAACCTCGTGAAGCGCGACGTGGGGCCGGCGCAGGCCCAGGGCCGCCATCGAGGTCGTCGACTTGCCGGCGAGGCGGGGGAGCGCGACGGTGAGGAACGACAGCTCTTCGTCTACGGCCGCCCAGAGCACCGCCGCCATGTCGGCATTCATCGTCCCATTGGCAATGAGGTCGGCGATGGTTACGTCTGACATCCTCTTCTCCCGGTTCCGCAGCGCCTTTCGGCGATTGCGAGAACAATAGCGGATCCGCTGGTTCAGTGGGTCAAACAGAGGAACTGCGTGAAACCGCCCGCAAACGATGCCTCGGTGGGGAATACGTAGAGGCTGGTCCCGGGCGTGATTTGCGGACCGCGGCAGTAAATGCGCGCGAGGTCATCCGCTCCTGCCCTGCTCGTGACCGGCATGTCGAGGGTGGTCGCGAAGACGATGCGGTAGATGGCATAGAAATCGCCGGTGCTAATGACGGTACCGGCAGGTCCGCAGGGCACACGGCGGATGGGAGCAGCGTCATCTTCGCCGATGTCGGTGACAGAGATGCAGTCGCCAACTTCGAGGCCGCCCGACGCCAATGCAGACGTCGAAGCCCGGTCACAGGCCGTAAGAAGCGGTATGAGCGCCAGCGGCACGAGGAACAACGCCAACCAGGGCCTGCATCCATGCCGGCGCATGCGGCTCACCTCGCTGCGGGGAGGGAGAATGGTACCCCCGGCAGGACTCGAACCTGCGCTTTCGGCTTCGGAGGCCGACGCTCTATCCGCTGAGCTACGGGGGCAACGCAGAAGGCGCGTACCTCAAAAGTGTACCCGTACGCCGCTGGCTGAGGCTAGCGGCATCGTGAGTCCGCGACACGGCACCGATGTTCATCCCGTACTCGCAATGCCGATACGAGTTTGTTAGACTCTGCCCCGGTCCCCGCGAAATGGGAAGAGATAGGACAGGGAGGTCCACATGAAGAGTCTCATGAAGCCGAGGAGTATCCTCGGCGCGATCGGAGCGCTGACGGTAGCAGGATTGGCCGTTAGTGCGCTGGTGACAGGGGTGGCGGCGGCGCCGGCCGCGAAAGTCGACCTTTGCCACGCCAAGGGCAACGGCAGCTACAGCCCCCTCAGCGTTGCAGCCTCGGCGGTGGCGGGCCACCTCAAGCACGGCGACGTCGTTCAGCCCAACGGCGCAGTGCCCGGCAACCCGGGTGCGGTCTTCGACGCAAACTGCCAGGTCGTCAGCTGGACCTACGCGGTGAACGTCGCCCCCGACCCAGCGGCCCAGGACCCGGCGAGCCCGGGCAACCTGTTTGTCGGCACTGGCATTCCCGCGACGAACTTTGGAACGGCAACAAACGAAGACCTGGGCATTGAGCTGGGACTGATGGTGCTCTACCGCCAGGGCCCGACGATTGCCTCGACGGACAACTACAACGACGGCGTCCTGCACTTCAACGTCGCAAGCGGTCCGCAGTCAACCGCCAACGGCTCGTCCTCTAATAATGCGACCCGTGCAGCCTGGAACTTCACCTTCTCGGTAGCGACCGGGCTGAATGGGGCAACGACCGACCTTGGCGACTACACGTTCCAGTTGTTGATTGACGTGGACACTGGTCCGGGCACTTCGTACATGACACTTGAGCTTGAGGCTGAAGTAACGCCTCAGGCGCCTGGTCAGTCAGGTTTCCGGTGGGTTGAGCAGACTACCAATGCTGCTGTGATTTCAGACGACGAGGGCAACTTCAACGTCACCCAGAACTCTCAGAACTATGCGTTCTACGCGGCACTTCTGACTCCATCGGGTTCATACACTCCCCCGACGTTTGCCGGACCGGCGACCTTCGACATCATCCTGCAGGCGCTGGATGGCGCGCAGATCGTCGCGAGCAACCACATTGTGGTGGACGTCGCCGCCCCGTAACTCGACCTCGACGCCCATCTACTTCGAGGAGGGACGCATGTGCGTCCCTCCTCTGCGTCCGGGGTACGGACTTCTGGACATGCCAGTCCTGCTCACCTACGCTGAAGAGGTCATGCGAAGCTGCCTTCCGCTGCGAGTCCAGAAGCCCGCGATCCGCGGCACGAGCCCATTCCGCAGCAGCTTCCCCCTCGACCCGCCAGCTCTCCTCTAGCCCGCCGTCCCGCTGCATGGCCCGGCGCCTCCTGCGCGCCGTGTGAGGAGATCGAAATTGGTCGTTCGGTTCTTGTCTGGTTTGTTCTATGCCGAGTGATGCTGTGACAAACGGGACGGCCCCGCGCCGCTTCGTGCCGCATCGCGTCCTTCGCGCGGCCCAGGCGTTCATTAACCTCGAAGCGTCGAGCGGCATTTTTTTGCTGGTCGCGGCGATTGGCGCGCTGATCTGGGCGAACTCCCCCTGGGATCAGAGCTACTTCGACCTGCTGCACACCGAGATCGTCATTGACCTCCGAATCTTCAGTGTCGATGAGGACCTGCAGCACATCGTCAATGACGGTTTGATGACCCTCTTCTTTTTCCTCATGGGCCTCGAAATCAAGCGAGAGATGGCCCACGGCGAGCTGTCGTCGGTTCGGCGGGCCGCGCTGCCTGCTGCTGCGGCGTTCGGTGGCATGCTCGTGCCTGCGCTGATCTACGTTGCGCTCAACGCCGGGTCCGATGCCGCGAACGGCTGGGGCATCCCGATGGCCACCGACATCGCCTTCGCGCTGGGCGTACTCTCGCTGCTCGGCAACCGCATTCCGTTCACGGCGAAGGTCTTCTTGCTGGCGCTCGCGATCGCTGATGACATCGGCGCTATTCTCGTGATCGCCGTGTTCTATACGGCGCAGGTCGACTTCACGGCGCTCCTGGCCGCGGGCGCGATTCTCGGCGGCATCCTGTTGATGATTCGCACCGGCGTCCGAAGCACGGAGCTTTACCTCGCCGCTGGCGTCTGCCTCTGGGCCGCGACGTTCGAATCCGGTGTGCACGCGACGCTTGCGGGCGTTGCGCTCGGTCTCCTGACGCCCGCCAAGCCCTTGTACGACCCCTCGACATTCGCGACGGAGGCTCGCGGGCTCATCGGCACGTTCGAGGCGACCAGAGACGCGCAGGAGCAGCAGATGGTCCTGGCGGAGGTAGAGGACCTCAGCCGCGGGTCCGAAGCGCCCCTCGAGCGCCTCGAACGCGCCCTGCATCCCTGGGTCAGCTACCTCATCGTGCCGCTCTTCGCCCTGATGAACGCCGGCGTGAGCGTCTCCGGCGGCGTCGCGAGCGATGCGCTCAGCAGTCCTGTCTCGCAGGGTGTGGCGCTGGGTCTCCTGCTCGGCAAGCCGCTGGGCATCTTCAGCTTCACGTGGCTGGCCGTTCGTGCAGGGATTGGCGAGCTGCCGAGGGGCGTAAGCTGGTCCGAGATTTTCGGCATCGGACTCCTGGGCGGCATCGGCTTTACGGTCTCGCTCCTGGTCACAAGCCTTGCTCTGCCGGACGACCAGTTCGGGGCGGAGGCGCGTCTCGGTGTCCTCGGCGCATCCGTTGTCGCCGGAATCGTGGGCTACACGTTCCTGCTACTGGCCAGCCGCAAGAGAGCTACCCTGGAGCTCAACCCGGAGAGCTGATCGCGTCGAGGCTGGCGGAGCAGGCGGCGCCTGAGGCGAGTAGGGCAGGTCAGCTCCTGGTTCCGATAGCACAGCCGTTAGCCCACGGTGCGGCTGCGCTGCCGGTACTGCACGGCTTCGGCGACGTGGGCTGAGGTGAGCCGGTCGCTGCCCTCGAGGTCGGCAATCGTACGTGCCACCTTGAGGATGCGGTGGAAGGCGCGCGCTGAGAGGCCAAGCTGGTTTGTCGCCAGCTTGAGGAAGGCGCGGGCGGGCTCATCGAGCGTCGCCTGGCAGAACTCGCGCACGTCAGCCGGTGCCATGTCTGCATTCGCCTGGGCCGTGCGTCCTTCGTAGCGGTCTGTCTGAGTGCCGCGGGCCCGGTCGACCCGCTCCCGTATGACCGAGGAGGGCTCGGCCGGCGCCAGCGACGACAGCTTGTCGAAGTCGATTCGTGGCACCTCGATGAAGATGTCGATGCGGTCAAGCAGCGGCCCCGAGATGCGCCGCTGATAGCGAGTCACGGTCGATGGCGAGCAGGTGCACTCCTTCACCGGGTCCCCGAAGTTGCCGCAGGGACACGGATTCATCGCCGCGAGGAGCATGAAGTTGGCGGGAAACGTGACGCTGCCGTTGGCGCGGGAGATCGTCACGACGCGGTCCTCGAGGGGCTGGCGCAGTACTTCGAGGGTCTGCTGGCCGAACTCCGGCAGCTCGTCCAGAAAGAGGACGCCGCGATGGGCGAGGGAGATCTCCCCGGGTCTCGGCTGGCGGCCGCCGCCGACGAGGCCGGCTTGCGAGATCGTGTGGTGCGGTGCTCGGAAGGGGCGCTGGCCGACCAGGGGTGTCGTGCGCGGCAGGAGTCCGGCGACGCTGTAGATTCGGGTCACGAGGAGCGATTCGTCGGTCGTCATCCGCGGCAGAATCGACGGCAGCGCGCGGGCGAGGAGGGTCTTGCCGGCGCCGGCCGGGCCAATCATCAGGACGTTGTGTCCGCCTGCCGCCGCGACCTCCAGTGCGCGCTTGACGTGCTCCTGCCCGCGCACCTCTGCGAAGTCGGCGCCATCGAAGAGCGAGGTCTGGGCGACGACCGCCTCGGTGCGCTGGTAGGGCTGGATCTCCTCGTCGCCCATGAGGTGGCGGACGAGCTGGGCGAAGGTCTTCACCGGGTAGATGCGCACGCCCTCTACCAGCGACGCCTCGCCGGCGCCCTCGGCGGGGACGTAGACGTCGGTGAGTCCGCGGTCGCGCGCGATGCTGACGAGGGGCAGGATGCCGTGGGTTGGCCGCAGACGACCATCCATCGACAGCTCGCCGAGGAACAGGCTCTTCGAGGTGTCGGCGAGCAGCTGGTCGGAGGAGATGACGACACCGAGGGCAATTGGCAGATCGAAGCTCGGTCCCTCCTTCTTTACGTCCGCGGGCGCGAGGTTGCAGGCGATACGCCGCAGTGGGAAGGCGTAGCCGGAGTTCGCCACGGCCGCGCGTACGCGCTCCTTCGACTCCGTGATCATCGAGTCAGGCAACCCGACGATGTGGAAGGCGGGGAGCCCGGAGGCGATGCTGACTTCGACCTCGACGAGCTCGCCCTCGAGGCCCACGATTGCGCCGGAATAGAGTTTAGCAAGCATGTTCTGAATCATAGAGCGCATCCGCAGCGTGTCAAGCACAAATTTTCTAAAACTCGGTCACATACTCTTCGGCAGTGGTCGCACGCGGTCCTCCGCGCTACGCTAACGATGCCGCGACACCACCAGCCTGAGGTCTCCCCGTGCCCGGACGACGATTCGTCATGCTCCTCTGCGTCCTCTGGGCGCCGTCTGTGGTGGCCTGCGGCGGTGATGGCCGGTCGGTGACGCCTACGGCAACCTCTTCTGAATCACCGTCAGCCTCGTCCGCGGTTCCGACAGCGTCGGCGACGGCTCGTCCCGCCGCGCCGCCGACTACGATTCCCGTCAGCCAGACAGAGATGATCATCTTTGCGCCACCGTCGAGCGCTCAGGTTGGCGTGGCGGGCAACTGCTTCGGGCTGTCGCTGCCCGTTGTGAGGCTTGGAGCCTGGCGTTGCATGGCCTCGAGCGAGATCTACGACCCTTGCTTTGGCGCCGCCGACGCGCGAGAGGTGATCTGCGTCCGCAATCCCGCAAAACCGGAAGCCGCCATCCGGATGGAGCTCCTCAGCCGCGCCTGTGAGAACGCGGTGTTGGGCAATGTCTTCTGCTCGATTACGGAGGTCCCGCCTTTGCCCGAGCCGCGGCCTTGGGCGTTTCGGCTGCCGTCCGGCGCGGTCTGCGTGCTCCTGCAGGGGACGGTCGGCCAGTACCAGGGCGAGCTGGTGCCGTATTCCTGTGATGACGGCACGACGATCATCGGTTTCCCGATCGATGGCGCCGTCTGGACCGTCGAGGCGGTCGTCCGTGACGGGCCTCGGACGTCGGTGCCGCTCGTCACCGTCTGGCAGTAGTCCACAATGGGAGCATGGATGCGCGACAGGTTGGACTCCTGCTCCTGGTCATCGGCGCCATCGTCATGCTCGTCGGTGCCGCCGCGCTCGCCGGGCTGCTCGGGTGGTTTGGCCGCTTGCCCGGCGACCTGCGCTACGACTCCGGCAACGTCAAGGTCTACG
>JBFWZE010000145.1:0-8884 GCA_050185685.1 Dehalococcoidia bacterium
CGCGGGTTCGTGATCAGCTGCATCGATGCGTTGTCGACGTGCTGGTAGTCGAGTGCGATGTCGGGGTACTGCTTCGCGACCTCCTGGACGACCTCACGCCAGAACACACCGGTTGAGAGGACGTTGGACTTCGAGATCAGGGTGACTTTCTTGCGCCGCTCGCCCGCCAGCTTGAAGGCGGCGTGGGCCATGCGCTCGATTTCGCTGGTGCGGTAGATCTCCGTGTCCCAGACCTCGCGCTCCGGCCGCTCCTGCGGCCCCTCGATCTCGCGGTTGCCGCGGGGTCCGAAGTAGATGCCTGAGATCAGCTCGCGCAGGATCAGCATGTCGGTGCCCTTGACCACCTCTTCCTTCACCGGCGACAGCGCCAGCAGGGAGTCGGGCACGATGACTGGGCGGATGTTGAGGTAGAGGTCGAAGTGCTTGCGCAGGGGCAGGATCGCGTTCTGCTCCACGCCCTGCCACTTCGGGTGGTTTACTTCGCTCGTCGGGCCGCCGAAGGGTCCCTTGAGGATCGCGTCGGCCGCCGCGCAGGTGTCGAGCGTCGATTGCGGCAGGTGCTCGCCCGTGGCGTCGTACGCAGCGCCGCCGGCGAGGGCCTCGGTGTAGGTAAAGGTGTGACCGAAGCGCTGGCTCACGGCGTCGAGCACCTTGCGCGCTTCTGCGACGACCTCCGGTCCGACGTAGTCACCGGCCAAGACGGCGATGTTGAAGTTGCTCATGGTCGGTGCGTCTCCTTCAGAATCGTTGAACAGCCCTCAGAGAATACCCAAAGGCCCCGTCATGCTCCAGCGGGTACAAAGAAGGCCCGGTAGCCCGGGCCCTCTGGGACTTGCTGGTGCGCTGGTTAGCCCGCGGTGACCGGCAGGAACTGCGGCCGCTTCGCTTCGAACGCGGTGATGTCGTCCGCGTGCTGCAGCGTGAGGCCGATGTCGTCCAGGCCGTTGAGCAGGCAGTGCTTCACGAAGGGGTCGATGTCGAAGTGCATCTTCCATTCCTCACCGACGATGCCCACCGTCTGCGACTCGAGGTCGACGAAGACCTCAGCGCCCGGCTTCTCTTCCGCGCGGCGCATGAGGATGTCGACTTCGTCCTGCGGCAGCGTCACCGTCAGGAGGCCGATCTTGGCGCAGTTGTTGCGGAAGATGTCGGCAAACGACGGCGCGATGATCGCCTTGAAGCCGTAGTCCTCGAGCGACCACGGCGCGTGCTCACGCGACGAGCCGCAGCCGAAGTTCGGGCCGCCGACGAGCACGTTGCTGCCGGAGTAGCGCGGGTCGTTGAGCACGAAAGACTCGTCCTTGCGCCACGTGTCGAAGAGAAAGCGGCCGAAACCGGTGCGCTCCACCAGCTTCAGGTACTTCGCGGGGATGATCTGGTCCGTATCGACGTCCGCCCGCGGGAGCGGCATCGCCTTGCCCTGGATACGCGTCACAGCTTCCATCTAGTTCACCTTCCAGTTGCGGATGTCGACGAAGTGACCGGCAATCGCCGCGGCAGCCGCCATCTGGGGGCTGACGAGGTGGGTGCGGCCGCCGGGGCCCTGGCGTCCCTCGAAGTTGCGGTTCGAGGTCGAAGCGCAGCGCTCACCCGGGAGCAGGAAGTCGGGGTTCATGCCCAGGCACATCGAGCAGCCCGCATCGCGCCACTCGAAGCCCGCGTCGATGAAGATCTTGTCGAGGCCTTCCGCCTCCGCCTGCGCCTTCACGAGACCGGAGCCGGGGACGACGATCGCGTTCACCGACTTCGCCACGTTGTAGCCGCGGGCAATCGCCGCCGCCGCACGCAGGTCCTCGATGCGAGAGTTCGTGCAGGAGCCGATGAAGACGCGGTCGAGGTTGATGTCCTCGATTGCGGTGCCGGGCTGCAGGTCCTGGTACTTCAGGGAGCGCCAGCCGAGCTCGCGTGCGCCCTCATTCTCGAAGCTGTCCGGGTCGGGAATACGGCCGCTTACGAAGACGCTCTGAGCGGGCGTCGTGCCCCAGGTCACGCTGGGCTCGATGTCCTCAGCTCGCAGCGAGACCGACTTGTCGAAAGACGCGCCGGCATCGGTAGGCAGTGAGCGCCACCAGTCGAGCGCGTCGTTCCAGGCCTGGCCCTTCGGCGACATCGGCCGTCCTTCGAGGTAGGCGAAGGTCTTGTCGTCCGGGGCAACGAGACCGGCGCGGGCGCCGCCTTCGATCGACATGTTGCAGACCGTCATGCGGCCCTCCATCGAGAGGCTGCGAATCGTGTCGCCGCGGTACTCGATGACGTGGCCGATGCCGCCCGAAACGCCGATCTTGTTGATGATCGCCAGGATGACGTCCTTTGCGGTGACACCCGCGTGGAGCTGGCCGTTAACCTCGACCGACATCGTTTTCGGCTTTGCCTGCGGCAGCGTCTGCGTCGCGAGCACGTGCTCAACCTCAGAGGTGCCGATACCGAAGGCGAGCGCGCCCATCGCACCGTGCGTCGCCGTGTGGCTGTCGCCGCAGACGATCGTCATGCCGGGCTGCGAGAGACCCTGCTCCGGCCCGATGACGTGAACGATGCCCTGGCGCACATCGTTGACGCCGAAGTACGGCACGCCGAAGCGGCCAACGTTGTCCGTCAGCACCTCAACCTGCTGAATCGAAAGGGGGTCCGGCCAGACTTTGTCGCGGTCGCGCGTCGGGACGTTGTGGTCCGGCGTCGCAACCGTGAGGTCGGGCCGGCGCACGGGGCGCCCCTGCATGCGCAGCGACTCGAACGCCTGCGCCGAGGTCACCTCGTGCACCAGGTGGAGGTCGATGTAGAGAAGGTCTGGCTGCCCGGCCTCGGAACGCACGACATGCGCGTCCCAGATCTTCTCCGTCAATGTCTTTGGCTCTGCCATTGCTGCTCCTCTTGTGGCCGTTCTCTCATCGGCCACAGCCTACTTGCCAATTATGTCGTCCAGAAACAGGAAGGGTAGCCCCTCCAGCTTCGTCCACTGCCTGTCGTTCCCGATCACAAGGTCACACCTTGCATCGAGCGCGGTCGCCACGATCATAGCGTCCGGCAGCTTTAGAGGCGCGCTGCCAGTTCGCTTCGCTGCTGCGCGCAACCTCGCGGCCCGCCTCGCAATCGCCCGATCGACTTCGACAACGTCGATGCCGTCCTCGGACAACAGGTCGGCGATGCGTTCGATCGCGTCCTCGTTCTCGTCCATCATCGGCCGAACCAGGATCTCGGCCTCCGTAATTGCAGAGACGATGATGGTCGCCTGCCCCGCTTCGACCCGCTGAAAGACTGGCATCAGCAGGCCGAAGTAGGGCTGGAGCCCCGTGAGGAAGTAGATGAGGGCGCTCGAATCGAGCAGTAGCCGCTGGCTACTCTTGAGCCGCAGGTCGCTGACCGTCCCAGGCCTCCTCTATCTGCTTCTCGCGATGGCTGTCGTCCCGCAGGTCTTCGATGTAAGCATCGATCTCTTCGCGGGTGTTGCCGTAGAGGTCCTTCAGGCTGCCGGCGTAGTAGCTGGCCCAGTTCTTGGGCCTCGCACGGAGGATCAGCCGGTTGCCTTCCCGGGTCACGGCGAGCCGGTCACCGGGGCCGAGCCCGATCTCCCTCAGCAGGTGGATCGGCAGCGTGATCTGGTTCTTGCTGCTTATGGTACTCAAGGCTGGCTCCTCCTTCCTGTCGGCGTTGTACACGGCCGCAGCCTCTGCAACCCTGTGCTTCGGGACTTTACCGGGACGGTACTCCTTAGTCAAGGCGTTAATCCTTTACCTTCCATGTTTTCCTTTACATTGAAGGATACCACCTCGTCCGCACCGCTGCATCCTTCGATCCCCTGCCGCGCGCGAGTGCGATAACGTCTCTGTCCTCGATCACCGGTTTGCGGCCGGCGAGGTCCTTGAACGCGGTGAAGGCGCATTCGAAATCGTCCTGGGTCAGCTCGATGCCCAGCTCGTCGAGGCGGGCCTTGAAGCCGTGGCGGCCCGACAGCTTCCCGAGGACGATCTCGCTGCCGGCCGGCCAGCCGATCTCGGTCGGGTCCATGATCTCGTAGGTCTCGCGCATCTTCAGGATGCCGTCCTGGTGAATGCCCGACTGGTGGCGGAAGGCGTTAGCGCCGACAATCGGCTTGTTCGGCTGGACCGGCATGCCCGTCAGCTCCGAGACCAGGCGCGAAGTGCGATAGAGCTCACGCGGGTCGATATTCGTCCCGACGTTAAAGACGTCGGCGCGAGTCTTCAGCGCCATTACCACTTCCTCAAGCGCGGCGTTGCCGGCGCGCTCGCCGATGCCGTTGATGCAGGTCTCGACCTGGCGGGCACCGGCGCTGACGGCCGCGAGACTATTCGCCACCGCGAGGCCCAGGTCGTTGTGGCAGTGCACGGAGACGCGCGCCTTGTGGATGTTGCGCACGTTCGAGAAGAGGCTGTCGACGAAGCCGCCGAACTCCTCAGGCGTTGCGTAGCCGACGGTGTCGGGGATGTTCACGGTCGAAGCGCCGGCGTCGATCACGTCCTCGAGCATGCGGTAGACGAACTCGCGGTCGGAGCGGGTTGCGTCCATCGGGCTGAACTCGACGTCCTCGACGTGGCCGCGGGCGCGGGCAACCATCGTCCGTGCCATCTCGCGTACCTGGTCGCGGTCCTTCGCCAGCTGGTGCATCAGGTGGATATCGGAGGTCGAGAGGAAGACATGAATGCGCGGTGCGGCAGCGTCATCCAGTGCCTCGGCTGCGGAGTCAACGTCGCGCGGGACGGCGCGGGCGAGGGCAGCGATCCGCGTCTCGCGCACCACCTTTGTGACGGCCTTGACCGCCTCCATGTCCCCGGGTGAGGTAGCGGGGAAGCCCGCCTCGATAATGTCGACGCCCAGCTCCTGCAGCTGCGTGGCGATTTTGATCTTGTTGTGGATGCTGAAGGCGACGCCGGGTGACTGCTCACCGTCGCGCAGAGACGTGTCGAAGATCAGGACATTGTCCACGAGTAAACTCCTTGGATTGCTTCAGACGTGGCGGCATGAGCCGCCTAACAATGCGCAGGCCCTCCCTCTCGCCTAAGCGAGTGAGGGCCGCAAAAGTCTGAGCAAGTTCCAGGGTCGCGTCATGGCTGGTAGTTCGGTTGCTCCTCAGTACCGCTTGAAGGTCTTCGCCATCTGCAGGAACGTCTCCATGTAGTCGTCCCGTTTGCCTTCCGGCGTCGTCAGGGTCAGCACCCAGGCGCAGTTGATGTCGGTGGCGTAGATCTGGGCGAAATCGAAGTCTTCGCTGAAGGTGACCAGGGAAGCCTGAGCGCCGGCAATCGGCACCTTCTTCTCGACCTTCGCCGTGATCTTCTCCTTCGCCAGTTCGCTGACCGCCGTCTGCGTGTAGTTGTCGGTGCCGCTCTTCGCGCCGCTCCGGTCGCAGTAGACGTTTACGTTGGGCGTGAAGTTGCCGACCTTCTCGGGCGCCGAGAAAAGGTCGAACACGTCAGCGCCGCTCTTCGCGCCCTTCTGGGCCGACCAGTCTTCGCGCCGAGCGATTTCGTAGCCGGGACGGGTGCTGTCGAGAATTGTCTCCAGCACGTAGCCCTTTGGCGGCTTGTCGTCGCCGTCGCCGCCACAGGCAGCCGCGAGCAGCGCGAACGTCGTCAGCATGAAGCTGAACAGCGCTGCGTGAGGGGTGCGAACTCGAGCTGCCTGGGGCGTTGCGGACACCGTGGTTCCTTTCGTTACAGCAGGCTTCCGACCTGCGCCTTGCCCTCACCGGCAGACCGGTAGCGGCGGTGACCGTCGTCGAGGTGGTGGCCGATTCCGCCGCGGGTCATTGCGATCCGGCCGGTGCGCATCAACTCGAGGACGCCGTAGGGCAGCAGCAGCTCGTAGATCGATTCGATCTTGTCCTCGGTGCCGGTCACCTCGACGATCACGGAGTCTTCGGCCACGTCGATGATGTGGGCGCGGAAGATCTCTGCGATGTCGTGGATCGCGCCGCGGGTCGACGCGTCAGCCTGAACCCGGATCAGCGCGAGCTCGCGGCCGATCAGGTCCGTGCCGGTGACGTCTTCGATCTTGACGACTTCGATCACCTTGAAGAGCTGCTTCGTGACCTGGTCGACGTCATGGGTGGCACCGTCGACGATGAAGGTCATGCGCGACAGCCCGGGGATCTCAGAGTGGCCAACTGCGAGTGACTCGATGTTGAAGCCGCGCTGGCGCCACTTCGAGGCAATACGGTTGAGCACCCCCGGCTTGTCCTCGACCAGAGCAACGATCGTGCGGTGGTGGGAGCGGTTCGTCATCGGCATTAGCGTGCACCCCCGGCCAGCTCGCGGTTACGCGTCGTGAGGTCGGCGCCCGTCTGGTACGGCGAGTCCACCGTCTCTTGCAGCGACGCTCCCGGCGGCACCATTGGATACGTGTTCTCGTACTCCTCGACCTGGAAGTCGATGAGGACCGGCCCGGCGTGGTTCAGGGCGTCATCAATCGTCTTCTGGACCTGTCCCTTGTCGGTGACGCGCATCGCCTTCATACCGAAGGCCTCCGCCAGCTTCACAAAGTCGGGCTGGTACATCTTCACCGCCGACAGGTTGTTGTTGTAGAACATGCCCTGCCACTGGCGGACCATGCCGAGGAAACCGTTGTTGATGATCGCGAACTTCACCGGCAGCTGGTACTCGACGATCGTCGCCAGCTCCTGCAGCGTCATCTGGAAGCCGCCGTCGCCGCAGATCGACCAGACGGTCGACTTCGGGTCGGCCATCTGAGCGCCGAGCGCCGCCGGCACTTCGAAGCCCATCGTGCCGAGCCCGCCGGAGGTGATGAAGCCGTTGGGCTTATCGATCCAGAAGTACTGCGCCGCCCACATCTGGTGCTGGCCGACGCCGGTCACATAGTAGGCGTCGGCGCCGGAGGCGTCGTAGATCGACTTGATCACGTACTGGGGCAGGACCTTGTCGGTCTCCGGCACGACGATCGAGGGGTGCTGTTCCTTGAGGTCGCGGATCCAGCTGATCCACTGGTCGTGGCGACCGGAAGAGACGCTGGCGTTCAGCTGATTCAGGACCTGCTTCACGTCACCGACGATCGGCACCGCGGTCGGCAGGTTCTTGCCGATCTCGGCCGGGTCGATGTCGATGTGGATGATCTTCGCGTTCGGGGCGAAGTCCTTCAGGCGGCCGGTGACGCGGTCGTCGAAGCGCATGCCGATGCCGATGATCAGGTCGGCCTCGCTGATCGCCTGGTTGTTCCAGAACATGCCGTGCATGCCGGGCATACCCATGTTCAACGGGTGCGTCCCGGGGAAGCCGCCGAGGCCGAGCAGCGTCGTGATCACGGGGGTCTGGGTCTTCTCCGCCAGCGCGATCATTTCGTCCCAGGCGTGGGAGATGACGACGCCGTGGCCGGAGAGGATCACCGGCTTCGTCGCCTCGTCGATCAGGGCGGCGGCGCGCTTGATCTGATGCAGGTCGAGCTCCACGTCCGGGTTGTAGCCGGGCAGGTTCACCGAGTCCGGGTACTCGAACTCGCACATCTGCTGCTGGATGTCACGCGGGATGTCGACGAGGACGGGGCCGGGACGACCGGTCGTCGCGATGTAGAAGGCTTCCTTGATCGCCGGCGCGATGTCTTCGACCGAGAGCACAAGGCGGTTGTGCTTCGTAATCGGAATCGTGATGCCGGTGATGTCGGCCTCCTGGAAGCCGTCACGGCCGATCAGCCAGGTCACGGCCTGTCCCGTGATGCAGACGAGCGGGATCGAATCCATCCAGGCGTTGGCGATGCCGGTCACCAGGTTGGTGGCGCCGGGGCCGGAGGTCGCCCAGCAGACGCCGGCCTGGCCGGTCACCCGCGCGTAGGCGTCGGCGGCATGGGCAGCAGTCTGCTCGTGGCGAACGAGGATGTGCTTGATCTGCGGGTACTCGTGCAGCGTGTCGTACATCGGCAGGTTCGAGCCGCCGGGGTAGCCGAAGATGGTGTCGACTCCTTCCTGGAGCAGACATTCCATGATGATCTGGGCGCCTTTGAGTTTCACTCCGTCCTCCTGGGACAGGCCGGCACGACATCTGCCGGCGGATTCTTACGGTTCGGGTACAGGGGTAGTCCTTCCTCTGCCTGAGAAAGGACTAAATAAGGAGGAGGGCCTGAAGGCCAGGTCGCACAGCGACGACGGGCCTGGAGCCCTCGTCAGATACAGCCCGGTCTCGGTCTGACAGAGGAACGCTGATGTTCCCCCCAGTGCCCGAGACCTTATTGGCCTCCGCCGATTGCGACCGTATCGTCATCGACTTCCTTTTGAGATCGGGGTTTGCCTGATATTTCCCGGCTTTTTCCGGTGTTTTTCGAATCTGCGTTTCGCATTTTTGACGATGCGCGATTCGTTCAGGAGCCCCGACTTCGTTGCCGGTACAAATAAAAAAGCCCCGTCTCTTCATTGGGATCCCAGAGACGGGACGGTACCACCCAAGTTAGTAGATCCCCAAGCGGGGACCGACTCGCTCAATCGCTGTAACGGGCTTACCCGCCGGATGAACCGGGAGCTCGGGGACGACTTCGAGGCGCTTCTGCTGCCGGTTTCCACTTTCCCGGCTCTCTGGAAGCGACGACGCCTCTACTATTTCCCGTCAACGCTCGTATTGAGTTCGTCTCTCAGACTACGGGCCGCGTTTATGTCCTGTCAATAAGGGGCACTACGGTAGGATCGATAAATGCCCGCCGATCACGAAACGTTTACCCCGGACTCGAAGCCCTGTCCCTTCTGCAACCTCAACCCGGACGAGAACCTGATCCTCCACGAAGGCGCCGACTTCTTCGCGATGGCGGACTTCGCGCCCCAGGCTGCAGCCCACGTGCTGATCATCCCGCGGCAGCATCTCAGTTGCCTCGCCGTCATGCCCGAGTCCATGGATGAGGAGTTCAGTGCCCTGAAGCGCCGGTTCGGCGAGTTTGT
>JBFWZE010000146.1:0-8848 GCA_050185685.1 Dehalococcoidia bacterium
TGGTCGACGGCAAGCGCGAGAACGTCCGCGACCAGTTCGCCAAGTTCAACACCGCCGACGAGGCCTACGCCGATTTCTTCAACCTGGTGAGCAAGGGCCGATACGCGAAGTCGTGGCAGTACCTGCAGGAGACCGGCGACTGGCGCGGCTGGCTCGACGGCCTGAACAAGGCCGGGTACGCGACGGACCCCAACTGGTCGAAGATGATCGCCGGCCTCGCCGAGAACATCAGCCAGGGACGCATCCCGCCCGGCACCGCCAACCGCGACATTGACAGCTGGGAGAGCCCGACCACCGAGGCCGCCGGCCGCTCGACTGTCAGCGGTAAGAAGTTCACGAGCCGCTTGCTGGAGATCTACGAACCGGACGAGCAGCTGCGCCAGCGCATCGCCCCTTACGTGAACACCCTCGCGCCCGAGATGGCCGAGGAGTTCCTGGCGACCTACCGCGCGACGAAGCGCACCAGGTCGCCAAACGCAGCGCTGCAGGAACTTGCCAGCCGCGTCGAGAGCCTGACGCCACGCGAGGAGAAGAAGCGCGGCACGATCGCGTCGAAGCTGCTGGACGTGATCGTCCAGCCCATCCGTGGTGGCGACAAGGACGATGGCAACCGAGACGTTGGCGTCTCGCGCGTGAACAGGACGCTCAACCAGAACCTGAAATACGTCGACAGCATGGCGGAGGCGCTGGGCGAGGCCAAGCTGCCAGACGGCACGATCAGCGACATCATCAAGTTCTCAAGCCCGCTGATCGCGCTACAGCAACAGAACCGCCGGCTGAGTGGAGACGTACTGCAGGCCCTGGCCCCTGACAACGTGCCTGAGCTGGCGGTCACGCTGGCTACTCTCGGCCCGGTAGGCAAAGCCGCAGTCGGAACCCTAACCCCCGTCATCGGACCGAAGGCGGTTCGGCTGCTGGCCCCGCTCCTGGGCGCGGACGAAAAGCTATGGCAGAGCCTCGCGTACAACGTGGTGGGCGAGGTCGCCAGCAAGCGAGGCGCCGAAGAGGCCGCAAAGGTCACAGACAGTAGCGCCCTGCAGACGGCCGCAGGACTGGCAGCCGGCATGGCCGCCGGTGGAGCGACGAGCCGCGTCATCCAGCGCGGGACGATCGCCCGCCCGCCAATCGCGAGCATGATCGAGGACGGCGCCGAGGGCGCGAAGCCGTTGCCCGGTCAGCGCGGCATCTTCGGCGACGTCGTGGACGAGCAGGGCAACGTCATCCCCAGCGCCGAGACGGCGGCACCGGCGGCCCTCGCAGGCATCGAGGTCCCGCAGCAGCGGACGCCGCAGCAGATGCCGACCGGCCAGGAGGGCGCACAGACCGCGATGTTCGGCGGACCGGCACCAGCGACGCAGCCGGGGTTTGGCGCCCTCGACACGCCCGCCGCGCGCGACGTAACCCCGACGCCCTGGGAGGGCTACGACGCGCCCGGCTGGGAGAAGTGGTACAGCCAGCGTGCTGCCAGCGAGGGAACCGCGCCGCCCACGTCACGGTTCGACACGCCCGAGCTGCAGCGGCTGCGCGCCCAGCAGAACGCGCTGCCGCCTACCAGTCTCATCAACACCCCCGAGCGCCAGGCGTTCCGTCAGCAGAAGGTCGACGAGCTGTACGGCAGCGGCGCCGCGAAGAAGGAGCGCCGCGTTGACATCGTTCTCGGACCACCCGCCGCGGGCAAGTCGTCACGGCTGGCAGACCCGCTGCGCACCGGTTACGGCGAGCTGCAGATCGACGCCGACGCCGCGAAGGAACTGATCCCCGAGTTCGACAACGGCGCGATGGCCGGCCGCGTGCATCAGGAGTCGTCAGACATTGCCGACGCCATCACCGCGCGCGCCATCGAGGCGGGCGACAACCTCAACCTGCCGCTGGTGGGGAAGAACCCGAACCGGATCGCGGAGATCATCAGCAACCTCGACGCCGCCGGCTACAAGGTCTACCTGCACCTGGTCGAACTGCCCGCCGACAAGGCAGCGCAGCGCGCGGTTACGCGACAGGTTGAGACCGGCCGGTTCGTTGACCCGATCTACGTCGAAGGCATCGGCGACTCGCCCATGCGCACGTATGATAAAATCAAGGCGGAGGCGAATCTCAGTGGTTTCTCGCGATGGAATAACGACGTCGACCGAGGCAAACCCCCAGTCCTCCTCGAATACTCCGGCTCCGATGCCCTCCCCCCAGGATTCGACGCCGCCGGCGCCTCAGCCGGAACCGGACTTCGCGGACGTGGTGGAGTCGGGGATGGCAGCGGCAACAGCCCGAGCACTGCAGCGGATACGGGAGCGGCAGCAGCCGCAGACACCGCCCCAGGCGTAACCCAACCAGACGAACAGGTAATCGCCCGGCTGCCGGACGTCAACGGCGTCGAGCGCGATCGCCGCGTCGTCAGCGTCGCCGACATCGAGGCCAAGCCAGAGGTATTCCAGGCCCGCGACGTGAACGCCGGCGCCGCCGTCGACGAAACGCGCGTCAACCAGATTGTGCGCGCATGGGATGACGCCCTGTTCATCCCGCCGAACGTGGTACGCGACCCGGACACCGGCAAGTGGATTGTCTACGCCGGCCACCACCGCGTTGAGGCATGGCGCCGCGTCAAGGGCGCGGACGCACCGATCGAGGTAGTCGCCAGCCACGCCGACATTCGCGACCCCGAGCACTTGCGCGCGCTGCAGCTCGAGGCCGACGCTTCGAACTTCACCACCGCAACCCCGAACTTCCGCGAGAACATCAGGGCGATCGAGCGCGGCATCAGCATGGGCGAGAGCGTCGAGGACATCGCCGGCCGCCTGCGCATGAGCCCGAGCAGGGTTGACGCCGCGCTGGACGCCGCCCGCGTAGGCGACCAGGCCGTTGACCGCGTTGTGCAGGAGAAGGGGCTTGAGCCCTACCTGGCAGAGATCGGCCGCGGCATGAGGCTGCACGGCATGACGGTTGAGGAGGCCAACGGTTTCTTCAACCAGATCGCCGACGCCCGCAAGGGACAGCGCCCCACCGTCGCCGCCGTCCGCCAGACGATCGACGAGGAGCTGGCAGCCTGGCGCGAGCTGCAGGCCCAGCAGGCGCAGCAGGCGATGTTCGGCGCCGACGAGGGCAGGCTGGCCGGCACCGAAGCCGGATTCCTCGGAATGCTCACCGACATTGCCCGCACGCGAGGCGAGCTTGAGGGCCAGATCCGCGCCGTCCGCATGGCACAGAACGCGGCCGAGAAGCTGGGCGAGATGGGCAACACCCCCGGCGCGAGGCAGGCAGCGCAGCGGCTGGTCAACATCGGCAAGGCCGAGGAGCGCCGCATCCGTCAGCTGCTGGAGCTGCAGCAGGTCAACATTCGCCGGCTGGCCCGAGGCGAGGCCCCGCTACCAGCGCCCGGCACGAAAGTTGACACCGAAGTTGACACCCCCGCAGACGCGCCGGCGGCTGTTGGCGGGCAGCCGCCGGCTGCGCCACCACCGCGGCCCCCGGTCGACGATGGCGCACTCGACGCCGCGCGCTCCCAGCTTGTCGCCTACGTTGAGGCCGCCGGCGCCATGCGCCCCGACCTGTTGGAGCGCCGCCGCCTCGAGCTGAGGAATCGCGTCGCCCGCGCCGCCGAGGTAGCGCATAGCGAGGGCGTCGCCCCGGCCGAGGCGTTCAGCCGAGCGCGCCAGGAGCTGCGCGGCCAACTCGCCGACCCGGCGTTTGAGATGCCCGGGAGCCTCGACGCCGACGTGCTGCACCGCGCCATCATCGACGCCACGGACCCACGGAAGGGAGGCACCGTCCCGTTCTTCACCGGCAACGCCGCCGACCGCGGCCTGCAGAAGCTCAAGATGGGGCAGATCCCCGCACCCGCCGAGGTAGAGGCGCTGGGCCAGGTATTCGGTCCTCGCCTGCAGTTCGCGATCGAGGGACTGGGCGACATCTTCAAGGTCCAGCGCCGCATCCAGACCGTTGTTGAGCGCGTCGACGTCGAGATCAAGTTCCCAGACGGCGGCGTGCTGACGCTCGACGACCTCGCGGACGCGATGGCAGCGCACATCCCCAACGTCGACCCCGACACGCTGCGCAAGGCGAGCGAGCGCCTGATCGACTCCGGCAAGGTTGGCGTAGCCATCGACCCCAAGACCGGCAAGACGACGGCGCGCATCAGCAAGACGAGCGAGGTTGACGCGCTCGGCGAGGCCGCCTATCACGCGATGTTCGATGAGCCGGTGCCCGGTCAGGACCTGCCCCCGACGCAGAGCGCCGCCGACGAGTTTCAGCCGTCCCTGGCGCTGGCGACGAAGAACGAAGGACCGCCGGCGCCCATCGGCGACTCACCGGACGCCGTGCCATGGAGTGGGCTGCCTCGAGCTGACCGCCCGGTGCAGCCGATCGTCGACAACCCGGACGCCGACCCGCTGCGCATGGAAGGCCAGCCGACGAACGCGAGGATGGAGAGCGCCCCCGGCCCGAGCGCTTACGCGCCGACGCCCAACGCGCCGTTGTCGCCCGCGATGCAGGCGCAGGTCGACAAGCTCAACGCCGACTACCTGGCGCGCACCGGCAAGGTTCGCGGCGACGACTGGGACCCCAGCGTCGAGACGCTGACCGCCCGCATCTTCGGCAGCATCCGCAACGTGGTGGGCTTGCCGCGCTCCCTTATGGCGACGCTGGACCGTTCCGCCTACCTGCGCCAGGGTGGCCTGCTGATCCGCCACGGCGAGCAGGTACTGGACGGCATCAGCAAGACGATGGTGATCGCCGAGAACGCGGACGACGCGGTGCGGCTGCGCCAGCGCCTCGGATTGCCCGACGACTGGGAGATACCCAACGCCGAGGACGTCATGGGCGCCCTGCACAACGACCGCTGGGCCACTGTCCGCAAGGCCGCCGGCGTCTACGAGGAAGCCTGGGGCCATGACGCGAAGCTGGGCCAGCGCAACGAGCAGTTCATGTCAGACCTCGCGGAGAAGATCATCCCCGGCGCCAAGATGAGCAACCGCGCCCACGTCGTCTACCTGAACAAGCTGCGCGCCGACGTGTTTAACAGCGTGGTCGACAAGTGGGTGCGCGAGGGCAGGAAGTTCGGCAACAAGGACCTCAAGGCGCTAGCGCAGTACGTGAACGCAGCGACCGGCCGCGGCAACCTGCGTGACTTCGAAAGCGCCGCCGCCGCGCTGGCAACGACGTTCTTTGCCCCGCGCTATCTGGTCAGCCGCTTCGAAGTGCTGGGCCAGCTGCTAGGCCCGAGCACGCCGTACCTGGTGCGGAAGGAAATGGCGAAGGACCTCGCCGTATTCGTCGGCACCGGTATGTCGCTGCTGTCAGTTGCCAAGCTGTCCGGCCTCGCAGAAGTTGAGGACGACCCGCGATCGTCGGACTTCGGCAAGATGAAGATCGGCCACACACGCGTTGACCTCTTCGGCGGCTACACCCAGATCGCCCGCTACACGGCGCAGCTGATGACCGGCCAGGCCAAGAGCGCGACCGGCAACATGTACGACGTCGACCGCGGCGACCTGGTGCTGCGCTACCTGCGCTCGAAGCTGGCGCCGTCTACCGGCTTCGGCGTAAGCACCCTGTTCGACGAGGACATGACCGGCAAGCCGTTCGACCCGCTGGACCCGTCGAACCTCACGAACATGCTGGTGCCGTTGTTCATCCAGGACCTTTACAAGGCCGTCGACGAACAGGGCGCCAGCGGCTTGCTGTACTTCCCGGCCGGTTTCTTTGGCGCTGGCGTGCAGACCTACACCACCCCCAGCGAGCAACTGCGCGAGGCACGCAACGCCGAGAGCCAGCGCCGCTACGGCGTCGACTTCGAGGACCTGCCCGACCGCTACCCGAGCAGCGGTTTCAGTAAGCAGGCCGCGATCGACGGCAGCGGCGACGTCGCCAAGAAGAAAGAGGCGAGCCGCGAGGCCAGCCGCCAGCTGGGCTACGGCCAGGAACAGGTTGCCCGCGAAGAGAGCAAGGCCGAGTACACCGCCCGCCGCGAGCAGGCCGAGCAGGCGTTCCGCGACGGCACACTGAGCAAGCCGCTGCCGGAAGTCTGGAGCGACATCAGCAAGGAAGAGGCCGGCGCCCGACGCGCGTTCGAGATCGTCTACGGCGCCGATGACTTCAACAAGACCACGTTCGACAAGGCGCTCAACGGCTACTACGACAAGACCGTGACCGGCGAGGACGGCCAGATCGACTGGGAACAGACGATCCTTGCTCAGGACGAGTACCTGCGCCGGCTGCCGTCTAAGGAGCGCCAGCAGATCGAGGACTTCCTGGGCGTGCAGGACCGCAAGAAGTCCCAGGCGTGGCAGGACTACCGCGCGTTTGTCGACGCGAAGGAGAAGGCCGGTTACTACCGCGAAGGCATCACCAACGCCGAGCGGCTGCAGCTGGACCGCGAGAACCCCGAGCTGGACGTGCAGGGCTGGTACTGGCGTGGAGGCGTGAAGCCGGACAAGGGCCCGACGCCGAGCCTGCAGTCAGCCGCGGCCGTCGACCGCGCGATCGCGCTGATCGGCGAGAAGGGCGTGAAGAACCGCCAGGTGAAGCTCGACGGCCTCGACCGCGTAATCAACGCCGACGAGGGAACGATCGCCGCGTGGCAGCAGTACGGCGCCCGCATCGAGAACTTCACCAGCAAGGCGATCGTCAAGTACGGCGACCGCGAGGCCCTGCGCCTCTACAAGAAGCCGTTTGCCGAGTTGAGCCGCACGCAGCAGAGCAGCGTGATCAGCCGCATCCATGCCGGACTGCGCGAATCCAGCGCCGAGCTCGACGCGGTGCTAGCGTGGTTCGGCTACGGCGCCGACCAGGACAAGACCTATGCTCTCAGGAGCCGTGCCGCCGGACGCTTGCTGCAGGCCATCAAGGCCCGCTACGGCGACGCAGCGCCGCGGGAGGGCTACCGATACCGCTTCACCGAGAACGCGAGGTAACGCCATGCCGATGATCGCCCCCAAGTACGACACCCGCCGCGCTTCGAGGAAGGACCGCCGGCCGAAGCTGCACCCCACCGTCCCGGCCGGTACGCCGATGGGCGAGGCAGCGATGCCGGCGCCTGCTGGCGTCGATCAGGTGATCCCCGAGGCTACGCTGCAGGTTGGCGAGCAGACCGGCACCGTCTATTCCCGGCATGGCGACAACCCCAACGGCCCGGAGCTGATGCAGACCATCCCCCCTCCCGGCCCAGTCATCGCACCGCGCGGAAACATGATCCGGTCGTTCGCTACCGGCGGCACCCAGCTAGTCGGAGGCAACAGCGCCGTCGTTCGTCCGCTGACGCCAGAAGAGCAGGCGCGAATCAACGCGCAGCAGGGCGCAACGACGACGGCCGCGCCTGCAGCCAGCGACCCGCTGCAGGCCCAGCTCGACGCGCGACGCCAGACGCAGGCAGCCCAGCAGGGCGCAGTGGGCGCCAGTGCCGGCGTCATCAACGCGAACCGAGGCGTCATCGCCGCCCGCCAGGCATCCGTCCCCGCATCGCAGGCAGTCATCGACGCCAACGGCCGCGTCCTCGACGCGCGCAGCGGCACGCTCGACGCGCAGCAGGGCGTCAACACCGCGAACCGTGGAGTCGTGGACGCCGAGGGCAACTACATCGCCGCCAACCGCGGCGTCATCCAGTTTGCCCAGACCCAGAACCGGCGAGCGCTGCAGGACGAGGAAGGCGTGCAGGCTGCCCGCGCGAACGTCGCCGACCTCACCGCCACCGGCCAGGCGCAGACCGCCTACAACGACCAGAAGTACCGTTTCGACGTCGCCGGCGTGACGCCCGACGTTGAGGTAGAACTGCCCAACGGCACCGGCCAGCAGCTCGCCCCCGGCGTTCGCGGCAAGATCATGTCGCAGGCGGACCTCAAGGAACGGCAGCAGCGCGACAACGCCGCAGTGCGCGCCCTCCAGCTCGAGAACGCACGGCTGGCGCTGCAGATGGTGGGCACCAACGTCGACGAGGCCCGCAACATCGCGGCCCGCGCCGGCCTCACCCTCGACGAGGCGCAGCTGCTGGTCGACCGCGCGCAGATCGACGCCGCCCGCGCCGGCCTCACCCTCGACCAGTACCAGCTCAAGATCACGCAGGCCCAGAACGCCGCCGACGTGGCCGGGCTGGGCGTCGACACCGCGAACCTGGGCGTGCGCCAGGCGCAGCTGCGCGAGGAGGAGCTGGGGCTGCCGCCGCGCGCCGGGATGCAGCTTTACACCGACCCGGTATCGGGTGTCAGCGAGTGGGTTTCGCCGGCCGAGGCGGACATGCGCAACACGATGTACCAGAACCGCGGCCTGCTGACGAAGGACCCGGCGACCGGCGAGCTGGTGCCCGCCGAACTGGGCGCCCTGTCTGACAGCCAGCTTGCCACCGGCGCCGGCGAGGGCATCATCCCGCGCGAGCAGGCGCAGGCCGAGCTGGTGCGGCGAGGCTACAGCCCGGCCGCTGCCGAGTACCTGATCCAAATTGGCGAAGGCGGCGGCGGCGGCGGTTTCAGCGAGGACGACCTGAACACAACCTCGACGACTTCAACGGCCTCGACGCAGACCACGACGGCGCCCGCGACGACGACGCAGCAGACCAGCCAGGTCCCGAACCTGTACGAGTCATCGCTGCGGCGCCTGCGCGCCAGCGGCGAAGGGATCGACGTTCAGCGGTAGCAACGGGTTGCAATTGCAATTGAGTTGCAATTGCAACTAGCCGCGTCTATCCTTCCGACATAACGTCTGGAGGATAAAGCGTGACCAACCTCGCCGTTGAAGCACCGACCAGCGCATCCGCCACCGAGGGCGAAAAGCCGATCGACACCGAGGCCGAACTGCGCAAGATCGCAGAAGGTACAGCCGACGACTCGACGCTACAGCCGGACTCGACGCAGGACGACGACGACAACGAGGA
>JBFWZE010000147.1:0-8784 GCA_050185685.1 Dehalococcoidia bacterium
AACATCGTCCGGCCTCGTTTGCTCAGACCTTCCTCAAACCATGGCAGAAGGAAGCCCGCCTCGGACTGAAGCGCCTGCGTGAGCTGCTCACGCTTCGTCGTCGCCTCGTCGAGCGGCGGCAGCGGCAGCGCGCAGGTCCAGGCGACGTCATCATCAAGCTGGTCGGGAGCATCGCGGCCATAGTCAGCGAGGACCGGTCCGGTTGTCTCGTTGAAGAGACTGAGGAGGGAACGCAGCACGTCCAGCTGGAAGTCGCGATCGTTCGCCGTACCGAACGGCCGGCCGAGCGGGAACGGGACCCAGAGGGCACGCGGTGGCAAGATCTTCTCCGTGTGCTCACGGATCAGACTGACCCCTGCTGTCGCTATGCCTTCTTCTTCGATGTACCGCGAGAGCCCGCCAACGGCGCGCGTGCAGTTTGGTCAGACAGGGACGAGGATCGCGGCCGTAACCCCGTCCTCTTTGAGCAACGTCGCTACCTGACGGCCCGTCTCTTCCATGCGTGAGGGGTCGGTCGCGCCCATGAACGAGTAGTGCCACTGCGCCACTGAGCCAATCTCACCTGCGGCGGCGAGGGAGCGCAGCAGCTCGACCGGGAAGACAACGTTGACGTCCTGCTGGAAGCCGCTGCGGTCGAAGTTGATGCTGACGTGGCTCATCACGATGTCGGCGGGATCAACGTCTCCCGGCAGGAGCCGGTATTCGGCCGAACCACCCACGAAGCGGGCGTCACTGCGGCGGTGCAGGCCGGCGGTCGTCACGATCGCGACCCGCGCCTGTGTCAGGTCGGGCACAGGCGTCCACGGTGCGGTCTCGTTCTCCTGGACCGGCAGCGCGAGAAGACCCGCGGCGATGTCGGGAGGAAGATCGCTTAGACGTACCATGTATCACCCGGCGCTGGATAAAGTACAGTGGGAGCCATTGAGCGCCATCGTAACGGGCGCGGCCTGACAGTACAACCAGTCTATGCGTGAAGGGACCCTGAATGAACTCCGTGCCGGAAATTCGCCTGACCTCGATGGCGGCATGCGCCGGCTGCGCGGGCAAAGCCGGGCTCTCGACGCTGAGCCAGGTCCTTCGCTCTCTCCAGGACAGCTTCAAGCCGGAGGACCATCCCCGCTTCCTCGCCGGCGTTTCGGATGACGCCGCCGTCTACAAGCTCGACGACGAGACCGCGATCGTGCAGACGCTCGACTTTTTCCCGCCGGTGGTCGACGACCCGTGGACCTTCGGCGCAATTGCCGCCGCCAACGCGATGAGTGACGTGTACGCGATGGGCGGCGAGGTGATCCTTGCCCTCAACATTGCCGGCATCCCCGAAGATCTCCCACACGAAATCTTCAGCGAGATCTTTCGTGGCGGCGCCGAGAAGGTCGCCGAGGCCGGCGGCATCGTCGCGGGAGGCCACACGGTCCTCGACGCGGAGCCAAAGTACGGCATGTCCGTAACCGGCGTCGTGCATCCCGACCGCGTGTTGTCCAAGAGCGGCGCCCTGCCCGGAGATGCCCTGATCCTCGCCAAGGCGCTCGGCACGGGCGTCATCCTCACCGCGTCTAAGAACGACATCGCCGACGAGAGCCACGTGCAGGGTGCGATCGCCAGCATGCTCCAGCTCAACCGCCACGCTGCCCACCTTGCCGCGGAAGCCGGCGCCCACGCGATGACCGACGTCACCGGCTTCAGCCTCATCGGCCACAGCTTCGAGATTGCCGACCACAGCCACGTCCAGCTTCAGATCAGCGCCTCGGCGCTGCCGATCCTCGACGGAGCCGAGAAGTACGCGGCGATAGGGATCGACTACGGCGGTCTCAACCGAAACATGGAGTTCCTGCTTCCGAAGACCGAGATTGCTTCGGACGTGCCGGACGCCACGCGGCGGCTCCTGTTCGACGCGCAGACGTCCGGCGGCCTCCTTATGTCCGTTGACCCAACGGTCGCGCCGCAGCTCGTTGCGTCCCTGCGCGAGGGCGGCTACCCGGCGGCAATCATCGGCTCGGTGCACGAAGGCAGCGGCATCATTGTGAATGCGTAGACGCTGCCAGGGAGGAGTCAGGGCCGCCGTATCAAGACGCGGCGGTCGTCGCGGCGGGCGGTAATACGAAGCTGGTCGAGGTGCTCGAGAAAGGGCTGCACGTAGCGGCGCGAGGTACCAAGAAGGTCACGCACCTCCGCAAGGCTCACGTCACCCTGCCGCTCGAGTAGCGCCACGGTCATTTCGACCATTCGCTGATACGCGCTCGCGTCGAACATCGTGCCGTCCTGGAGCCGGACCACCAGCCCCGAGTCGACGAGGTAGCGCAGGACGTCCTGCGAGGGCAGCGAAGCAACGGGGGCGTAAGGCGTCGCCCGGAGTGCGCGAAGATAGGTCTGTGCCTCCGTCTCCGTCTGCTGAGACAGCCGCGGTCGCCAGCCCGGCAGGTGCACCTGCGGGCCAGACTGCTCCAACGTCCCCCTGGTTACGAGGCACTGTACCAGCGCGTCCCAGGTTTTCGGCGCGAGGCCGAGGCGGCTGCGAAGCTCCTCCCTCGGCAAACCGGGTCGCAGTGCGTAGCGCTGGTGGTAGTCCTCGACTGCCTCATTGACCATGCCGCTGAACCGCGCGAAGCCCTCGCAGGTGTAGACGACCTGCTCCTCGGCGCTGCCGGTGACAACCACGCGACCTGATGCGGTGAGCGCGTCCAAGGCGTCGTGAAGTCTGCCCGGATCGAGGCCCTCGAACGCGGCACCAGAAGGGATGGTTGCAGGCTCCTGGCGTCGGATGGCGACGTAGAGCGCCTCAGCGTCGCCGCCGCCCGCCAGCCGCTCCAGTGCCTCCTTGCGGTCGAGGCGTTTGCCCGCCCTGCCCCTCGTCGAGAGCGTGACGATGCTGCCGCCGCCGAGGGTCGTCTCCGCATCGCGAAGGACGAAGCGGTCACCGGCCAGCGCAGGAACCGGGCGCGCCAACCGTAGCTGAGCCCAGGCTTCCTCGCCGGGCAAGAGCTCATCCGCCTCGAGGAGCACGAGGCGTGCCGGCGATTCGCTCGCATAGTGGTGAAAGGTCAGCATCGTGTTGTGACGCAGGGCGTGCGGCGCCGATTCGATCGCGCGCAGACGCACCTCCAGGGAGCGGGCCGGCTCGATCTGCCCGGGCGACGTGAGGATCTGACCGCGTGCCACCTCGGTCAGGTCCACGTTGCCGAGGTTCACCGCTGTTCGCGTCCCAGGCAGCGCGATTTCGACCTGCTTGCCGTGGGTCTGCAGGCCACGCACCCGCGCTCGCACATTCTTCGTGCCGAGGGCGGGCAGCGCCTCGACCTCATCACCGACTCGCAGGGCACCGCCTACCAACGTGCCTGTTACAACGGTGCCGAATCCCGCGACTGTGAACAACCGGTCGATCGGAAGACGTGGCGCGTGCCCCGCCGGCACGGCGCGGCCCCCACCGTCCAGCCTTTCATCGATGGTCTGAAGCAGAACGTCGAGGCCAGCGCCGGTCCGCGCCGAGCAGGTGACGATGGGAGAGTCTGAGAGGCACGTGCCCTCGATCTCGCCGGCGATCTCGAGGGACATCAGCTCGAGGGTTTCGTCATCGGCAAGGTCGCTCTTTGTGAGCGCGACGACGCCATTGCTGACGTTCAGCAGGTGAAGGATGGCAAGATGTTCCCGCGTCTGGGGCATAACGCCTTCGTCTGCTGCGACTACCAGCAACGCGAAGTCGATGCCGCCCACGCCGGCCAGCATGTTTTTGATGAAGCGCTCATGCCCAGGCACGTCGACCACGCCGGCGTGTCTACCGCTGGGTAACAACAGCTCGGCGAAGCCCAGGTCGATCGTCATGCCGCGCAGCTTCTCTTCCTGCAAGCGATCGGGATCGACGCCGGTCAGCGCCTTCACCAGCGCTGACTTCCCGTGGTCGACATGCCCCGCGGTGCCTATGACGAACAAGCGCATCTCCCCGGCCGAGCTGGCCCGCCGTCCATTCTAGACCGGCATAAAGTGGAATCTACCAATCCATCACCGTAAGCTTGCGCCGGAAGTGGATGGGTTCCGGTGTGCCTCGCGGTCTTCAAAACCGTTGCGTCTCTTTGATAAAGGGATGGGAGGGTTCGACTCCCTCCCACTTCCGCCAGACGCCCCGCACTGACAGGAGAGGCTCATCTGGAAGGCATCTATCGCTCCCTGCCGTCGGTCGACCGGGTCCTCGCTGACGTCCAAGTCAGGAATGCCGCCGGCGAGTTGGGCTTGCCGGCGCTGACGCAGGCCGTCCGAAGCGAGCTGGCGGAACGTCGTGCAGCCGCGGCTGACGGCACCTCGAGCAGCCTGGACGAGATCGCCGCGGCGGCAGTCCGGCGAGCCTACGAGGCGTTTCGCCCCAACCTTCGCCCGGTGATCAACGCGACTGGCGTGATCTTGCACACGAACCTCGGGCGTGCGCCTCTGGCGGCGTCGGCGATCGAGGCGGTTGTCGCCGTGAGCCGGGGCTACAGCAACCTCGAGTACGACCTCGCGGCAGGCGAACGCGGTACCCGGCACGTCCACGTCGAGCGGCTTCTTTGCGCCCTGACCGGTGCGGAGGCGGCAATCGCGGTGAACAACAACGCGTCGGCGCTGCTGCTGGTCCTCACCGCCCTCGCGGACGGGCGCCAGATACCGATCGCGCGCGGCCAGGTCGTCGAGATTGGCGGCGGCTTCCGCATCCCGGACGTCATGCGCCAGGGCCGCGTCGAGCTGGTCGACATCGGTACGACGAACCGCGTTTACCTGCGCGACTATGCCGACGCGATCGGCGAGCGCACCGCCGCCCTGATGCGGGTTCACTCCAGCAACTTCCGGATTACCGGCTTTACAGAGCAGCCCTCGGTCCGGGAGCTGGGCCAGCTCGCGCACGAACGCGGGCTCCTGCTCTTCGACGACCTCGGTAGCGGTTGCCTGCGCGAGACGTCGATCTTCGGCCTCACGCATGAGCCGACGCCTCAGGAGAGCATCGAGGCCGGCGCCGACCTCGTCCTCTTCTCCGGCGACAAGCTGCTGGGCGGGCCGCAAGCCGGGATCGTCGCGGGAAGGCGAGACCTTATCGAGACGTTGCGACGACACCCGCTGGCGCGTGCCGTGCGGATCGACAAGGCCAGCCTTGCTGCCCTGGAGGCCACACTGAAGCACTACCTCAAGGGCGACGCGGTCGAGCAGGTACCCGTGTGGCGAATGATTGCCACGCCGGTTGACGCGATCGAAGCGAGGGCATCGCGCTGGGCGGCGACACTGGGCGAAATCGCGGCGGTCGAGGACGCACGGTCGATGATCGGCGGCGGCAGTCTGCCTGAGGACTCGCTACCCAGCCGCGTCCTCGCCCTCAGCGGTGACGTCGAAGCCCACTCCGCCCGGCTACGAGGCGGTGAGCCGGCCGTCGTTGGGCGTATCCACAATGGCCAGCTGCTTCTCGATCCCAGGACCGTCGATCCCGCCGACGATGAGCTGCTCCTCGCGGCCCTGCGCGCTGCCCTGTCGTAGCCAACAGCGGCTGCGTTTACGAGCGACTGCAAGAGCGCAAGCCAAGTCCCTCATCCGCGCGGCGCTCTGTTGATTGCTTGCTCGATGGCGGTGCGAAATGCAGTCCGCGAGCTCTGGAAGAAGAACTGCGAGATGACTTTGCCCTGCGCGTCGATCAGGACGAAGGTGGGAGTGCCGCGCACGCCGTACTTGCTCGCAGCGCTCTTGTCATCGTCGACTGACTTCTCGACGAAGGCGATCCGGCCGGTAAACGATGAGGCAGTTTCGTGCGCCCACGGCTCCATCTGCTCGCAGTACTCACACCACGTCCCCGAGAACCAGACGAGCGTCGGCTTGCCGTCCGCTCGCGGCTTGTCGCTCGTCGGCAGCGGGGCAGTCGAGTGGTAGACCGTGTGATGCGTACCCGTGAGCACCTTCACCTCCGTCCCCGCGTTTGCCTCTGCCAGCGCCGCGGTCTCGGGGTCAGCGCTGGTGCTCCCACCGGCGCGGGCCAGGAACGCGAATACGGCGACCAGACCGATGACTGCAGCGACGAGGCCCCAGCGCTTCCAATCAACGGGCTGGCTGGAGCGCTTCACGCGCGGCCGCTGGTTCGGATGCACGCCTCGAGACTTGGACTTGGTCACGACTTTCACCTCTCCTTCCGACCGTAAGACGCCTCATCACCCTTGTTCCGTGATCTTCGTCACTTATCAAGGCCCAAGATTAGGCGCGGCTTGAGGTCGATGTCGTCCGAGTGCAGGACATCGACGCCCGCCGACGTCTGCCGAACGAGTCCACCGGCGACTTTGGACCCGAACAGATACGGCCGCTTTCGCTCGTACTTGATGTCGAGAAGACAAGGAAGAGCCGGAGTCCGACAACCCTTGATGCCTTCTTAACATGTGGCCGCAAGACTTTGGGTTTTGGCGAGAGCCGGCTTCGATACTGAAAATTGAGCCTTGCGTCTTGATCCCTGAGAAAGGAGAGCAATCATGTACAACGAGAACGCTCGCGGAGAGCAGATCGCCGGCGATGTCATGGCACCGATTGAGGTGGCCTGGCTTGTCAAAGCAGGAATTGCAGGAATAACCGCTGGAGCACTGATGGCAATGTTTGCCATGGTCCTCGCGGCACTGGACGGTCTGGGGTTATGGGCACCGCCCCGCGCAATCACCGCAGTCTTCTTTGGCGAAGACAACCTGGGCGGGAGCTTGGTCCTTGCCGACGTAGCGGTCGGCATTGGTATTCACATGGTGTTATCAATGGCCTTCGGCGTGATGTTCGCCCTGGGCATCGGTCTTGCGGCTGCCTACCTCACTCCGTCGGTCGAGGTGCTACTCGGTGCCATCTGGGCCCTGGTCCTCTGGGCAGTAAACACGTATGCCATTGCCGACATTTTCAACGGTGGCGAGCTCTTTACTCAGGCGATGCCTGATTGGGTCTGGATCCTCAGCCACGCGATCTATGGCATGACCCTTGGGCTGGTCTATGCGTGGTGGCGCCACGGTACGACCGCGGTTACCGAGAAGCAGCTCTAGTAGCACTGGTCTGAGGACGAATGGCTCTACGAGGGTCGGTTCCTTGTGGCCATGAAGGATCGAAATTACCGAAACGAAGAAAGGAAAGTCGCGGTGTGAGTCAGCAGTTATCGATCCGGGATCTCGCCGTCATTGGGGATCGCCGGACGGCGGCAGTCGTGGATCGTAACGCCCGCATCGTCTGGTACTGCCCAGGGAGATTCGACTATCCTTCGCTCTTCTCTTCCCTACTCGATGAACAAAAAGGTGGAGATTGGTCGATCCATCTTCCAGGGGCCGAGTTTCATTCAAGGCGCTACCTTGAAGAAAGCGGCGCCCTGGAAACCAGCCTCCAGGGTGAAAACGGCCTATTCTCTGTAACGGACTGGATGCCAATGGGCGTTGGCCAACATGGCATCTGTCGTTCCTTCTCTACGGCACCTGCAACAGTGGAAATTCGAGTCAGGGCGAGACCAAATTATGGCTCAATGCCGGCACAACCTGAACAACTAGATGGAAATGACGGCGGCATTGACTTGGGGAAAGGCCGCATCCTTCGCGGCTCTCACCGTCTGGTGCAAGATGCCAGCGATGTCCGCATGGTGCTCCCGGAGGGTGACTCCGGCTGGATGGTGCTGTTGGATGAGCCGGGGGCGCAGATTGATTCCGGCGTACTCCAGCGCTGGCTTTCGGTAACCCTGTCTGCCTGGGCAGAGCTCGCCACTCATATTACCTATCACGGTCCTTACGAGAGGGAGGTCGCCCAGTCTCTACAGGCGCTACGGCTTCTGACCCATGCCGACAGCGGCGGAGTCATCGCCGCCATTACCAGCTCCCTTCCGGAAGTCACCGGCGGCAGCCGAAACTATGATTATCGTTACGTCTGGCTACGTGACGCCGGAATGGTCCTCAGCGCGCTGCTGCGAGCGGGTAGCGACGCATCTGACGCGCTTGCATTTCTTGCATTTCTCTGCAAATCAGTCAAGGAGGATGAGCGACCACCGCTCCCGCCGTTTCTCTCTCTTGGCAGAGATGCGGCGCCGGCCGAACAGCACCTTGACCTTGAAGGGTTTGCTGACAGCCGACCAGTCCGAATAGGTAACGGGGCCCGCGGCCAATGGCAGCTCGACGGGTTCGGCAACATTCTCCTCGCAGCCAAATTGCTTTATGGCGGCTTCGACACACGTGAACATTGGTCGATTGTCGAGCATCTTGCTGACTTCGTAGCGAACAGCTGGAAGGAACCGGACAATGGCATCTGGGAGGAGAGCAAGAAGGAACAGTACACCATCGGCAAGGTGGTGAGCGCCCGCGGACTGGAGTTCATTGCCGAATTCGCTTCCGATCGTGCAAAGGCGAAACGGTGGAGGGCCGAAGCCGCACGCATCCGCCAATTTGTGGCTGATAATTGCCTGACGTCGGAGGGCGCCTATGCAGCGTACGCTGGCAGCGAGGCGGTTGACGTCTCGGCAGTTTTGATCCCCATCTGGGATTATGCTCCGGCCGACTCATCAGAGATGAGGGCGACGATAGCGGTTCTCGATCGCGACTACTCCGATGGAACCTTGTACTGGCGCCATCTTGTGGATAGCAACTCGAGAGAAGAAGGAGCGTTCCTGGCTGGCACGCTCTGGGTAGCGCAACTTTCGGTCATGCTCGGCGATCTTACGCGAGCCAGGCAGATTCTTGATGCGTGTCTTGGCTATACGAACGACCTGGGGCTCTTTGCGGAAGAAGCCGAGCCCTCCAAAGGCGAAATGCTGGGGAATCTACCGCAAGCCTTCGTTCATGCGGCATT
>JBFWZE010000148.1:0-8764 GCA_050185685.1 Dehalococcoidia bacterium
TGAAGAGGCGCTTCGGATGGCGGAACAGCAACGCCCCGACATCGTCATCCTCGACATCGTCATGCCGGAGATGAGCGGTCTCGAAGTGATGCGCCGGCTGCGGGAACGCACGAGCGTCCCCGTCATTCTGCTGACCGCAAAGGACCACGACGAAGACAAGGTGCGCGGCCTCGAGATGGGCGCCGACGACTACCTGGTGAAGCCGTTCAACCCGGAGGAGCTCAGCGCCCGCGTCCGTGCCGTCCTGCGTCGCGGCTTCCGGCCCACCGTCGGAGCGGAGAACATCGTCCGCGTCGCCAACGTCGAGATCGACCTCAACCGCAGGCTGGTCAAGAAGGATGCGGAAGTCGTTTCGCTGACCCGGACGGAATGGATGCTCCTCCAGCACCTCGCAGCCAACGCTGGCAAGGTGATGCTCAACACGGAGCTGCTCAGCAAGGTCTGGGGCCCGGAATACCGCGACGACCTGCAGTACCTGCGCGTCTGGGTCTCGCGACTGCGGAGCAAGCTGGAGCCCGACCCGTCGAACCCGACGATCATCAAGACGCTGCAGGGCATCGGCTACCTCCTGGACGCCGAGGGCCACTTCAGCGAAGCTGCAGCCGACTCCTAGCAGCTTCACAGCACTATGAGAAAGCGCCGGTGAATATTCACCGGCGCTTTGCGTTTGCGGACGCTGGGCGGTTAGACGCCGGCTGCTACTCCATCGAACATCGGCGCGAACTGCGACCTGAACTCGTCGACCGGCAGCTTTGCAGCAGCGGCGAGGGCTTCGCAGGTCGCTTCGTCGTCGAGGTCCTTCTTCTCGAGCCGGATCATGTAGTCGCGGGCAACGCGGTAGTGGGTCGACTCGACATCGACGAGCCTGACAATCGTGCGTCCAGTGTTCGGGTCGAGCAGCGCGCTGAAAGGCAGCACGTTGACGTGGGCGTCCTCGAGCGTGACGAAGCCGCCGATCGCGAGGCTGTCGTCCGACGGCGCGTCGAGCAGAAAGCGCACGGCGCCGTAGCCGAGGCTGCGGGTGTAGTCGATATCGAAGGGGATCGGGTTGGCACAGCGCAGCTCGTAGCCCAGGGTGGTCTCCGTGATCTGCACCTTGTCGCCGCGGGCTGCGAACCGCCGTGTGATCGCCTGCTTGATCAGCGAGGCGAGCGGGATGTCGGCCAGGGTCACGTTGCCGTAGGGGTCGTAGCTGACTTCGACGCCGGCATAGTCCTTCAGCTCCTCGGGGTCGAGACGCTCGCCGACGCCTTCGGCGACGATGGCCATGCCGTAGCCCTGGTGGGTGAGGCGGCGCTTGAGGATTGAACCCTCGATAACGCGGGCGATCTCGTCCAGCGAGAGCTTCTCGCCGCCGAACTCCTCCGGGATCACGGTTACGGTGGCGCCGGCCGCCTTGCCGATGCCGAGGGCGAGGTGTCCCGCCTTGCGCCCCATGACGACGGTGACGAACCAGCGGTTCGTCGTGCGGGAGTCCTCCATGAGGGTGAGGATGGTCTGGGCGCCGGTGGCGCGCGCCGTCTCGTAGCCGAACGTGGGTACGCCGGCGGGCAGGGGCAGGTCGTTGTCGATCGTCTTCGGGATGTGAGCGACGCGGAACTGGCCGCCGGCGCGTCGTGCTACCGTCGATGCGGCAAACGCGGTGTCATCGCCGCCGATCGTCACGAGATAGGAGACGTCGAGCCGGCGCAGCGATTCGACCACCGCGTTGATCGTCTCTTCGCTCTTCGTCGGGTTGGCGCGGGCGGTGCGCAGGAGCGAGCCGCCCTGGAAGTGGATGCGCGAGACGTCTTCGATGGTGAGCTCGCGGACGAAGCTGAGGTCGCCGGCGATCAGGTGCTCGAAGCCGTCGTAGACGCCGATGACCGAGAGTCCCATCTTGCGGGCCTCGATCGTCACGGAGCTGATCACGCTGTTGATGCCGGGCGCGGGACCGCCGCCGACGAGAATTGCCAGTTTTTTGGACGTGTTCATACGGCTCTTACCTCAGAAAAATTGTAGACCCCAGCAGCGCGTGATGGGCTGAAAGCCGTTGTTAATGTTTGGTATCCCTTTGTTGTCCCAGGGTGAGCCGCAGCGACGCATGGTGGATTCCTGGAGGATTCCTCGATGCAACAGCACATCCACAGTGACGAATTGACCGCCGACGAAGCCGCAGCGCTCCTCGGCGTTGACGTGAAGAACCTCGCCGGTCTGCTCGAGCGCTACGGCGTCGGCCGCCACTACGAAGCGCGGCACGGTGATGAATTCGTCTATGACCGCCGGGAGATTGAGAAAGTCAAAGCGGACCTCGGGGTGAGCCACGATGGTGGGCCCACCTGAGCTGAACGGCCGCGTGGACGCCGCACCCACCCGCCGCGTCCGTGACGCGATGGGTGAGATGCAGGTGCCCGCCGGCGCGTACTACGGCGCGTCCACGATGCGCGCCGTCCTCAACTTCCCGGTCAGCACCCTGCGCTTCCCCCGCGTGTTCATCCGCGCCCTGGGGCTGATCAAGCTGGCAGCAGCGCAGACGAACCGTGAGCTGGACCTGCTCGATACGACGAAGGCCGGCGCGATCGAGGCTGCGGCGCGCGAGGTTGCAGACGGGAGGCTCGATGACCAGTTCGTCGTCGACGTCTTCCAGACCGGCTCCGGGACTTCGACCAACATGAATGCGAACGAGGTGATCGCCTCGCGCGCCAGTGAGCTCATCAGCGGCGACCGCGGCTCCGGCGACGTGCATCCGAACGACGACGTGAACCTCTGTCAGTCGTCAAACGACGTGATCCCGACCGCGATCCGCATCGCTGCGCTTCTGCTGATCCGCGAAGAGCTGGAGCCGTCGCTCGAGGAGCTGCGGACGAGCCTGAGGGCGAAGCAGGATGAGTTCTGGGGCGTGTTCAAGACAGGACGAACCCACCTGCAAGACGCCACGCCCATACGGCTGGGCCAGGAGTTCCTCGGGTATTCGGGGCAGATCGAGCGCAGTCTGCGGCGCCTCGAATACGCCGTCGATGACCTCGCCGAGTTGCCTCTCGGCGGCACGGCGGTCGGTACCGGCATCAACTGCCATCCCGACTTCCCCGAGCGCGCCGCCGAGCTGCTCTCAGAGCTCAGCGGCCTCGAGCTGCATGAGACGGACAACCACTTCCAGGCACAGGCGACAATCGACGGCCTCGTTGCCGCCAGCGGCATGCTGCGGACCATCGCGGTCAGTTTGAGCAAGATCGCCGACGACATCCGCTGGCTGGGCTCCGGGCCGCGGACTGGTCTCGGCGAGCTGAAGCTGCCGGAAGTCCAGCCTGGGAGCTCGATCATGCCGGGCAAGGTGAACCCGGTGATTGCCGAGTCCCTGCTGCAAGCGTGTGCCCAGGTCATTGCCAACGACAGCGCGATCGTGCTCGCGGGCCGCGACAGCCGCTTCGAGCTGAACCTGATGCTACCGCTCGCCGGTCACAACCTGCTGCAGTCCCTTGCGTTGCTGACAGCCCCGGCTCGCAATTTCGATGAAAAGTGCGTGCGCGGGCTTCAGGCGACGGACCAGGGGCCGAAGCTGTTGGAACAGGGGCTTGCCCTCGCGACTGCCCTGGCGCCCGAGATCGGCTACGACCAAGCGTCGGCAATCGCGAAGGAGGCCTCGGCGACCGGCGAGACGGTGCTGCAGGTAGCGATCCGCCGCACCACCCTCAGCGAATTAGCACTGAAGCGCCTCCTCGACCCGGAAACGATGACTGAACCGAGCCAGGAAAATATTGGCGCCGGCGGTGCGTAGCTACTTACAAAAAGGAAGCTGCTGCAGTAGAATAGGTACAGAGCTTTACATAGGTTTGAGTGTGTGAAATGGCGATAGAGAGATTGGACGACCGAGAAAAGGAAATTGAAGAGGCTGAGGAGGAAAGCACCCTCAGCCGGGACCAGGAGGCGGAGCTTCCCGGCCCTGTACAGCTGTACCTGCAGGAAATCGGCGCAGTGCGCCTTCTGACCGCGAAGGAAGAAGTCGAGCTGGCGAAGGAGATTGAGAACGGGCGACTGCTTGCCCGCCATCAGCGCGAGCTGACCTCCAACGGCCAGACGCTGACTTACGAGTCGCAGGCCCGCTACCTGCTGGAGCGATTGATCAAGCTGACGGAGCGCGTGCGCCCCGTTGTTGCGCCTGACGCGGGCGAGAAGAGCTCGGAAGTGCTCTTCGAGCCCGGGTTCCAGAAGTCGATCGTGGCGCAGATCGACACGGGCCTGGCAGACGCGATCGGTGACGTGATCGGCACCTCCGGCCAGCAGGTCATCGAAGACCTCTGGGAGCTGTCGGTCGGCAGCCGCATGGTGACGCCGGAAGAGCTGGACGACGGCCTCGATGACGAGGGCGTGCTGTTCAGCCTTGCGCGGCACCTGCGTGAGTTCGAGCGCAAGGCCGGCGAATCGAAGGACCGGATGATGCGCGCGAACCTGCGCCTCGTCGTGGCGATTGCGAAGCGCTACCAGAACCGCGGTCTGCCCCTGCTCGACCTCATTCAGGAGGGCAACACGGGCCTGATCCGCGGTGTCGAGAAGTTCGACTACCGGCGCGGCTTCAAGTTCAGCACCTACGCCACCTGGTGGATTCGCCAGGCGGTGACGAGGGCGCTGGCCGACCAGTCGCGCACGGTACGTCTTCCCGTGCACGTCGTGGAGACGGCGTCGAAGTACCGCAAGGCGCTCGACTCGCTCCTCGTCGAGCAGGGACGCGAGCCGACGACGGCGGAGATCGCCGGACGCCTTGGCATGACCGTCGACGCGGTAGAGCAGCTGCAGGACGCCCTTACCCGGCAGCCGATCTCGCTGGAGCAGCCCCTCGGCAGCGAAGGTGACGGCCGCCTCGAGGACGTCATCGAGCAGGTCATGATCTCGCCGATCGAGGAAGCGACGGCGGAGCTGCTGAAGGACGACCTGTCAACGGCGCTGCGCGTGCTGCCGCCTCGGGAGCGGGAGATCATCACCCTGCGCTACGGTCTCGTCGACCGGCAGCAGCGGACGCTGGAGGAAGTAGGCAGGCACTTCAACCTGACGCGCGAACGCGTGCGCCAGATCGAAGCGCGGGCCCTCGCCCTTCTGCGCGAGTCGCCGGAGATGCGATCTCTGCTCGAGTACCTGCACAACGGGGAGGGGTAATCGAGCCCCCGGCTCTGAACAATGGCCCAGGCTGTCGTATCCCTCTTTGCGATCCTGGACCCGCTCGGCAACATCCTCGTTTTCTACCTGTTCGCCCGGCGGTTCTCCACCAGGCAGAAGCTGGAGGCGGCCACCATCGCGGTGGCCGCCTCTTTCGTCCTGCTGATCGCCTTTGCGCTCGGCGGGCAGAAGGTGCTCGACTTCCTCGGTATCTCCGCCGCGAGCTTCCAGGTCGCGGCCGGCCTGCTGCTCCTGATCCCGGCCTATCGTCTCGTAGCCGAGGGCCAGCCCGCTGACGAGAAGCAGGAGGCACCGGTGAGCCCGCTTGACTTCGCCCTCGTGCCGCTGGCGACGCCGCTGATCGCCGGTCCGGGCGCCCTCGCCGCAACGGCGTCGTTCGCTGAGACGCTGGGCCGGCCGGAGACGATCGCCGCGGTGAGTATCGTGCTGGCGATTACGTTCGTGTGCCTGATGGCCGCCGACCTGCTCGCCCGGCTGCTCGGTGCGCCGTTGCTGAGGCTGTTGGCGCGCGTGGTCGGGATTCTCCTGTTCGCGATCGCTGTCGACTTCGTGATGGACGGCATTCGCGACTTCATCCAGGTGAACAACCTGTAGGCCCGGCGCAGAGAACGAAGACGGCCCGATTCAGGTGAATCGGGCCGTCCTGTGTTCGCGTTCGTACGGTCTCAGGGGACCGGGTCTAATCCCGCAGGGGCTGATGTGACCGGCTCCGGAAGTGGAGCAGGGAGCACAAGAATGAGCTGGGTGGGTGGTGGAGGCTCATTCAGCTGAATGATCTCGATCGGCGGCGGCTGCTCGGGCGGCGGGTACTCAACGAGCACCTCCTCGATGCCGACACGGCAAACGTGAGCCTGGTCACCGCATGCCAGGGCAATGCCCGCCTCTGAGAGGTCGAGCACGTAGGCGGTGCAGCCGGGACAGCTGTCCTGTCTGACGCCGACAAAGCAGCCGGCAACGCCGCAGACGCGAAGTTGTGTACCGCAGGGCCATTCGCCGCTGTTCATCGGTCCGACAGCAATGATTGTTTCGTTGTCTGAAGAGTAGGGGAGTCCGGTACAGCCCATCGGGCTGCCGTTGTACGAAACCCCGTAATGCGTGACGAACCCTTCGAATACCGGGCTAACCGGCGTGACGATGGGCTCGAGCTGAATCGCCGCGATGGGCGTCAGGTCCGGCAGCGGAGCGGTTGCTTCAGCTGCTTCGAGGTGCGCGGTGTGAGAAATATTGCTGAGTACGCCAAATTGGTAAGTCTGTGGTCCACCTCCTGCGATGAGTGCTATGGCCAGAAACCCGATACCTACGAGTCCGCGGGTTTCTGACCTCTTCGGGATCAGATATTGCCCTCGTTGGTCAACTAAGACCTCCTTCGATCCTCGCGATCCTGAAGTTTTCAAGGAGACAGCGATGAAACGCTGCAGCCTCTAGCGGGTTTCAGAATCGCAACAAATGTTCAGAACGCGAACCCGGACACATTACCGGGATCGTCGCTTATAGCAAAGGAGAAATGTCACCCGGGCGAGGGAACTGCCCTTGCAGGCGCTGTATGATGGCGCGGCCAACGACAAGGGGACGAGCCACAGACGAGGAGAGCCATGACCCAGATCGGTCTGAACGAAGCCGAAGTAGAGAACCTGGTCCAGAGTGAGCTGCTGAGCCTGGGCAACTACACCTTGACCCATCCCGGCGGCCGCCCCGTCTTCACCAAAGAGCAGCGCGACGCGATCGCCCACGCAGTATCGAGCGCTATCAAGGCGAACAACGAGCAGATCATCAGCGCCCTCAAGGCTGCAGGGGTCGCCGGCCTCTAGGTCCATTCTTTCCTTGACACCGCATACCTCCGGACTATCATCGGAGCGACATCACAACTGTTGTGTCTAGTCGATCTGGAGAGGACACGCTTATGGCCATGGACCTGCAGGAGGCGCGAGAAGCATCGCGTCTCGTCGATTACAAACACGGTCTCGTTGACCGCAAGATCTACTTCGACCCCGAGATCTACCAGCTCGAGATGGAGCAGATCTTCGCCCGCGCCTGGTTGTTCATGTGCCACGAGTCGCAGATCCCGAACCCGGGCGACTTCTTCCTCAACTTCATGGGTGAGGACCGCGTCATCGTCGTCCGCAACAACGACATGGGCGTGTCGGTGCTGGTCAACAGCTGCCGTCATCGAGGTAACGCGGTCTGCCGCGCCGACGAGGGGCACGCGACGTCGTTCATGTGCACCTACCACGGTTGGACCTATGACCTGAAGGGCGCCCTCGTTGGCGTTCCGGGGTTCAAGGAGGTCTACCACGAAGAACTCGACCGTGAGCACTGGGGCCTGATCAACGCAGCGCAGGTAGACAGCTACCGCGGCCTCGTCTTCGCCACGATGGACCCGGCAGCGCCGCCGCTGCTCGAGTACCTGGGCGACGCGACATTCTGCCTCGACCTGCTCTTCGCCCGCGGCGACATGGCAGCAGTGGGCGGCATCGCCAAGTTCAGCCTCGACTGCAACTGGAAGTTCCCGTCAGACAACACGCCGGACCACTATCACGGCGTCACGCACCAGTCCGCGAGCATGGCAGGCTACCCGGGACCGGGCTTTATTCGGTCACGCTCGCAGCAGGGACCCGTGCGCCGGATCGGCCAGTTCACGCCAAAGGACGGCTACACGGTGCTCAGCGAGTACGGCCATGGCATGGCCGCGAACTACATGCCGGAGGGCTGGCCCCAGATCGTCGAGAAAGACCCGCTGAACGTCTGGCGCCTCGACCCCGAAGTGCAGCGCCGCCTGGGCCCGATCGGGACACGCACCGGCAACTCGCACCTCAACGTCTTCCCCAACCTCTTCGTCCCCAGCGGCTCCCGCAACGTCGCGATCCGCATGCCAAAGGGCCCCACGAAGACCGAAATCTGGATGTGGACCTTCGTCAACCGCGACGAGCCGAAGGAGGTCCAGCGCGAGATGTCGCTGCGCACCGGCCGCCACTTCGGCCCCGGCGGCATGATGGAACAGGACGACGGCGAGAACTGGGACCAGAGCACCCGCGGCGTCCGCGGCGCAATCTCCGGCCACTACCCCCTCAACTACGCCATGGGCCTCAACCACGGTGACTTCATCAAGGACGAGGACGGCCCGAACCGGATTGAGACGCACGTCAACGAGCACGCGCAGCTCTGGACCTACCGCGCCTGGTCAGACTTCATGCACGCCTCCAGCTGGGAGGACCTGAAGCAGAATCACGCGAAGCCGGAGGGCACGGTTTAGCGCACAGCTTTCAGCGAACAGCTATCAGCTAACCGCGATCAGAAGGGGCCGCCTCAAACCGAGACGGCCCCTTCTTCGTGTCAGCTACCATGAGTTCATGGCCCTCGACACCGCCGCCGACCTGCAGGCGCCGTTCTTCGCACCGGACAGCGCGATCCGGCGCATCCACCAGGAGGGCATCCTGATCCTCGGCGGCGGGCGGTCGCTGCTCATGCAGATCGCGCATCCCTCGGTCGCGCAGGGTGTCGCCGAGCACAGCTCCTACAAGACGGACCGCACGGCGCGGCTGATGCGGACGCTGCGTTCAACGCTTGCGGTGGTCTACGGGACGCGGGCGCAGGCCGAGGCGTCGATCGCGGGCATCAA
>JBFWZE010000149.1:0-8725 GCA_050185685.1 Dehalococcoidia bacterium
AGCTCTGCGGCCGGGTCGCGCCTTCCCTCATCTTCTTCTCGAGGTGCTCCGGGAGGGTCGTCTCGAAGTCGATCAGTCGTGCCCAGGTCGGCTCGACCGTGATGCGCGCCATCCGCTCATAGGTCTGCTTCACGCCCTCGACGAAGCCGTCCCATTCGTCGTCGGCCAGGTACTTTCGAGACGCCTGCCAGTATTCTTCCGGGATGCCTTCGACGACGTCGATGGTTGCTACGCCGCGGATCAGGAGGATCTTCGGCGGGAACGCCTCAGTGTCGATCGTCAGCGCGATATGGGGGTCAGCAGTGAGGGCCGCGACTTTGTGCGTTCCCGGGTCGGTCGCCATTACGAGGTGGCTGCCGGTGAACAGGTAGCCGATCGGGATGGCGCGAGGGAAGCCGTCGCGTCCCGTGTATGCGAGGCGAGCCGGGATCCGGGAGCTCATCAGCTCCTGTGCCAGCAGGCCGTTGAGCACCTGCATCACTTCGTGATGATCCATGTCTGACCTCCTGTGGCGCGCGGCTTGAATCGATTATCGGTGGTCATCGTCACTGGAAGGGCGTGACCGTTCGACATTGCATGTTAGGGCCGATTCGGTGGGATGAAATGTTGGCTGCCGAGCCAGGATTCGAACCTGGACAAGAAGCTCCAAAGGCTCCGGTGCTACCGTTACACTACTCGGCAACTGAACTCAGTATAGCCCTGCGATGCCCTTCCTCACGCGTTCAATAGGAACGAGGAATAATCGGCGCCAGACTACTCGAGTGGTCCGCAGCCTCACCGTCGACGAAGAGCTCTTCGACCGCAACTTTGTCTCCCGCGCGATCTACGGCTCGATTAGCGTGCTCGCCGTCGTCCTCGTTCTGCAGGCCCACCCGCCCGGCGCCGCAAAGGCGGCCGCCACGCTGTTCGGCACTTCCCTCGCCATCGCTCTCGCCGAGGCCTACAGCGAGACGATCGCCGAGATCCTCAGTCAGCGCCGCAATCTCGACCGCCATGAAGCCGCCGAAGTTTGGGCGCGCGCGAAGCCGATCCTCCTTGCGGCGAACATCCCCACCACCATAGTGCTGCTCGCCGCGATCAGGGTCGTCGCGGTCGATACCGCGCTCGAGTTCGCCGAATACGCGATCTACGTCTCGCTGTTCATCTGGGGCGCCCGGGTCGGCCAGCTGCTGCACGACTCATGGCTGCGCACGCTGACCAGCGGCCTGATCACCGTGGCGATCGGGCTCCTGATCGGCCTGATCAAGGTCGTCTTCCACTAGGAAGACGAGAGTCCTACAACCGGTGCTGGACGTTGTAGCGGGCGCTGGCGGCGCGCTCTTCGAGCTGGGTCATAACCTCGCTCACGGCCGCACCGACCAGTGACGTGCCGACCATCGTGTTGAGAACGTCACGGAGGCCCTTCTTGGGGTGCATCCACACCGGCTTGCGAGGCGCGTTGCCCAGCTCGGCGGCGACGTCGATCGCGCGCTCGAGGTCACCGAGCTCGTCCGCAAGACCGACTTCAACGCTGCGGCGGCCCGTGTAGATCTCGCCGGTCGCCAGCTCTTTGACCTTCGCCTTATCCATGTGGCGGCCCTCGGCGACGATGTCGAGGAACTGGTCGTAAAGGTCGTCGATCAGCTCCTTCTCTTTCGCCTCTTCTTCCGGCGTCGCCTCCCGGAACATGCTGCCCATGTCCTTGAGGCGGTCAGACTTGGTCACGTGCATCGACACGCCGATCTTGTCGAGCGCCTCGTAGACCATCGGCCGCATCGAGATCACGCCGATGGAGCCAATGATCGAGCTGGGGATCGTAATGATTCGCGAGGCCGGGCAGCTCAGCATGTAGGCGCCCGATGCGCCGATGCCGCGAATGAAGGCCACCACAGGCTTCTTGCGGGCAAGCGACTGCACCGAAAGGTACAGGTAGTTCGAGCCGCTGGCGGAGCCGCCGGGGGAGTCGATGTCGAGGACGACCGCCTTGATCCGTGGGTTCTCCTCGATCGAGCGCAGGAGCTTCGCGTACTCGTTCGCCTTCACGCGCGGTCCGATGGCGCCATCGATCTCGACGACAGCGATCTGCTGCAGCTTTGCCTTTGCCTGGGCTCCGAACACAATCATCTCTTTTCGATATTCCGTTCTACGAGGAAGTACTTCGAGTGTGGCATCCGAATTGACGGCGGGTCAAACAACTTCGATGCCCCTGCAATGATCGACAGCCCGGCCGCCTGTCGATAGTCACGGCGCTGCAAGCTTCGCCCAAGCTGCACGCACATGTCGCTGGGATGCCATCGCTTGAGCCCCGTCTTCGCCCCCAGCATCTCAAGACGCGTTCTTCAGCGGAGCGCGAGGTGCCCTCGCCTGAGCCCCGTCCTCGCTCCCAGCATCTCAAGACGCGTTCTTCAGCGGAGCGCGAGGTGCCCTCGCCTGAGCCCCGTCCTCGCTCCCAGCATCTCAAGACGCGTTCTTCAGCGGAGCGCGAGGTGCCCTCGCCTTCCATGTCAGGGCGCGAGGTGCCCTCGCCCTAGATATCAAAGAGCGCCCGAGCCGAGGTCGGGCGCTCCGAGTCTTGTGGCCCTTCCACCGTAAGGGAGCCCGGTGGAACCGCCACGTGATCAATGTCGGCTCCTCGGGCCGGCGAATGCAGGCGGTGCCGCTTCCAAACGGGTTCCAAACAGGGCAGCGTGCTACATTAAGGGCCGACGCCGGGCACGTGATTGGGAGGCTCTTCGACCGTGGAATACAACGATCTCGCAGTATTTACGGGACGCGCACACCCCCAGCTGGCTCATGACATCTGTGCCCACCTTGACGTGCCCCTCGGCGCCTGCGACGTCTTCGAGTTCAGCAACGAAAACATCTTCGTCCGCATCCAGGAGAACGTCCGCAGCCGCGATGTCTTCATCGTCCAGTCGCTCTGCTCGCCGGTAAACACCAGCGTCGTCGAGCTGCTGATCATGATCGACGCCTTCCGACGCGCCTCGGCCGGCCGGATTACCGCTGTCGTCCCGTATTACGCCTACGGACGCAGCGACAAGAAGGACCAGCCCCGCGTCCCGATCACGGCCCGCCTCCTCGCGAACCTGATCGAGACCGCCGGCGCCGACCGCGTCCTCACGCTCGACCTCCACGCCGGCCAGATCCAGGGCTTCTTCAACATCCCCCTCGACGAATTGACAGCGCTGTACACGCTCAGCCGCTACTTCCAGGAACGGGACCTCTCCGATTTCGCCGTGCTCGCGACCGACGTCGGTGACGCCAAGCGCGCCCGCAACGTTGCCCGGCTACTCGGCACACCGCTGGCAATCGTCGACAAGGAGCGCATTGGCAACCAGGAGCGGATCGAAGCGCAGAACCTGATCGGCGACGTCGAGGGCCGCAACGTCCTGATCGTCGACGACGAGATCGACACCGGCGGCACCATCATGGGTGCTGCGAAGATCGCCCTCGACCGCGGCGCGAAGAGCGTAACCGCCGCCTGTGTGCACCCCATCCTCTCGGGCACGGCGGTGAGCCGGATCTGCGACAGCGACATCGCCGAGCTCGTCGTCACGGACACGATCCCGATGCCGCCGTCGAAGCTGCACCCGAAGCTGAAGATCCTCTCGATCGCCCCCCTCCTCGGCGAAGCGATCACGCGCATCAACAGCGGCCGCTCCGTCGGCGAGCTCTTCAACTAGCGTCGAGCTACGAGCCTCGAGGCCGGCCCTGCGATCACCGTAGCCGCGGCTGGAAAGACTCGGCGTGTCCTTGAGTAAGGCAGCCCAGGACTCCATCATCCTGAACGGAGTGAAGGATCTCCCTGCGGATACCGGGGCCAGGCCTTAGTCACGGCCGCCCTGACGTAGCGCCCAGGTCCAGCGAGCCAGCAGACTCCACCATCCTTCCTTCAGGATGGTGATGACAGAAACGTCGGGAGTGGTACGAATCGTGGCGGCGCCCTACGACGGGCAGTTCGCCATACCCGCCTTGCCCGTAACCAGCACCCAGTAGTGCTTGTACGTCGAGTTCGGGGCGTAGTAGTAGCCGATGCCCACCGAGTCAGCGCCGGCACCGAGAAGGATCGCGTTGTGAGACGGGCTCGTCTTCCAGGTCTCGAGGACCTCTGCTGCCGTCTGCTGGCCCGCCGCCAGCGCCTCGCCGCACATCGCACCGCCAAAGCCGGCCGCTGCGAACCGCGTGAAGGGCGTCGAGCCGTCGGGCCCGTTGTGGCCGAATGTGTTGCTGTCGCCGAGGAGCTTCGCGTACTGAAACGCCTCGTTGTTGAGTGCCGCATCGCCCCGCAGCTGCGAGCGGCCGCTCGAGGCGCGGTACTGGTTGATGAGCGTCAGCCCTTGTGCCCCGAGCACGCTCGACGGCGATGAGGAAGCAAGCGTCACCGCCTTCGTCGCGGTCGGCGACGGCGCACTGGGCGTTGCGGTCGCAGCTGCGGTCGTGGCGGTCGGCAGAGGTGCGGGCGTCTGAGTCGGTACTGGTGGCGCGGTGGTGGCCGCAGCGACGGAATTGCCCTCCACTGCAGCGGTCGGTTCGGGTGTCGTAGTCACTGCCGCAGCTTCGACGGCCGGTGTACTGGTCGCAGCCGGCGGCGACGTTGCCGCGTCGGCGATCGACGCGGCAGCGGGTGTGCTGGTATCAACAGCACCGACGGTGGCCTCCGGCGATGCCGCGTCGATGGCGGAAAGCTGCGTAGAGCTGCTCACCTCGCCGACGGCGCCGGCGACCGCAGCGAGCGGCGTCCACGTCGGTAGCGGCGAGCGCGCACCGTCGCCGTTGTCACCACAGGCGGCGACAACCAGGCAGGGCGCAACGAACAGCAGTATGGTGAGCGCCTGGCGGGGCGCCACTGGCAAGCGGGGCACCCGGGAACGATATGGTTATGGTTAAGGGCGGTCAAGCAGGGTTTATCCTTACAACCCGGCTTTGAGCATTCGGCGGGGTTTCGTGTACACTGGCTTTCGCGGTCCCCGGTAGCTCAGTTGGTAGAGCGGCTGACTGTTAATCAGCATGTCGTAGGTTCGAGTCCTTCCCGGGGAGCCACTTTTCATCCTCTCGGCCGACCTCCTTTCCTCGAAGCGGCCGATTGCGATCAATGGAGCGTAAGACGCCTCAGGCGCGGCTCCATTCTTTTTGCCCTCGAGTCTGCCGACTTGCGGACACTCACGGATACGAATAGCTTTCTTTCTAATGTTCATCGTGTATGTGCTGCGGAATCCTGCGGGGCGCCTTTACATTGGCCAGACTTCCGATCTTCCGCGTCGGCTGCAACAGCATTTGAATGGTGAGTCGCGGTGGACAAAGTCTCACGGTCCATGGACTCTTGTTCACTCCGAGGAGTTCGACACCAGGGCCGAGGCGATGACTCGTGAGAAACAGATGAAGTCCGGGCGGATGAATCAAGAGTTGCGCCGCGAGATTGATGAGCGAGCGTAGTTCAGTTGGTGGGGCGGTCCTTCCTGGGAAGGATTAATCAGCATGTCGTAGGTTCGAGTCCTTCCCGGGGAGCCACTTTTCATCCTCTCGGCCGACCTCCTTTCCTCGAAGCGGCCGATTGCGATCAATGGAGCGTAAGACGCCTCAGGCGCGGCTCCATTCTTTTTGCCCGGTTCGATGCGCCCGAAAGGAAACACGACATTCTGATCATCGATCCAGGCTGCTCGACCCCGGTACTCTGGATCTGATGCCCCGATCCCTCTTCCCCCGCAAAGGCACCCCCGCTTGATTGGCCTGCTCGAGATCTGGCGCCGGCGCTTCCAGTTCGCCCTGATTGCCTTGATCGTCACGCTGATCTCGTACCTCGTGCTGATGATCAACGGGCTCGGCGTCGGTCTGAACAACCTCGCCGGCAGCGCCCTGAAGAACTGGGACGCCGAGGCCATCGCCTACTCGCAGCAGGCTGGGCTCAGCGTCATCCGGTCCGAAATTGGTCCTGACACGATTCAGTTGATCGAGTCGAACGACCGGGTCGAGGAGTCAGCGCCCCTCGGCTATGTCGCCGCCAACTATCGCGACTCGAAGGATGAGATCGCCTCGGCCGCATTCATCGGCTTCGAACCCGGCACGATCGGTGAACCGGCTGTGACCGAGGGCAACAGCCTCACGTCGAGTGACCGCGACGGCCTGCTCGCCGACAAGTCCTTCCTCAAGGCGGCCGGGCTCGATGTTGGCGACACAGTTACCGTCTCGCTGCGTCTCACATCGCGCGAGTTCCGCATCGTCGGCGAGATCGACGAGGGCGCCTTTTTCTTTCAGCCCGCCGTCTACGTGCTGCTCACGACCTGGCAGGAGCTGAAGTACGGCACGACCCAGGACGTCCCCGCGGCGTCTATCGTCCTGCTGAAGGGGGACGACGTTGCCGGCCTGCAGGGCGACGGCTTCGAGGCGGTCAGCAAGTCGGAAGCCTTCGCCAACATCGAAGGAGTACAGGGCCAGCAGTCGACCGTGACCGCCCTGCGCTGGTTCGGCTACCTGATCGGCGCGCTTGTGATCGGCGTCTTTTTCTACGTGCTGACGATCCAGAAGGTGCCGCAGATCGGCGTGCTCAAAGCGATCGGTGCGAGCGACTTTTTTGTCTTCCGACAGCTCCTCCTGCAGGTGGTCACCCTGTCGCTGCTTGGGCTGGCGGTGTCCGTACCGCTGGCTTGGGCGACGGAGCAGGGCCTCGAACGTCTGCCCGACGCCGTCCCGATCGGCTTCACGACCTCCACCTACGTGACGACGAGCCTGACCCTCCTGGTGACGGCGATTGTTGGCGCGCTGATCTCGGTCCGCCAGGTCTTCAAGACCGACCCGATCATCGCCCTCGGGCAGCAGCAGTAACGATGGCGATTCTCGAGCTTCGCGGCGTAACGAAGACGTACGGCAGCGGCGAAAACGCGGTGCATGCGGTGAAAGACGTCTCGTTCGAGCTGGCTGCAGGCGAGTTCGTCGCGTTGATCGGCCCCAGCGGCTCCGGCAAGACGACCCTGCTGGCGATGATCGGCGCGCTCCTGACTCCGACCGCCGGTGAGATCGTCTCGAACGGCCGGCGGATCACCGACTTCTCGAACGGCGAGCGCGCGAGGTTCCGTCGCGACCGCATCGGCTACGTCTTCCAGTCGAACAACCTGGTGCCTTACCTCACGGCGAAGGAAAACCTGATGGTGGCGCGCGCCATCGGCGGCAAAGGCCCGGGCACCCCGGCGCAGCGGGCTGACGAGCTCTTGCAGGAGCTGGGCCTCGGCGAGCGCGGCGCCGCAATTGTCACCGACCTCAGCGGCGGCGAGCGTCAGCGCGTCGCAATCGGTCGCGCCCTGATGAATGACCCGGAGCTCATCCTCGTCGACGAACCTACCGCCAGCCTCGACTCGGTGCGTGGCAAGCAGGTGGTGCTCTCACTGATCGATGAGGTGAAGCATCGCGGCAAGGCGGGAATCATGGTCACCCACGACCTCGCGATGGCAGAGCTCGCCGACCGCGTGCTCGAAATGCACGACGGCGAACTGCGCCACACCCGCGAGACGAGCTGACGAAGGCGGTCAGGCGATTCCGCTAGGCGTTTGGCCCCGGGGCGTCGTATCGGGGCGACTTCTTGACCGCCTCGTCGAGCTCCGCCGGCGTGAGGAGCTGCACGACCTCGACCGTCGCGAGACCGGAGGCGCCGACGATCAGCGAGAGCGCAGCACCGGTCGTGGCGTCCGGCACCTCGAGAACGATGTACGCGTCGGTCTCTCCGAACGCGAAGTAGAACGACTCGAGCTTGCCGCCCACGGACTCGATGAGGTCAGTGACCGCTTTGACGCGGACGCTGCCGCCGTCGGCGAGGAGTCCCTTGACGCCCTCTGGTGCGGTGTACTTTGCTTTGGCCAGGTATTTCGGCATCTGTCGTCCTCGCTTGCTGTGTCCAGGATGGTGTGGCAACCAGTGAAGGAGATTTCACTTCATTGCGGCACGATTCTACTCCGTGCGAGGACATAGATGAACCGACGTTCATAGATAAGCCGGGGCGGATGGTGAGGACTGGTTAATTTCGGGAGGCTGTCGAACGCTCGGCGTCCGTGTTGATCACCGTCAGGTCTTCGCAGTCCTCTTCCTTGATCATCTCGGCGACCTTCTCGTCGGTGGTAAAGGTCTCGACCTCGTTCAGATCGAACCGCGCGAGCTCGTTGCTGCGGCTGTCGAGACAGATCAGCTCGGCGTCATCGCGCCGGGCGGCATCGGCTTCGGCGACTTCGATGCACTCACCGTTTTTCAAGTACACGAGGACCATTCAGAACTCTCCTGCTAGCTCCTGACTGGCGACCAGCGAGTGCAGCAACGTTAGCAGCGTGAATGGATCAAAAGGCTTCGTGACGAGGCCGTCCGCATTCATTCGGCGAAACGCGAAGTGGGCGTCAGCGGAAGCAGTCATCAGGATAACGGGGCGCTTGAACCCCTCTGTCCGTAGGCTGGCGAGCAGAGACTCCCCATCGAGGTCGGGCAAGTCGAGATCGAGGATGAGGACGTCGGGCGCCTCTGTCGCCATTCGTTCCAGCGCGTCTGCTGCCGTCGCGAAGCCGACAGCGTCGTACGACTCCATCTGCAAGATGCGGATGACGAGGTTGCGCAGCGCGGGATCATCTTCAACGACGGCGACGCGGCCGGCAGGCTTGTTGAAATTCACAAGTATCCCTGCTTGATTCTCGATTGGCCGCCGCGCTCATCCCATTCGTGCAGCGTTTCAAACGCCTTACAAGCGCGCATCGCCGGTGTGATGCGGGCAGGTCCC
>JBFWZE010000150.1:0-8433 GCA_050185685.1 Dehalococcoidia bacterium
ACGACGCGGCCGCCGGTCTTTGTCATCTCGCCGTCGGGCCCGATCGTGCGCATGCCGATGACGAGGTCGCGTGCGCTGCCGAACACTAGGCGGGCAGGGCCGCTGCGGTTCGCCGCTAGCAGGCCGCCGATCGTGCCGTCCTCGCCGGGCGGGTCGAGAGGCAGCCACTGGCCGTTGTCTCCGAGGCTGCGTTGTAGGTCGGAGAGCAGCATGCCGGCCCCGACCCGCACCATGAGGTCGGCGGGCGAGTACTCGATGACGCGGTTCAGCTTCGTCATGTCGAGGGCGACGTCATAACGAGACGGCGGCATGCCGAGGCCGAGCCGCTGCCGCGAACCCATCGCGATCACCGCGGCGTCTGATTCGGACGCAGCCCGCAGCGCCGCCGCCACTTCGTCCTCAGACGCAGGTGTCAGGACGAGGGAGGGGATGGCGCCGTCAACCGCGTAGGCGGCGGTGCCCGGGGTAATGGCTTCGGGTGGCAGGGCGGCTTCGATCGCCGTCAGGCTGGTGGTTGTCTCCATCAGACGAACGCGTCAGCGCCGAACTTCTGCAGCGCCTTTGAGTGAATCTCGCCGCAGCCCTTCGAGGTCGGGAAGGCCTTGCAGGGATTGAAGCGCTCGTTGGCGCCGAAGACCTGCTTGAGACGCCCCATTGCGGCCATGTCGGCATCGCTGAAGATCCAGGTCATGAAATCGCGCTTCTCGAGGCCGACACCGTGCTCGCCGGTGATTGTGCCTCCAGCGTCGACACAGGCACGCATGATCTCCTCGCCGCAGTCGAGCACGCGCTGCGCAGCACCGGGCTGACGCTCGTCGAAGAGGACGCAGGGGTGGAGGTTGCCGTCGCCCGCGTGGAAGACGTTCGCGATCGGGAAGCCGTGCTTCTCGCCGATCTTGCCCACCAGCGCCATCACCTCGGGCAGCTTCGTGCGCGGGACGACGCCATCGAGGACGTAATAGTTGGGGACGAGGCGGCCGATGGCGCTGATCGCCGCCTTGCGCCCGGCCCAGAGGCGTTCGCGCTCGGCGGGGTCGACTGCCTCGCGTACATCGCGCGCGCCGTTCTCGAGGCAGATGCGCTTCGCCTTGCCGGCGTCTTCCTCCGTCGCCTCGGCGAGGCCTTCGACCTCGATGAGCAGGACGGCGCCGGCATCGAGCGGGTAGCCGACATGGAATGCCGGCTCGACTGCCTGGATCGTCTGGTTGTCGAGCATCTCCAGCGCTGCGGGAATCAGCCCGGCGCCGATGATCGCGGTCACAGCGTTGGTGGCGTCGTCGATTGTTTCGAAGATCACCGACAGCGTGCGCACCGACTCCGGTGTCCGCATCAGGCGGACCAGCGCCTTCGTGACGATGCAGAGCGTGCCCTCGGAGCCAACGACGGCGCCGCTGAGGTCGTAGCCGGGCAGGTCGCGCGCCGGACCGCCGGTCCAGACGATGCTGCCGTCGGCCAGCACCAGCTCGAGCCCGAGCACGTGGTTCGTCGTCACGCCGTATGCGAGGCAGTGCGGACCGCCGGCGTTCTCGGCGACGTTGCCGCCGATCGTGCAGGCGCGCTGGCTGGAGGGGTCGGGCGCGTAGTAGAGGCCGTGCTTCGCGACCGCCTTGCTCAGCTCGAGGTTGACAACGCCGGGCTCGACGAGGGCGGTCTGGTTCTCGGTGTCGACCTCGAGGATGCGGCTCATGCGGGTCATGACGACGAGGATGCCGCCAACGGCCGAAACGGCGCCGCCGCTGAGGCCGGTGCCGGCGCCTCGCGGTACCACGGGAAGGTCGTAGGCGCGGGCGATGCGCAGGATTGCGCCGATCTCCTCGGCGTTGTCGGGCAGGACGACGATCGTTGGTGTGCCGCGCTCGATCGTGCCGTCGTACTCGAAGACGATGAGATCTTCGTACGCGGAAAGCACGCGCTCAGGCGCCGTTGCTGCCTTGAGCTCCTTGATCGCCTGGGGTGGTATGACCGTCACCTTCGAATCGTACCACTGCGCTCCCTCAAGAGCGCGCGACGACCTGAGGCGGATTAGACCATGTTCGGTGAGATGTACATAAAGACGTCGTTCACGCCGATTACGGTTACGGGCACGCCGTCCCGCAGGATCGGGAGGTGACGGAAGTCGCCCGAGGCCATCATGTTGATCGCGAGGGCGATGCTGTCGTCTTCCTCAAGGCACACCGGGTCCGGCGTCATGATCTGGCGGCAGGTGAACGCGGTGAGGTCCTGGTGCGGGCCGGCAACCTTTTTCAGAAGGTCGGAGCCCGTGATGATGCCGGCGAGCTTCGTGCCGTCCATGACCAGGAGGCTGCGAACGCCCTGCTGCCGCATCACGCGCACGGCCAGGGACACCGGGTCATCAATGTTGATCGTCACCGGCGGGCGCTTCGGCAGGCCGGCGATCGGCTGCTGGATGAAGCTCGGCGCCGGGTCCTTGATCCCCATCTCAGGCAGGTCAAGTCCGTAGAGCGGCTCGCCGCAATTGACGCAGTCGTCCGCGCCCTCGATGTTCTCGAACCGGCAGGCTGGGCAGATCATCTCGTCCTCGTCTTTCTCTCGCCGCCAGTATCTCTCTGTGCAGCAGATCCGTCGATTACGGGCTCGTCAAAGCCGGCGGCACCCCGTCAAGCCGTCCGTCGGTCGCACGAAGGAAGTCGGCGTCATAGGCCGGCGACAGTGTGCCGAAGAGACGGTCCCAGACGAGAAGATAGAAGCCGAAGTTGTGCTCGCGGTCGAGGTGATGCTCGGCGTGAAAGGTGCTGGTCGAGACGTACTTGAGCACCGGCAGCCGCACCCAGCGAGCCGGCGCGGGCTGGACGCCGAGGTGACCGACGAGGCCGAAGCTGAGGTTGAGGCTCAGGTAGATCAAGATTCCCTCGATAGACGAGGTGTACAGCAGCAGGACGGCGAGCCAGAGTATGCCGAAGCCGAGCACTTCGATAGGGCTGAGGACGAAGAGCGTGAGGGGACGAGGCTTGTCATAACGATGGTGCGTCGTGTGGGCGATAGGGTAGAGCAGCGGCAGGTGCGCGACTCGGTGGAAGACGTACATCGCGAAGTCCATGGCGAGAAACAGCACGCCGGCGTCCAGCGCCACCGTGATCACGCCGTAGTCGCCGTAAGGGCGCAGGTGGATCTGGCCCTCGCGCCAGAGCACGACTCCGGCAACCGCAACGAGGCCATTGATCAGCACGCAAGCGGTGGCCAGGACCACCTCGATCGAGGTGACGGGTGGAGGCAGCGGCGCGGCCCGAAAGCGGCCGAAGCGCTTCGTCAGGACGTTGCCGGCGGCGAGCGCGACGAGGAACATCGCCGTGTTCGCGAGCATAACCAGCACCACCGCCTCGAGCAGCGACGCGTCACGCACGGAGTGCATGGTCTCGTACAGGCTCATCTTGTTCTCGACACCATCATCGTCCAGTTAGCGCGCCCACGATAGAGGCGTCTTCAATCCGGGGCAACGTAATCTCGTCGTCAGATCAACCGGGTCTAGCTCGCACGCGGACGTGAAGGCGCACGAGCCACGATCGGCAGCGTGGCCGCCATCCATTGAACGGGCATCCTGGCAGCCCGGCTCTCTCAGGGCCGTTTCGAGCGCGCTGCTGGTGTGGTCGCTGCTCTACGCCATCCCGCATCTCTACTGGGGCCTCGGCGGCAGAGCCGGGCTGTCATTGTTCAGGCCGGAGGCCTCGGAGACCGGCATCTTCGAGGCGGCAAACGTCTTCGCGTCCTTCCTCATCGCTTTCGCCGGTTGCCTGGGCTTCGTCCTCGAACGCCTGGCACATACCGTCTGGCCGAGGCGTATCGCGCTTTTCATTTGCGGCGCCGGCGCTGCGATCGCCGCGGCTCATGGCGTGTACGGGATCATCTTCCGCATCGAGCAGTGGACGGGCGTGCTCGATGTCGACGGCGAACGCTTCAGCCGCAGCGAGCACGCCTGGGTGCTCTGGGACCTCTTTCTCATCGAGCCGTGGTTTGTGGTCGAGGGCGCGATCCTCTGGCTTACCGGCTACTGCGCGCTGGTGTCGACGACCGAGAGGCGGCGCTGGGGGCTCGGCACGGCGGCGCTGTTCGGCGTCGCGTTCGCCAGCGCTGTGGCCGGCGTGAACGCTTGAGGGAAAAGCAAAGGGCCCGAGTCTGACTCGGGCCCTTTGAAAGCTGTTGCGGAGGTAGCCTACTCGACGGTCCAGGTGTCGCCCTGGAGGAAGAGGTTCTCCAGGTCGTGCTCGCCGGTGGTCGCCATGGCGCGGGCCATCTGGTCGTCCATCAGGTCGTTGTACGTGTCGCGCTTGACGGCGCGGATCACACCAACCGGCACCGGGAACTCCGGGTAGTCCATGCGGCTGAGCATGAAGTGGATGGTCGGGCTTACCATCTCCACGTCGTGGACCAGGATGTCCTTCTCGGTAATCCCGTCCTTGCCCAGCTCGACGACTTCCGGCATCAGGCCGTTGATCCGGATGCCCTTGTCGTTGTTCTTGCCGAAGATCATCGGCTCGCCGTGCTTCAGGAAGAGCATGCGGTCGGCGCGGACGTCCTTCGCGGTGAAGTCGTCGAAGGCGCCGTCGTTGTAGATGTTGCAGTTCTGGTAGATCTCGACGAGCGAGGTCCCCTTGTGCTCGGCGGCGGCGGTCAGTACTTCGACCATGTGACGGGGGTCGCCGTCGATCGAGCGCGCCACGAACGTCGCCTCAGCGCCGATCGCGACGGCGAGCGGCTTCAGCGGCGCGTCGATAGCGCCCATCGGCGACGACTTCGTCACCTTGGACAGCGGCGAGGTCGGCGAGTACTGGCCCTTGGTCAGACCGTAGATCTCGTTGTTGTGCAGGATGATCTGGAGGTCGATGTTGCGGCGCATCACGTGGAGGAAGTGGTTACCGCCGATGCTCAGCGCGTCGCCGTCACCGGTCACCACCCAGACGCTCAGCTCCGGGCGCGACACCTTGAGGCCGGAGGCGATCGTCGCCGCACGGCCGTGGATGCTGTGGAAGCCGTAGGTGTCCATGTAGTACGGCAGGCGGCTGGAGCAGCCGATGCCGGAGATGAAGACGATGTTCTCCTTCGGCACGCCGAGCTCAGGCATGACGCGCTGAGTCTGAGCGAGGATTGAGTAGTCGCCACAACCGGGGCACCACCTGACCTCCTGGTCAGAGATGAAGTCCCTTCGGGTCAGGACTTGGATGGAGTCTCCTCCGGGTCGTTCTGTCGTTACCATCGTCGTTTGTGCTCCCTCGTGGGACTAGTTGGCCAGATCGAGGATTGCGCCCTCGATTTCAGCGATAGAGAAGGGCCGGCCGGTCACGGTGTTGTAACCCTTCGCGTCAACCAGGAAGTTGCCGCGAATGAGCAGGCTCAGCTGTCCAAGGTTGTTCTCAGGAATGAGGACCTTGTCGAACTTCTTGAGAATGTCGCCGAGGTTGCGCGGGAAGGGGTTGAGGTGCCGCAGGTGGACCTGCGAGACGCTCTTGCCCTGCGACCGGGCGCGCTGGACGGCAGTGCGGATGACACCGTAGGTGCTGCCCCAACCGAGGACCAGGACGTCGCCGCCATCCGGGTCGCCGAAGACTTCGGCTTCCGGGATGTCCTTGGCGATGCCGGCAATCTTGTCGAAGCGCAGGCGGGTCATCAGGTCGTGGTTGGCGGCTTCGTAGTTCACGTTGCCGGTGATGTTCGCCTTCTCGAGGCCGCCGATGCGGTGCTCGAGGCCCGGCGTACCCGGGATTGCCCACGGGCGAGCCAGGGTTTCGGGGTCACGCTCGTACGCCTTGAAGGTGGCCGGGTCGGTGTGGAAGTTCGGCTCCATGTTCGGCAGCTTGCTGATGTCCGGCAGCAGCCAGGGCTCAGAACCGACACCGAGGTAGAGGTCGGAGAGGAAAATGACCGGCGTGCGGTACTTGATCGCGATGCGCCAGGCTTCGATCGCCATCGCAAAGCAGTCCGAAGCCGTTGCGGGCGCCACGATGGCAACCGGGGCGACGCTGTTGCGGCCGAACATAACCTGCAGCAGGTCACCCTGCTCCGTCTTCGTCGGGATACCGGTGCTCGGGCCGGAGCGCTGCACGTCGATGATGACGAGCGGCAGCTCAACCATGACGGCGAGACCGATCGCCTCGCTCTTCAGGGCGATGCCGGGGCCGCTGGTGCCGGTCATGCCGAGCATGCCGCCGAAGGAAGCGCCGATTGCAGAGCCGATGGCCGCGATCTCGTCTTCCGCCTGGAAGGTCTTCACGCCGTACTTCTTGAAGGCGGCCAGCTCGTGCAGGATGTCGGAGGCCGGCGTAATCGGGTAGCTGCCGTAGAACAGCGGCCTTCCTGCCAGCTTGCTCGCGGTGAGGAAGCCGAGAGCGGTCGACTCGTTGCCGGTAATGTTGCGGTAGAGGCCGGGCGACAGCTTCGCCTTCGGCACGTGGTAGTGGGTGGCGAAGGCCTCGGTGGTCTCACCGTAGTAGTAGCCGGCCTTGAGGGTCTTGAGGTTGGCCTCGGCGACCTTCGGGTTGCGGCGGCCGAAGCGCTCTTCGATGTACTTCTCCGTCGTCTCGAGAGGGCGGCTGTACATCCAGAACATGAGGCCGAGGGCGAACATGTTCTTCGAGCGGTCGATCTCCTGGGCGGTGAGGCCGGAGTCGGCGAGCGCCCGGGCGTTCATCGTGCCAATCGGGACCTGGAAGAGGCGGTACGACTCGAGCGTGCCGTCCTCGAGGGGGTTCTGGGCGTAGCCTGCCTTTTTGAGGTTGACTTCGTTGAACTCGTCGCTGTTGACGATCACCATGCAGCCCTTGGGGAGCTCGGGAAGGTGGACCTTGAGCGCCGCCGGGTTCATGGCAACGAGCACGTCCGGCACGTCGCCGGGGGTGTAGATGTCGTAGCTCGAGAAGCTGACCTGGAAGGCGCTGACACCCGGGAGCGAACCCTGGGGAGCGCGAATCTCTGCCGGAATGTCCGGCACGGTGCTGATGTCGTTACCAAAGACGGCTGAGGTTTTGGTGAACTGAGTGCCGGTCAACTGCATGCCGTCACCGGAGTCGCCGGCAAACCGAATCGTAACTCGGTCTACATCGACTACTCCGTCTGCTTGTTCATCTTTGGTCAGCGTTGTCACTATCCACCCTCCGGCTTGGGCATTGTCTGGTGAGGCCTGGGCGGCAGGTTCAGGAGCTGCTCCGGGAAAGCCTCAGCGAGGAAATGAATGACGTCTAGAGTCCTGAGAACGGCGGTACTCCTGCCGTTTGCGTCCACAATTGGGATGTTGTCGATGCCCTCGGCGACCATGACTTTGACGCCGCGGGCTATCGTCTCGTTGTCAGTCAGGGTCACGGTGATCGGCGAAGCGAAGTCCATCACGCCGGCGTTGTATTTGACGTCCCGGGCGACGATCTTCATTAAAACTTCACGTTCGGTCATGATCCCGCGTGGCCGCCCGTCTTCTAGGATGAGGACGTAGCCGCTGCCCTGATGCTGCACAGCCTCCAGGGCGGCTCCCACGCTGGCGTCAATCTCGACGGAAACGGGGGAAGGGAGGCCTAATGCGCTTATCGGGTCGGTCTCGAAGGTCCCTCTGACGATGTTGGCTTTACTGGCCAAGGGTCCTCTTGCGTCATCGGCGATCTCGGTCGCCCTTTAGACTGCGCAAGTAATTGTACACCAGTCACACAGCCGCCGGGTACGGTTTGGAGCATTTGACTAAGCGAATTCGAATAAGTTCTTTGAATCACAATCAAACGTGTCGCTTTGACGCGTTTCCGATACAGCATCTCGCACGTTAGTTAGTTGTCGAAGGAGCACCGAATAGATGGCCGTCAAAGCATACGTACTGGTTGTCACTGACCCGGGCGCAACAAAGAAGGTGTACGACGCCCTCGCTGCAGTGAAGGGTGTCGTCGAGATCCACGAGGTCATGGGACCGTACGACATCGTCATTGAGATCTCGGTGCCGAGCCTGGTGGACGTGCCGCCGATCCTCAGCACCCAGATCCGCGCAATCGACGGCATCCAGAGCACGACGTCGCTGGTCTCCTTCCCGGAGAGCTAGCCTGCGGCCGCGTCGACTGGGGAGGACGCAGTTGCTGCCAGGAGAAACAGCAGCGGCTGGCCGCTAAACCTGCCTGCTTCGACACCCCCGCGAAAGCTGGCGAAGGCGACATCGCCGAAGCCTGCATCAACCACAGCGTCCAGGTAGTCCTGGACGCTGTGGCGTTCTGCGCCCAGTCCGTACTCCACGCCCTCGTGCTCGAACTTCGCCTCGATCCCTGCCGCGACCTGGTCCGGGTGAATCACGGTGAAGACCAGACGTCCTGTGGGCTTGAGCACCCGCCGCATCTCGGTCAGCACCAGGACGAGGTCGTTGAGGTGCTCACCGACGAGGCTGCAGAGCACCGCGTCGAAGGTCTCATCGCGAAACGGCAGCGGCGCCTGCAGGTCTGCACCCGCGAGGTGGCTGCC
>JBFWZE010000151.1:0-1226 GCA_050185685.1 Dehalococcoidia bacterium
CATCAGCCAGGTCGACCACTTCCGCTACATTCGGGTCATCGTTGCCCTGTTCTGTGCCGTGGCCGCACCCGAGCTGACCGGCCGAGACCAGCGCTCACGCACCCTGACGCTGTACTTCTCGCGCGCGCTGTCGCGAACCGACTACGTCAGCGCGAAGCTCGCGGCAATGGTGACAGCGCTGTTCCTGCTGAACTTCATCCCCCAAACGCTGCTGCTGCTGGGCAACGCTCTCGCCACGAAGGACGTCAGCGCCTACCTCGGCGACAACGGCGACGACATGCTGCCGATCGCGGCGAGCAGCCTGATGATCTCGCTCGTCATGGGCGCGGTATCGATGGCGATCAGCTCGCAGTCGTCGCGGCGGGCGATCTCGACGGTTTCGGTCCTCGGCTTCTTCCTGATCACGCTCGCGCTGAGTGACATCCTGACGAGCACGCTGAGTGCCGGCTCGCGCGGCTTCTCGCTGCTCATAGCGCCGATGAGCACACTCGACGGCTACATCTATTGGGTCTTCAACACCGTGCCGGCAACCAACTCGGCGCTTGCGAAGGCAGACCAGGACGGCATCGTGTACTTCCTCATCTGCATCGCCTACATCGCTGCGGGCACCGGCTGGCTCTACCGCCGCTATGCGAAGCTGAGCGTCTGATGGAAAACGGAGCGAACGAAGCGCCGGCAGCCCTCAGCGTCCAGAACGTCTCGCGCTGGTACGGCAACGTCGTAGCGGTGAACGACATCTCGTTTGCCCTCGATGCCGGCATTACCGGCCTGCTCGGCCCCAACGGCGCGGGCAAATCGACGCTGCTCCACATGCTGGCCGGCATTCTCAAGCCTTCCGCGGGCACTGCGACCGTCGGTGGCGAGTCGGCCTGGGAGAACCCGGAGATCTACAAGCGCGTCGGCTTCGTGCCGGAGCGCGAGGCAGTCTATCCCTTCCTCAACGGCTTCGAATTCGTGAAGCTGAGCGCCCGCCTCCACAACCTCCCCGACCCGGACGCCGCGTCGATAACGGCGATCGAGGCCGTCGAGATGCAGGACGCGATGAAGCGGCCGACCGGCGGCTACTCGAAGGGCATGAAGCAGCGGATCAAGATCGCCGCCGCCATCGTCCACCAGCCGAGCGTCCTGCTCCTCGACGAGCCCTTCAACGGCGCCGACCCGCGCCAGCGCCTGCGGATGATGGACATGCTACGCCGCATGGCCGCCGACGGCGCGACGATCGTGTT
>JBFWZE010000151.1:1326-8406 GCA_050185685.1 Dehalococcoidia bacterium
ATCGTCCTGCCGCTGACCGCGCTGCTGCTTGGCACTTCTGCCCTCGGCGACGAGTTCGAGGACGGCACGGCGGTGTATCTGCTGACGAAACCGATCCCGCGCTGGCAGATCCTGCTGCCGAAGCTCGTCGCCTCATGGTTGATCACGGCGGCGATCGTGCTGCTTTCGACCGTTATCTCCGGCCTCATCGCGCTCGAGGACAGCACGAAGCTGGCGCAGGGTTACGGGCTCGCCGTCATCCTCGGTTCACTCGCCTACTGCTGCGTCTTCGTCCTGCTGAGCGTCTCGACGAATCGTGCCCTCGTCTTCGGTCTCGTCTACGTCTTCCTCTGGGAGGGCGTGATCACGACGATCTTCGACGGCACAAGCTACCTGAGCATCCGCCAGTACACGATGGGGCTTGGCGCCGATCTCGCCGACGCCAGCACCTTCGTCATCGACCCGATAGTCGGTGGCACAACGGCGCTGATCATGTCCGCCATCGTCATCGTCGTCGCGACGGTGCTCGCGAACCGCCGCCTCGAACGCACTGAGGTCAGAGAGGCGACCTGACCAGGGAGGCCCGGAAGCCCGCGCATGGGTGGCCGCTTCGCTACGCGGCTGAAGCCTTTCTGCCGGCGAACTTCTCGCTGAACGCGGGCAGGATCTCCTCCTTGTAGAACCGGAAGAACGGCTCCTGCTCGCGGCCGACCTGGTGCACGTAAATCATGTCGAAGCCCGCGTTGACGTACTCCTCGATCTGCGCGAGGTGAGCCTTCGGGTCGGGTCCGCAGACCACCTTCTCAGCGACCTGGTCGGCGGTAATCGTCGAGACCGCCTCCTCGAAGTGCTTCGGGAGGGGCAGCTCCATTTTGAAGGCTCCCTTCAACGCAGCGTTCGGCCAGATCTTGTAGGCGGTCTCCTTCGCCTCATCGACGGTCTTCGCGTAGCAGACGGTGACCTGGGCAATCCTTGGGCCGCTGTTTCCCTGCTGCTGGAAGGTGTCGACGATCTCGCGGTCGGGGCCGGTGCCGATCAGGCCGTCGCCGATCTTGCCGGCCAGCTCGGCCGCGTTCGTGCCGGAGGCCGCGACGTAGATCGGCGGCAGTGGGTCCGGGAGGCTGTAGATGCGCGCATTCTCCACGGTGAAGTGCCGGCCGCGATGAGAGACGAGCCCGCCGAGCCAGAGGTTGCCGATCACCTCAACCGCCTCGGCCATCATTTCCTGGCGGACTTCCGTGGACGGCCAGGGCGCGCCGGTGATGTGCTCGTTTAGCGCCTCACCGCTGCCCACGCCGAGGAAGAAGCGCCCCGGCATCAGGCAGCCGCTCGTGGCCGCGGCCTGGGCGATGATCGCCGGGTGCGTGCGGATCGTCGGGCAGGTGACGCCTGTGCCGAGGCGCAGCCGCTCGGTCGACGCGGCGATGGCGCCGATGACGGACCAGACAAAGGCGCTTTCTCCCTGCTCGTCAGTCCAGGGGTGGAAGTGGTCGGAGATGAGCGAGAAGCCGAAGCCGGTTTCTTCCGCTCTCACCGCGTTCGCGACGAGGTCACGGGGCTTCAGCTCTTCAGACGACAGGGCATAACCGAGTTCGGCCATCGATGGGGTCCTTCCTGACTTCAGACGTTGCGGACGGCGTTGCTGTCATCGCCCTCACGCCAGGGGCGGAAGGCGTCACCGCTTGCAACCAGGTCTCTCGAGCGGTCGTTCAGCAGCTTTGACAGCTCGGCGTCCTTCTCCTTGCAGAGGTCCAGCGCTTGCAGGCCTCCACGCTGCTGCTCGTCTCGCCAGATCGGGTTGTCGGCGAGGTTGCAGAGGTATTCGCTGCCTTCCTTGATCTCGAGCAGGTCGCGGCGGGTCTCAGCCTTAAGCGCCTCGTCTCGAAGCTGTGCAAACAGCGTCCGAAGCTCGTCGAGGCTCCTGATCTCGCCGTAGATATTTGTGGTTTCAGACATCTCGTGCCTCCTCAGGCCGCGTTCATGGCAAGGCGGCTCGTGCGCAGCGTCGCCGTCCACGACTGCAGGTTTTCCAGGAGCTGAGCGAGCAAGTCCCGGCTCGTCTCATCGGTGAGGCGGCCGTTGTCGTCGAAGCGGTCGGCCGCGCCGGGGATCATGACCTCCGGCAGGTTGACCGGGTGCATGTCGAGGAAGACGAAGCACTGCCGCAGGTGGTACTGCGCCCGCGCCGTGCCGAGGATGCTGGACGAAGCGCCAATGATCGCGGCCGGCTTGCCCAGCCAGACGTTGTCGTCCATCGGCCTCGATGCCCAGTCGATCGCGTTCTTGAGGACGCCGGGGATCGAGTAGTTGTACTCCGGCGTCGCGAAAAGGATGGCGTCGGCCGCCTTCACGCGAGACTTCAGCTCGAGCACCGCTGATGGCGGCCGCCCCTCTTCGTCCTGGTTGAAATGAGGTATCTCAGCGAGGCGATCGAACGACTCGATCTTCATGCCTTTGGGCGCCAGCTCCTGAGCCGCCTGCAGTGCCATCTTGTTGTACGAGCCGCTTCGCAAGCTGCCCGCGATGCCAAGAACGCGCATCGTTTCCATAGCTCCTCCTGGGGTTTCGCTGCTTCCACGATCCGACGCGTGCTATTGCTTGCGGGTAAGACAGGCAGACCGGGCGCTGCATTCGCGTTTCCTTGGCGGACGCACAGACTGGCTCCCACTATTTGCTAAAGCGCTATCTCAGGAACTCTGAACGGCTCTATTCGTGGCGGTTGACCGCGGCGTATAATCTTGGAAATTATGTTCTCATCTCCGTCTTCCCCGCCGCGCTTCCGCCTGGACGCCTGGGCCTCTGACTACGTCGGCTCCGTCGACCTCGAAGACGGTGACGACGAAGAATCACGCCGCTTTGAAATCGACACCACGATCGAAACGCCGGACTGGTCGAAGGCACTCACCTGCACCCCTGTCGAACGGCCGAAGCGGATCATTTTCGTCGACGGCGTCCAGCGCACCGAAGTCTGGGGCCGTATCGAGGTCGATGGCGCGACGATAGATGCCGCACTTGGCTCCGTGGCCGTCGGCGCCGCGATCAGCTATGAGGGCCGAGCGGAAGTAGCGTTTGACGAGCCCGAATACGTGCGCCGCGTCTACGCCGTGGCCGGGGCGGTGAGCGTCGAACCCCTACGCCTCCGTATCGGCAGCCACGAGATGGTCTTCGAGCCGGCGATCAGCGACCAGCACGGCCGCAACGGCGTCGGTCAGGCCTTGAACAACCGCCGCGCCGAGCTGGAACGGACCTTCGCCGAGAAGCTTGCCGATGAAGACGCGCTGGTTGTCCTCGACGGGCGGCTCAGCTACGACCCGGGGCCGATCCACCAGGTTGTCGGCATGGCCAAGACGATTCACCGCAACTACCTCGAGGGCCGTCCCGAAAGTTCGATCCTCGGCATCCTGGGCTCTTGCGAAAGAACGCCCGTGTTTCGGATCAGCTACGGCCAGACCACGCGCTACTCGTGGTACCTGCGTCTGCCCCACACGCGGAACATCCATCATTCGCTCGCCGGCATCGTGCGGCTCGAAACGCCGGAGATCGGCCGCGACGCCGCGATCCGGCTGGCGAACCTGACGTCCTACCACCTGCCCGACTTCGCGTCGCAGCCCCAGCACGACCCGCGGGCGCCGCAGAACCTCGTCCCGATCGGCGCGCTGGAGAAGCGGCTGCGTCACGAGATGGGCGACTCGGTGTGGCTGCGGCGCACGATCGAGGACTACCTCTACGACGAGTACCAGAAGGAGGCTGCACCATGAGCGAAGACGTGGGACGCGTCATCGGCACCAAGGAGTCGCAGCCACTCGAGTTCTGGGTTGGCGTCGACGAGAAGCAGTACGTCCAGCTCGACGAAGTGCTCGCCGTGACGACAGAGCTGCCGGTCGCATTGCCGGATGGCCGTAACGAGGTCAACCACTACGGCGTCGTCGATCAGCTGCAGTCCTCCTACGAGGGAGCCAGCTTCCACAGCGACGTCTTCCGGGAAGCCGCGGGGCGTCTCCCCGTCGGCGTCTCGACGATCGCCCACGTCTCCGTCACCCGTGTCGCCGTGCCGAAACGCGACGGCTCCGACGCGGAGCTCGAGGTCCTCGTACCGCCGAAGCCGGGTCGCGCCGTGCGCCGCGCTTCGGAGAACGACCGCCAGCTCGCGCTGTACTTCGACCAGATGCGCCGCCGTTTCGCCGCTGGGCTCTCGCGCGACGGACAGCCCGTCTACGGCAACCTCGAGTTCCTCGACGGCAGCCGCGGCGCCCACGTGAACATCAGCGGTATCTCCGGCGTCGCGACGAAGACGACCTACGCCCTCTTCCTCCTCTACGGCCTCTTCCACAGCAACGCGCTGCCCAACCCGCACGCGACCCACGCCATCGTCTTCAACGTGAAGGGCGAGGACCTCCTCTACCTCGACAAACCCAACGCGAAGCTGCCGGACGACGAGTACCGCAAGTACGAGGCGCTCGACCTCCCCGTGGGCCCCTTCGCCAATGTCGGTCTCTGGGCGCCCTCGCAGGCCGGCGACATCGCCCTGCCGGACACCGGCGGCCGCACCGAGGGCGTCGTGTCCTACTACTGGACGCTGCGGGAGTTCTGCCGGGACAACATGCTGCGCTTCCTCTTCGCCGAGGCGGATGACGAGACCTCCCAGCTCAGCTTTGTCGTCAGCCAGGTCGAGCGCTACCTCCACGACCAGATGGAGCACCAGCCGCCCGACCGCGGCGACGTGACCCTGCGTTTCCCGGGCGTCGATGCGGGCGTCAACGTCGCGAACCTCGAGCAGCTCGCCGATGTCGTCTCGAACTTCATCGATGGCATTGCCTCCCGCGCCGCCGCCGGCACGCTGAGCGCTTTTTCGCGCCGCTTCGAGGCCGCGGCGGCCTCGGTGTCACAGCTGATCCGCGCCGTCCGCGACTCAGAGGCGGCTACGCACCGCTTCGACTGGTCGCAGAAGCAGGTCAGCGTCATCGATATCAACCGCCTCAGCGACCGGGCGAAGCGCTTCGTCGTCGGTGTCGTCGTGAAGCGGCTGATGGAGGACAAGGAGCGCAGCGGCACCCGTGAGCCCCTCGTCTTCCTCGTCCTCGACGAGCTCAACAAGTACGCGCCGCGCGAAGGTCACAGCCCAATCAAGGACGTCCTGCTCGACATCTCGGAGCGCGGCCGCAGCCTTGGCGTCGTCCTGATCGGCGCCCAGCAGACCGCCAGCGAGATCGAGCGCCGCGTCACCGCCAACGCCTCGTTCCGGGTCGTCGGCCGCCTCGACGCCGCCGAGAGCCAGCGCGCCGAGTACGGCTTCCTCTCGACGCCTGCCCGGATGCGCTCCGCGATCCTCAAGCCCGGCTCGATGTACCTGCAACAGCCCGACGTGCCGGTCGCGCTGCTTGTCCAGTTCCCGTTCCCGGCATGGGCAACGCGGGCGGACGAAGTAGCGGCGCTATCAACCTCGTCCTCGAACGGCAAGGGGGCATTCGCACGAGCTGACGCGAGGCTCGACCTGTGAGGTTCCTGCACACCTCCGACTGGCACCTCGGCCGCATGATCCGCAGCCGCAGCCGAGACGCCGAGCACGAAGCCGCGCTGCAGCAGCTCCTCACCCACGCCCGCGAAGCCGAGGTCGACTGTCTGCTCGTCGCCGGCGACGTCTTCGACACCTCGGCGCCGACGCCGGACGCGGAGCGCATCGTCTACCAATTCTTTCAGGAGCTGCACGGCCTCGGCATCCCGGCGGTGGTCATCGCCGGCAACCACGACCACCCGCGGCGCTTCGAGGCGATCGCGCCTCTGCTGCGCACCGTGAACATCCACAGCCTCGGTGACCCGAAGCCCTTTGGCGAAGGCGGTGACATCGAGGTGCGCTCCCGCGACGGCCGCGAGACCGCCGTCGTCGCGGCGCTGCCCTGGGTGAGCGAGCGCCGCGCCGTCGACATGGCCGCGCTGCAGGAGGGCCCCGGCGCCGCCCTCCTCAACTACGCCGAGCAGGTCGCGCAGATGATCCAGAACCTCAGCGGCGCCTTCCGCACCGACACCGTGAACGTCCTACTCGCCCACGCCCTTGTCAACGACGCCGTCATCGGCCCCGACCACAGCGGCGGCGAGCGCGAGCTGCACATGGCGATGGGCATCTACGGCATCCAGCGCCAGCGCTTCCCCAACACGGCGCAGTACATCGGCCTCGGTCATGTGCACAAGGCGCAGGAGCTGGTGAAGTCGCCGGCTGCCTGGTACAGCGGCTCGCTGATGCAGCTCGACTTCGGCGAGACGCAGCAGGACAAGAGCGTCAACCTGATCGAGGTGCACGCGCGACAGCCCTCCGTCGTCACGAAGCTGCCGATCGATAAAGGCACACGCAAGCTGATCGACATCGGCCGCGCCGGCGCCGGGATCAACCTGAACGAGCTGCAGACCTACGCCGCGACGGTTGGCGATGCCTGGCTGCGTGTCTTCGTCGACCTCGACCTGCCCGTCGCGAACCTGCCCGCCCTCGTCCGCGAGACCCTTCCCAACGCGGTCCACGTCGAGCGTACGAAGCCGACCAGCGGCGCGACGGAAGAGGTCTCAGGCGAGGCGAAGTCGACGGCGCCGGAGGACATGTTCGCCGGCTTCTACCGCACCAGCCTCGGCCGCAACACGGAGCCGACGACCGCCACGATGACGATGTTCCGCCGCCTGCTGAGAGAGGAGTCCGATGCGGCCTCTGAGGCTTGAGATCGAGGGCTTCACGGCCTTCCGAAACAAGACCAGCCTGAACTTCGAGGAGCTCGACCTCTTCGCGATCACCGGCCCGACCGGCGCCGGCAAGTCGTCGCTGATCGACGCGATCTCCTATGCCCTCTACGGCCGCATCCCGCGCGTTACCAACCAGGTCGCCTCCGTCATCTCGCAGGGCCTCGACCGCATGCAGGTGACGCTGGAGTTTCGCGCCAACGGCCGTGCCTTCCGGGTACTGCGTGAGACGCGCCGCAAGGGCAGCGGCAACGTCCGCCTCGAGCTGCACGACGGCGAAGAGTGGCAGCCGCTCGCCGACCGCGTCTCCGACGTCAACGGCAAGGTCGAGGAGATCGTCGGCCTCGACTTCGATGCCTTCACCCGCTCGGCGCTGCTGCC
>JBFWZE010000152.1:0-8250 GCA_050185685.1 Dehalococcoidia bacterium
TCGGACCGCAGCATCGCTTCGACGACGGGGCCGATGCGCATGTCGTTGCGCTGGTAGACCTCGACGAACGGCTTGAGGTCATCCGCCGTCGGGTCGGGGAAGACGAAGAAGCCGAAGAGACGCCGCACGATGTATTCGGCGGAGGCGGGCTGCTTCGTGATGATGTCGACGATTTCGTCCGGACCGAAGTTGCCGGTCTGACCGAGGAAGGTCTTCGTGCCGCTGTCGTATGCCTGCTGGCGGAAGACGGGCTCCTTCAGCGTGAATGCACCGGGGTTGATCCGCTCGCGCGGCACGTTCCAGCCGGTGAAGGCCCGCGCCGCCTCGCGCACGTCCGTCTCGGTGTAGTTGCCGACACCGAGGGCGAAGAGCTCCATCAGCTCGCGGGCGTAGTTCTCGTTCGGGGCGCGGCGGTTGGACCCGTCGATGTCCAGGTAGGTCATCATCGCCGGGTCTTTGCTGATCCCCTTCAGGATGTCGGGAAAGCGGTCCATGGCGTGAGCGCGAAAGAACTCATTCTGGGCGACCATCGCCTCCGGATCGCGGACCTCGGAGATCTGGCTGGTGAGCAGGCTGTGCCAGAAGAGCGTCATCTTCTCCTGCAGCGGCCGCCTCGTGTTTGCCATGCGTACCAGCCACCACACTGCGGGCAGACCGCGCGTGGTCGCGTCGAACGTAAACTGCGCCGCCATGCCCTCGGCGATGCTGTCGTCGACGCCGCCGTAGTTCAGCACCGCGTCGAGGGTGGCGCTGAGACCCATCGCCTGGTAGCGGTCGTACTCCTCGCGCGTCGTCCCAAATCCGGTGCGGCGCAGGAGGTGGTTGATTTGCACGCTCTCCTGCGAAATCGCCTCAGCTTCGGCGGCGACCGTCTCGTCATCGCTGCTTCCGAAGATGCTGAGGCGGTCACCGAGCGCGGCATACGCGACGGCGACCGATCCCGCTGCGAGCGCGCCGCCGAGGAGTTCACGCCGGCCGATTCGCCGCGAGACTGCCGGGTCGTCAGAGGGTGCGTTGGGTTCTGCCATCGAAGTTGTCCCCCGCAGATTGTAGGTGTGGTGTCTATGCGTGGATAACGCCGCGCACGCTGAGGAGGAGTCGGGCCATTCGTTAAGCAAGCATGAAATTTGCAGCCGGTGAGGAAAAAAGCTTCAAGTTACAGATTGTTGCGGAAGCGCATAACAATCGATCGACCTGTGATAGGTTGAAAGCCAGTGGTCCCTCGCCTCTTTCTTTCTCGCATCCCAAAGGGTTTGAGCTTCGTCTCTCTGAGCAGCAGGGCCAGGAAGGTCGCCTTCGCGGTCAACCTGGTGCTGGTCTTTGCGGCCGCGACCGTTGGCGCTTACGTTGTTAGCGCGTCGAGCGGTAGCAGCACGGCTCATGAACACACAGCGCAGGAGCAGCCGGCCGAAGAGGCGCAGCCATTCGAGCTCGCCGGGCCGGTGACGGACCGTCAGAGCCTTTCGGCGGTGACGAGCGGTCCAGTCGTCGTCGATGTTGCGCGTTCGTACCCGTTTATCTGGCCGGCCTCCGGCCCAATCACCAGCTACATGGGGCCGAGCCACCCCGGCGGCATCGACATCGGCCTCGCTGCCGACGTTGTCGCTCCGGTGTCGGCGACGGCTGCGGGGGTCGTGACGTTCGCGGGCGGCGGTCCCGACCTCGACTTCGGCTACTACGTCACCGTCGACCACGGCAATGGCATCTCGTCTCTGTACGCCCACCTCTCGAAAATCAGCGTGACGAACGGGCAGCAGCTCGCGCAGGGCGACGCTATCGGCCTCGGCGGCAGCACCGGCAAGTCAGACGGCAAGCACCTTCACTTCGAAGTTGTCGGGAATGGCCAGGCCTTCGACCCGCTGAAGCTGCTGCCCGCAACGCAGAAGGCCGGCGATACGGTCACCGCTGACTGCTCAACCAGCGCCGTCGTCCTCAACCAGGGCTCGCGCGGCCGCTTCGATTTCAGCCGCGCCCTGAACGGCTCAGCACTGAGGACCGTGGCGCTCCAGGCTTCCGATGGTTCTACTTCGGTGCAGGCGGCGCTGGATGGCGGCGCTGCCGCCGTTGTGACCACGCCGATAGCGCTGCTGAACCGGGCCGGCGATCTGACCTACAGGCTGATAGCGGGCGCAGCCGACGGCCGCAATCTCGAGTGTGAAGTGATCGTCAGGCCCCTGAACGTCCAGCCTTCGTACTACGAGCGATCCCTGCAGGCCTCAGTGCTTGTGAAGACTCCGACGCCGGCAGCAACGAAGACCTCCACGCCTCAGTCGGAGGGCGGCAGCGGCGAAAGCAGTCTCGTCAACATCGAGAACATCCCGCTGGAGACGCCGTCGCCGGAAGCAACGGCGGTGCCGACCGAGACGCCGACTGCTTCGCCGACGACGAGTGCGACCAGCACGGTGACACCGACGGCAACGCCGACGTCAGTACCGGCGACGGCAACGCCGCCGGCCGCTACGGCCACGGCGGTTCCCCCGACCGCGACGCCCGTACCGGCCACTGCAACCCCGAAGCCGCCGACCGCCACACTTACGCCAACGAAGAGCGCTGCGACGCAATCCACGCCTTCACCGTAAGCCTGGTCTATTCAGCGCCGGGCAGGATGACCGGGACGTGAAGCTCCCGGTCGCGAGCGGTGCGCCAGCCGCTGTCGTGACTCCTCTGGTGACAGGCCCGGCAGGCATACGGTGACCCCGACATCGTGCGGTAAAGTCGCTGCGCCCGCTCTCCGCATCCCTCGCTGAGACCGGGGCAGCGGAACCAGTAGCGGTTGCCGCCGAAGGAGGGGGCTGTTGCGCTGATCGGCAGGACCTGCGCGTCCGTGGCGTCCCCCATACGCATGACGATGGCGTCAGAGGCCTCGTCGCGATCAATCGAGAACGTCGCGAGGGCGCCGCGCCGTCCGAGGGTCACGACTCCAGTTTCGTGCTGGCGCGAGAGATACCCCATCGAACGTAACTGGCCAATATCGAGGACGACATATTCCTTCCTTTGTTGAGTTCCCGTCTCGTTCTGCAGGTGCTCAAGGGATGCGCTTAACTCCGTCACAAATTCCGCACACTGCACGAGGATTGCCATGGAACTACGAAGGGAGGCAGCAGAAGTGCTTGTAGATTGGGAAATCATGAGGCTTGAATGCAGCTCCTGTGCACGCCGCAACGCCCAGCCAAGGAGCGCAGCTTTTGTTCTGAATTGTGGCGCGGCATGAGTCTGCATTTAGCTCTGCTGCGAGCATAACCGCGACCACTAAAAATGCAATCAAAATTCGCGAAATACTCGCGATAAACCGTGCGTTTTCACGATGAGAAGGTTAAAGCTGAAAGCATTTTCCGCCGTACGGATGCGATGCAGCCTGTAAGCGCCGGGCACGGTACTATTAACGCTAGGCGAGCACGCTGCCCTGTGGTATGACGACGTGGGCGCGCTCGGACCCAGCCGGCCGTAGTCCTCGGCAAGCAGTGCGAAGGAGAAACGTTCAGGATGCCGCTAGAACTCAGCTTCACGTCGAAGGTGTTCGACGTTGAGACCCTCGACCTCAATGGCCGCAAAGAGCAGATCGTAAAGGGCGGCCGCCACCTCTTCCCGCTGCTGCCGAAGGCGTTCGAAGGCATCAAGCAGATCGGCGTCATCGGCTGGGGCTCTCAGGGCCCTGCGCAGGCCCAGAACCTCCGTGAGTCCCTCGAGGGCACGGACATCAAGGTCAAGGTTGGTCTCCGCCCCGGCTCCAGCTCGATGGAAGAGGCAAAGCAAGCAGGCTTCAGCGAGAGCGACGGCACCCTGGGCGAGATGTTCCAGGTGGTCCGCGAGTCAGATCTCGTCATCCTCCTGATCTCGGACTCCGCCCAGGCTGAGCTCTACAAGGAAGTGCTGGCGAACCTTCGCCCCGGCGCAACGCTGGGTCTGTCCCACGGGTTTCTCGTCGGCCACATGAAGAACGTGGGCGACAAGTTCCCCGACAACATCAACGTGATCGGCGTCTGCCCCAAGGGCATGGGCCCGTCCGTCCGCCGGCTCTACCTCCAGGGCAAGTCGGTGAACGGCGCCGGCATCAACAGCAGCTTCGCGATCGAGCAGGACGTCGACGGCAGAGCGACGGACTACGCGCTCGGCTGGTCGGTGGCGATCGGTTCGCCATACACGTTCCAGACCACGCTCGAGTCCGAGTTCAAGTCCGACATTTACGGTGAGCGCGGCATTCTCCTCGGCGCCGTCCACGGCGTCATCGAGGCGCTGTACCGCCGTTACGTCAGTGAGGGCGTCAGCCGCGAGGATGCCTTCAACCGCAGCGCTGAGGCGATCACGGGCCCGATCTCGAAGATGATCTCGAAGAACGGCATCCGCGCTGTCTATGACGCTGTCGGCCCGGACGGCAAAACGCAGTTCGAACAGGCCTACGCCGCCACCTACCCGGCCGCGCGCGAGGTCCTCGAAGAGATCTACGACGAGGTGTCGTCCGGCAACGAGATCCGCAGCGTCGTGATGGCGGGCGAGCGGCTCAAGCGCCGCCCGATGGGCAAGATCGACGGTACGGAGACCTGGGTCGTCGGCGAGAAGGTGCGTGCCAGGCGCGTCGAAGAGAACATCCCGCTCGACCCCTTCACCGCCGGTGTTTACATCGCCACGATGATGGCTCAGATCGACATCCTGCGTGAGCACGACCACCCGCTCTCCGAAATCGCCAACGAGTCGGTGATCGAGTCGGTCGACTCCCTGAACCCCTACATGCACGCCCGCGGCGTCGCGTACATGGTCGACAACTGCTCGACCACGGCGCGTCTGGGCTCCCGAAAGTGGGCGCCGCGCTTCGACTACGTCATCTCGGAGCAGGCGTTCGTCGCGCTGGACAACAAGCAGCCGCTGGACACGAGCCTGGTCGAAAAGTTCAAGGACAGCGACATCCACGGCATTCTCGCCGCCTGCGCGGAGCTGCGGCCTTCGGTCGACATCTTCGTCGAGTAGGGTTAAGAACCAGCAACATGGAAGGAGGCCGTCCATCGGGACGGCCTCTTTCCATGTTGGGCGATCACGCCTGGCGCCCGCCCTCTCCCTGAGCCGCTTCGCTACTCGCCCGTGGCGCCCTCTCCCGAAGGGCAAGGGGACCCCGTTGGCGCTGATTATTCGGCGTAGGTCCTGAAGAAGGCGCCCAGCTCCCGGCCGTTGGCGTTCTGCGCGAAGCCGTCGAAGCTGCCAGTCTTGAGGGCTTCGGCGGCGCGGATGAAGCCTCCCCACGCCGCTGCCGCCAGTGCGCCGCCAACGCTGACCCGCCGTACGCCCATGGAAGCGAGGTCATCGAGGCTGAAGCCGATCGGCCGCCCGATCAGGACGTTGACCGGCTTCGGCGCTGCGGCCTGGACTACCGCCTCAATCTGCTCTCGCGTCGTGAGGCCGGGGGCGTAGAGGCAGTCGGCGCCCGCCTCGGAGTACGCCTGCAGGCGCTGGAGCACGTCGTCGAGGTCGGGGTGGCCGGCGATGAAGCCCTCGGCCCGGCCGATCAGCATGACGTTGGCGCCGGTCTCGTCGATCGCTTTCCGCGTCACCTTCATGCGCTGCACCGCCTCGTCGAAGTCGAAGAGCGGGTGGTCGTTGACGCCGGTTGAGTCTTCGATCGACAACCCTGCGACGCCGGTCGCCACGCAGGCCTTCACGTTGGCTGCGAGACCGTCCTCGTCCTCCGCGTAGCCGTGCTCGAAGTCGGCGTTCACGGGCAGGTCGGTCGCGTCGACGATCGTCCTGATGTGCTCCAGGACCTGCTCGACACTGAGGCCGCCATCGGGCTTACCGAGCGGGTAGGCGGAGCCGGAGCTGGTGGTTGCAAGCGCCTTGAAGCCCATGCCGGCGAGGTAACGCGCTGTGCCGATGTCGTAGGGGTTGGGAATCAGAAAGCAGCCGCTCTCGTGGAGCTTTCGGAAGGCGGCACGGCGTTCTTCGATCGACTGAGGCATGGGTGTCTCCTGGGCTCTGAGCGGCTTGTTCGCCTCAGCGTACGCCCATCGCGAGGGGACTGCCTGTCTACATGGACAGGAAATCCGCCCGCATGCGGTCCGCGTCCGGCTTCACGCCGCTGAAGAGCTCGAAGCACTTCGCCGCCTGGTAGACAACCATACCGCCGCCGTCGAGGGTGCGGCAGCCGCGAGACCGGGCGTCATGCAGGAGCTGGGTCTCGAGGGGGAAGTAAACGACGTCGGCCACCCAGAGCTCCGGGCGCAGGAAGTCGACGGGCACCGGCGTCCCGGCGTGGCCCTCCATCCCGATCGGGCTCGCGTTGACGAGGCCGTTGGAGACCGAGAGCGCTCCAGGGAGGCGGCTCACTGGCTGCAAGGTCGTCTCGGGGAAGTGCCGCAGCAGACGGTCGATCAGGTCGACGGTTCGGTCCTGGTCCGGGTCGTAGATCAGCAGCTGGCTGACTCTCGCGTGGCCGAGGGCGTAGGCAACAGCCGAACCAGCACCGCCGGCGCCGAGCAGCGTTACTGTCTCGAGGCGTACGCCAGGCAGCCCGAGGCGCAGGTTCTCGGCGAAGCCCCACCAGTCGGTGTTGTAGCCGAGCCGCTTGCCCTCACGAAAGACCACCGTGTTCACCGCGCCAAGGACCGCCGCCTCGTCCCGTACCTCGTCGAGATACTGGATGACCTGCTGCTTGTAGGGATGGGTGATGTTCAGCCCTGCGTAGCCCAGTTCCTCGGCATGACGGAGGATGTCGGGCAGCGCCGCCGTCGTCTCGTCGGTGTCGAAGAGGCGGTAGAAGTACCGCAGGCCGAGGCGGGCAGCCTCACGCGTGTGCAGCGAAGGCGATCGCGACGCCTGAATGCCCGCCCCAACCAGCCCGACGAGGATGTCTGAAGCCATGGCCTGACTATACGGGAGGGCTCTGCTGAGACCCACGTGACGGATCCGCGGGCGTTGAGCCTCTCGCGAGTAGCGAACCGCGGACCGCCCCTCCCTATCCCAGCATCAGGACAGAGCGGGCGACCTCACCGGCCTTCATCGCGCGGAAGGTGTCGTTGATATCCTTCAGCTCGCGGTGGGCGCTGACCATCTCGTCGAGGCGGAGACGGCCCTGGCGGTAGAAGTCCAGCAGCATCGGGATGTCCTGCTTGAAGCGGTTCGATCCCATGCGCGAGGTCTGAATTTTGCACTCGGGCCGGATCGCCAGCCAGGGGAACTCGATCATCGAGTTGCCGGGGAGGACGCCGACGATCGTCGCCGTGCCGCGAATCCCGAGGCTCTCGATCGCCTGGCGCACGAGAACCGGGATGCCAACCGCCTCGAACGAGTGGTCGACGCCGCGGCCGTTCGTGTGGCGCTTGACCCCTTCGACCGCGTCTTCGGCAGTTGAGTTGACGGTGTGAGTAGCGCCGAGCTCCTTCGCCATTTCGAGCTTCGAGTCGAACTGATCGACGGCGATGATCTGGCGTGCTCCGGCGATGCGAGCGCCCTGGATGATCGAGAGGCCAACGCCGCCGCAGCCGAATACGGCAACGGTTTGTCCGGGCTGGATGCCGGCGGTTCGCATCGCCGCGCCGGCGCCGGTGAGGACGCCGCAGCCGACGATCGCCACCTTGTCGAGGGGCAGGTCGTCGTCGACCTTCACGACAGAGTTCTCGTGCAGAAGCATCTGCTCCGCGTAACCGCTGATGTTGAGGAACTGGCCGAGGGCTTTGCCGTCCTGGGTAAGGCGTGAAGGCTCACCGGCGGGTCGGGCGACGATCGGTGCGGAGCAGATGTTGGGATGGCCGGAGAGGCACTGCTCGCAGGCACCGCAGAACCCGGAGAGGCAGCCGACGACGTGGTCGCCAACCTTGATCGTCGTTACGTCGGGGCCGACCGCTTCGACGATCCCGGCAGACTCATGGCCGAGGACCCAGCCCTGGTCGCCGAGGGGACGGAACGACAGGCCTTCGACGATGTGGAGATCGCTGTGACAGACGCCAGCCGCCACGGTGCGGACGAGCACCTCGCGCCCCCGGGGCTTGTCGATGTCGACGTCCTCGATCGTCAGCGGCTGGTGGGGTTGGCGGAAGACTGCTGCTTTCATGGTGTTCATACCCTCCGAGGATTAGCAGCAGACCTGAAGGGCTGCAGCTACATCGTTCGCTAGGAGTCGTATTGCGGGAAGCCGGAGTTGCCGTACTCGTATTTGAGGAGACGGAGCATCGCCGGCCATTCGAGGACGCCGTAGGGGCGTCGGGTCGTCGGCTGATACATGTGCGCGGTGTGGGCAACGACATCCGCCGGCGGCACCGTGACCTG
>JBFWZE010000153.1:0-1623 GCA_050185685.1 Dehalococcoidia bacterium
CTGGGGCGGCCTCGCGCGGACCCTTGCCGGCATCGTGATGATTGTCGTAGCAGGCCAGCACGAGGGCTTCGCCGCCACCTCTGTGCTGCTTCTACCGATGATTCTCGTTGTCGCTCTCCTGCAGATCAGTCTGTCGGCGGTCATCGCACGCGGCGGTGTCGCCCTCCACCGCTACGACGTGCTACAGGTAACGCTCAACTGGTACAGGGAAATCCCGGTGCCGCCGATTAGCCTTTCAGCGTCGATGCTGCAGTTTGTGCTCAGCCTGATCACGCTGCCTGCGATCTCGATCCTGCGGCCCGGCGTGCTGTATCAGCCTGAGCTGGCGCCCGCATCAGACGCGATGATCATCCTCACCGGCGTCACACTGCTGACGGTCGTTGCCGGTCTCGCTGCCTGGTATCCGCGCATCTCGGTCCGGGCTCCGCGCGAGCAGCAGCAAGAGGCCGAAGCCAGGGCGTAGCAGCCTGGGGCTCCGTAGACCTTCGTCACAGCCGTCCTCACGTCTGCGCACGACGCCGCGAGAAGTCGCGGACCCGAGAGCGCAGCTCGAGCAGGCCTTCCTCGCCCCCTGGGAGAGGACTGAGGTGAGGGCGTACCTTCGGTCTGTATCCGCGTTAAGACCTCGTTAAGTGGTGAACCTGTTGACCATTTCTGGTATCAATCAGGGGCGTCCGCCGCCAGAATGGGGCGTGAACGGCGCGTCCAATGCAGAGGCATGCCCTGCGGACCGCGCCTGTACCGCGTCACGCAGTTGCAGGAGACATCGATGCCCATCCAAGAACTGATTAACCCGACGAAGCCCGAGGGCCAGCTCCTCCAGGTCGAGGACCGCAAGATCTTCGTGATCACCCAGGGCTCCGGCGGCGTACCCCTGATCTTCCTCAACTGCGGCCCCCTCGGCAGCGGCGGCTGGCTCGACTTCAAGTACCAGCTGCAGTACTTCGGCGACCGCATGACGGTGTACCCGGACCTGCCACAGTTCGGCGACTCCAGCAAGGAGCCCTTCAACGAGCCGAACTGGAGCTACTACGCGAAGTACATCGTCGGCATGATGGACCAGCTTGGCATCGAGCAGGCCGACTTCGCCGGCAGCTCCGCCGGCGGCTCCACTGCGCTCGCAATTGCCGCGAACTACCCGGGACGCGCCCGCCGGATCATCATGAGCGGCGCTCAGCCCACGGTTGAGGTGCCCGAGGAGCCGGAAGAGCACAAGGGCTGGGGCGGCCCCGGCGGCTGGATGGCCGGCTTCTATGACGAGGTCGGCCCGACCCGTGAGAAGCTGCTGCGGATCATGGAAGGCGCCGAGTTCTACGACCCGAAGATGATCCCGGAAGAGCGCATCCAAGAGCGACTCCAGCGCGCGATCGACGTCAAAGAGCTGGCGACGACGCCGAACGCCCGCGGCTTCCGCGAGGACCTCACGGACAAGCTGCCGACGATCAGCGCGCCCTGCCTCTTCTTCTGGGGCAAGCAGGACGAGTTCGTGCCGCTGGCCTACGTGCTGCGCATGGCCCGCACCGTCCAGTACGGCGAGGTGCACATCATGCACAAGGCCTCGCACCACCTCTTCGTCGAGCGCGCCCACGACTACGCCCTCGTCGCGCACGCCTTCCTCGACGC
>JBFWZE010000153.1:1723-8242 GCA_050185685.1 Dehalococcoidia bacterium
CCTACGTGCTGCGCATGGCCCGCACCGTCCAGTACGGCGAGGTGCACATCATGCACAAGGCCTCGCACCACCTCTTCGTCGAGCGCGCCCACGACTACGCCCTCGTCGCGCACGCCTTCCTCGACGCCGACCTCGCGTAGAGAGCTGACAGCGGTCAGCTTTCAGCAATCAGCTTTTCGACGCCCGGCACAAAGCCGGGCGTCTTGCTGTCGCCGCCCGGACGCGGCGCTTGCGAACGCGCGAGGACACCGCATGACACCAGTACCCGAAGGGAGATCCTTCACTCCGTTCAGGACGGAGAACGACCCCTTCACCATTGGAGCAACGGAAGGTCAGCGGGGTTAGCGGCGGTCGAGGTCGAGCAGCTCACGCGCGCGATCGAGGTCGTTGTGCCGCACGAGGACCTCGGTCGAGAACGGCAGCGGGGCGGTCTGGAAGCGGCCTCGCAGCGCGTCGTTCTGGCGGATCATCGCCGGGATGCCCTCCTGCCTGAGGACGTCGACCCAGACATTCGCCTCGAAGTCACCGTCCGGAATGGCCAGCGTCACGAGTTCGTTCTCCTGGCGCTGCTTCTCGTCGCAGGCATCGCAGCGCTTACGCAGCGGGTTGAGGCTGCTGTAGAGCGCGCCGCAGTTGGTGCAGGTCTTCGGCATCGCCTCAGTCGGCGGCGACCTGTGTGGTCTCGAGCAGCGGAAGCAGGTTGAGGGCGAGCTTCTCCTGCGCCTCGGCGGTCTGGAAGTTGACGCGCAGGTAGTTAATGCCCCAGCTCTCGAAGTCGAGCACGCGCGGGAGCACTTCGTCCGCGCTGCCCACGATCTCATTCGCGAGGAACTCCGCCACCGTCTCCGGCAGGCCCGGCGCACCGGCGGCCTTCGACAGATCGAACTCCCGCGTGGCGATTGCGACGGCGTCGTCGTGAGTGTCGCCGGCAAAGATGCGGGCGTTGCGCACGAGCGTCATTGGCCGCTGCGGCCAGTCCGGCGCAGCGAGCGTCGCTTCGACATCGGCGCGGGTGCTGCGCAGGAGGACCCAGCCGTCGGCATAGGCGCGCACGGTCTGGAGCGTCGCTTCGGAGTCTCCGCCGAACCAGATCGGCGGATGCGGCTTCTGATACGGCGCCGGGTTGAACGGCAGCTCCTTCGTGCGGACGTGCTTGCCCTCGAAGGTCACGCGCTCCGGCGCCGGGTGGGTCCAGAGCTCTTTGATCATGGCAACGACCTCCCGGGCGTACTCGGCGCGGTCATCGTGGTCGTCGAGCAGCGGCAGGTTGTAGGCCTCGTATTCCTCCTTGAACCAGCCGGAGCCGAGGGCGCAGATCACGCGGCCCTTCGTCACGTGGTCGAGGGTCGACAGCATCTTCGCGAGCACCGCCGGGTAGCGGAAGCTGACGTTGAGCATCGCCCAGGCCAGCCGCGTGCGCTTCGTCGCGACGCCGATCGCCGTCATTAATGTGAAGTTCTCGAAGGGGCCATCCGGCATGTGGACCGGCGAATTAAAAGCCATGAGGTGGTCGAAGAGCCAGACCGAGTCATAACCCTGCTCGTCCGCCGCCCGGGCCTCGGCCATGACCGCATCGATGCCGCGGTCGGGGTGAAGGGTGATGCCGATCTTCATTGCTGCTCCCCTGATGAGTCGAAGTGCCTGTGATTCTACCGGGTCTCGGAGCTCACCGCCGCGATAGACCGGTAGCAACGCTGCAGCTCACCGAGGACCTCGCGCCAGTCTGCGGCAACGTCAGTGCTGCGCTTGCTCGTGATGCGGTCCACGGCGTTCAGAGCGGCGACGCGGTGCGCCGCAGATTCGGCAACTTGCTCGGCGCTGAGCCCGAATAGTGCAGCGTGGAGATCGACGAGGGTCTGCAATAGCTCCGTCTTGTCCTCGGCGTCGACGAGACGGCGGTGGTCGTCGTTGTACTTCAGCTCGAGCTCGGCGACGCGCTTCGGGTCGAAGTTGAGGCCTGAGTACTTGCGGGCGAGACCATAGAACGCCTCATAGAAGCGCAGCACCTTCGCGTCGTCGTGGTCGACGGGCACCCAGGCGACCGAGGCGCGCGTGACGTAGTAGGCGGCTACTACCGCCTGCGGCCACGGGATGCGGAACTGCTCATGGCTCATTGTCACGAGCAAGCGCAGCAGCCGGGGCCACTTGCGGTCGTAGTAGGCGCGCCAGCCCTCTGTCTCAAAGTACGCGACGCGGTCGGGGTCGAAGGGCTGGTGCGCGGGCACGATCCTGCTACTGAATAGACTTCACAAAGGCGAGCGCCTCACCGGAGATCTGCGCCGCCTGCTCCACCGGCAGGATCGGCTTAACGGTGAACGACATCCAGGCCACGAACGGGGCGCTGGTGCGGGCGATAGCCGCTGCGTCCTGCGCTTCGACGATCGCACAGCCACCACTCATGTCGGCAAAGCCGTAGAAGCCTTTGAACTCGACCTCGGCAGGCGGCTGCCAGTTCTGGAACACGGCAAGCGACCGCTCCTGCCCTTCCTCCGAGGTGTCGACGAACTCCCAGGTAACGAGAAACAGCATCTGACTCATCCTCCTTTGACGTACAAAGTTCCTGACATTGGTATCTGCCGTCAGAATTCGCCGTCAACGATACGCCGGATCACTCCGGCCTGGGCGCTCCGATCGAGGCGTGTGAATGAACGACCCGCCAGGCTCCCACCTCGCGGTGCCAGACGAGGCTGACGCGCAGCCGGTACGTTTCACCGCCGAAGAGCAGCGTCGGGCGGTCGACCGTCCAGCCAACATCGCCCTCAACAAACGCATGGGCGTCACCCGCCAGCCAGATCGTCGGGCCGTAACTTCCGTCAAAAAAGGGGCGAACGTCGTGGTTGTGCTTCGCGGAGTCCGTCCAGAACTCGGCCTCGTCGGTGCCCATGAAGATGCTGCCTGCCTGCAGCGAGTAGAAGGCCTCGACCGCCTCCGCACTGCCGCTGCTCATCGCCGCGTAGAGGTCGACCAGGGTCTGACGAAGCTCAGCGCTCGGTTCCATCAGGGCAAGCATATCTCGATTTTGGGTAGTCAAAATCGCATCGTTCGTTTGCTAGCGTAGTCATATGAAGCGCGGCCGGCCAAGACATGACGACATCCTTACGCCTCGCGAATGGGAAGTGCTGACCCTGCTCGAGGAGCGCCTAACCAACGAGCAGATCGCTCAACGGCTGGGCATTTCTGTCGATACGGCCAAGTTTCACGTCTCCGAAATCCTCGGCAAGCTCGGCGTCGCAAACAGGCGCGAGGCCGTGTCGTGGCGGACGCGACGCGAAGCTCCCTTGCTCATCGGTTTGCTGAAGGTCAGTCTCCTCCGGGAGGGCGGCAGGGTGGCCGTTGCGGCGAGCATCGGCATCCTTTGCCTGATCGCGTTGGGCGTGTTGCTGATGAGCAACCGATCGCCCTCTCCTCTTGGGAAGGTTGCATACGTCGCCGGTGGGAACGTCTGGGTGAAGGACTTGTCGAGCGGAGCAGAGATGCAGATCACAATCACCGGCGACTTCGTCTCTGATTTGCGCTGGTCGCCGAGCGGCAGGTGGCTCACGGCCGAACGGGACCTGCCCTTCGAGACGCCTGGCGGTTTCCGCGCCAACACGCTCTGGATCATGGACGCCAATGGAAAGCGAGGAAGGGCTCTTGAGAACCTTGCAGATTGGCATCCTGACAAAGACCGGCTTGCCCTCGCAAAGCAAGTGCCAGGCGGCGTCGAGATTACAACGCAGGACGCGGACGGGAGGAATGAGCGCGTCATCCTCACGAGCTCCGAAGAAGAACGACTGGGCGTGTTCGTCTCATGGAGCCCGGATGGCGAATGGATCGCCTACACCGCCTACATCCGTGACCCATCAGCCTCACTACCGGGCACCCGCATCACCATGAACCGGGTCAGGCCGGACGGTACCGACGACGAGGAGTTCTTTCGCTACGACCCTCGGACTGACGGCCCCGGCTCGATCACGTACGGGTGGACCGCCGATAGCAAAGCCTACTTGTTCTCGTTATCTGGACCGGTCATATCCGCCGCAGTCGATGGCTCAGGACCAGTGGGTCCGGAGGCACGCATCGCGCTGGAGACGCAGCCGTCACTTGCTCCGGATGGATCTGTCACAGCACTGGTCACAGGAATCAGTCGACGCGAATCGGCCGACCGCCAAATCGCCCTGTTCGACCCAGTGCAGGGCAGCCTCGACTACCTGACAGGCGCACTCGAGGAGGGCGCCTACCCGGCCTGGTCTCCCGACGCCATGAGCATTCTGTACGCGGCCGCCGACAGCTTCATCGACGAGTCGCAGTCGGGCGCATTCGACCTCAGCGATAGCCGCATCTGGCTCATGGACCGCGCCGGCAGCAACAAGCAGCAGCTTACGCATGACGCTCGTTACCGTGACGAGTATCCCCAGATGTCGAACGACGGCCGTTACGTCCTGTTCGTTCGCGTCGACCTGGAAGCGGAGACAGCATCGCCCAGCCTGTGGCTTCTCGACCTGAAGACCAACGAGCTCGAGAGGCAGCTCAGCCGCTTTGGAGACGTCACCGCCACGCCAGCGGAGATTTCAGCGTCCCGCCCTACCTGGAGCCGCGACTTCGCCTGGTGGCGGCCTGACTAAAACGCCGGCATGACCTCGCGGGCGAAGAGGTCAATTGAGTACAGCGACTGTTCGAGGGTGAGGCCGCCCCCAGGCGAAAGAGCCCACCAGGTAGCCTCGCAACGATGTGGCAGTCCAGGCACTGCGAACATTACAAATTCGGACGGGGAAATTCGCGCTGCCGCTTGCTAGTGTGGCTGCTGAACCGCGGACGACCCCCTTACGACGACGTGCTCACCCCTCGCGAATGGGAGGTACTTGCCCTCGTTGAACGAGGGCTGACCAATGACGAGATCGCTGACGAACTCGGCATCTCATCGACGACCGCGAAGTATCACGTCTCCCAGATCCTCTCCAAGATCGAAGTCCCGAACCGTCGCGAAGCCAGGGCATGGCGCATCCGTCGGGTGCCCGGGCTTCTGTCTCTCCTGAAGGGCGGCGCCTTCGCTGCCGCCACGGCCGGCATCGCCGCGATCATCTACTTCGGCCTGATTGGGCTCCTGCTGAAGGATTCACCCACGGGCACCGGCCCGATGGGCAAGGTCGCCTACGTCATCGACGGCGACGTGTGGGTGAAGCAGCTACCCAACGGCCCCGCAACGCAGTTGACAAACTGGGGCGATGTCATCGGCGAACCGCAGTGGTCCGCATCCGGCGCATGGCTGTCTGTCGCCCGGCGGATACAACGTGCTCAGCCGACGCCGCCGCCGGGATTACTTCCCGGTCCCACAGGTAGCGACGATTCAACCTGGATCATCGACTCCAGCGGCAAGCGAGAGCATCAGGTGGGCGACACCTATGTGGCGGCCTGACTAAAACGCCGGCATGACCTCGCGGGCGAAGAGGTCGATGGAGTGCAGCGACTGCTCCAGAGTGAGGCCGCCCCAGGCGAATGAGCCCATCAGGTAGTTGCCGCCGCTCGCCTCGAAGTGCTCACCAACGATGCGGCGCACGGTGTCGGGTGAGCCGACGATGACGGCGCCGCTGCCGCATGCGCGGTCGAAGTCGGTGCGCGGGTCGAGGTGGGTGTCGCCGAACTCGTGCCAGAGCTTGACGAAGCTGACCGACCAGACGGCGTGGGCGGCGCGGGCAATCGTCATCGCCTCCTCGTCGGTGTCCGCGACGAAGACCTGGCGGTTGAGGCCCACGCGCGGCGCCGCGACGTTGAGGTTGATTTGCGCCGGGTCGTCCCGGTGCGCCTCCCAGGTCTCGAAGTAGAGGTCGAAGCTGCTCTTCGCGCCGGACGCGGTGCCGCCGTTGAGCATGTTGATCGCGTTGCGGCCGCACCAGATCACGCTCTCCGGACTGGACGCGGCGTACCAGAGCGGCGGGCGCGGCTGCTGGTAGGGACGCACTTCGATCGGTGCGTTCTCATAGTTGAAGTACGTGCCATGATGCGTAAGGCGCTCAGCATTGAGCCCGGCGAGAAGCACGTCGAGCGCCTCGGCGAACATCTCGCGCTGCTGGGCCGCGTCGAAGCCCAGGTGCGCCAGCTCGAAGGGCGAGGCGCCGCGGCCGACACCGACCTCGAGGCGGCCGTGCGAGAGGTTGTCGAGCATGCAGATCTCTTCGATCAGCCGCATCGGGTTGTAGGTCGGCAGCAGGTACACGAGCGGGCCGAGGTGAATCGTCGAGGTCTCGCGCGCCACCGCCGAGAGGAACAGCGAGGGCGACGGCGCCATGCCCAGCGGCGTCGCGTGGTGCTCGGCGAGGTGGTAGCAGGAGAAGCCGCCGGCCTCCGCCGCCTGCACGAGGCGGATGCGCTCGTCGTAGAGCTGATGCAGGGGGACGCCGCGGGAGTCGATCCAGTCGAAGACGCCGAAGGATTTGCCGCTCATTCTGGCGCAGAAGGATACAGCGAGACGCTGCGGTTGCGAAGGCCAGGCGCCTCACGCGGTTTCAGGCTGATGCTGAGAGGCTAGATCCTTCGCTCAGG
>JBFWZE010000154.1:0-1484 GCA_050185685.1 Dehalococcoidia bacterium
TGCCATTTCCTCCGCATCGTGAGTCAAATAGAATCTTCGCAGCGACGAAATAGCCCTGATGGAGGCACTCTGATGACGCAGACCGCCGATCCCGTGGCGCAGGATGAGCTGCGCAAGACCGCAACGAAGCGCCTCGCGCAGCACGCGGCAACCCTGACCTACGACATGCTGCCGGCCTCGATGGTCGACCTGACGAAGCAGTGCGTCCTCGACACGCTGGGCGTGATGACGGGCGCCAGCGGCCTCGCGCCTGAGGGCCGGGTCGTGAAGGAGTACGTCGAGGAGCTCGGCGGAAGGCCGGAGTCGACGATCTTCGGGTTCGGCGGGAAGGCGCCGGCGCCGTGGGCGGTGTTCGTGAACGGCAGCCTCGGCCACATGCTCGACTACGACGACACCGGCTCGGCGGGACACCCGAGCATCGAGACGATCCCGGTGGGCTTTGCGGTGGCCGAGAAGCTCGGGGGCGTCAGCGGGCAGCAGTTCATCGCCTCACTGGGCTCAGGGCTCGACCTGATCACGCGCATGGGGCTCTCGATCTCGACGCCGGAATGGACGATGAGCGAGGGCTGGTTCGCCACGCAGCTCTTCGGCTACATCGCCGGCGCTGCCACCGCCGGCCGCCTGCTGGGGCTGTCCGAGGACCAGATGGAGAACGCGCTGGGCATCGGCTTCAACCAGCTCGCTGGTAGCCGACAGATGGCAGTGGGTGAGGCGACCGACTGCCGCAGCATGCAGGCGGGCTTCTGCGGCCAGGGCGCGATTACTGCCGCCCTGCTCGCCCAGCGCGGCATCACCGGCCCGAAGGAGATCTTCGAAGGCCGCTACGGCTTCTTCAAGAACTACATCCGCGGCGGCGAGCCCGACTGGGATGCCCTCGCCGGCGAGTTGGGCACGCGCTGGAAGTTCGTCGAGACGCACGGCTTCAAAGTGTGGCCGGCCTGCGCGGCGACCCGGGCGCCGAACGCGGCCGTGCTGCACCTGCGCAATACGCACAGCATCGCGCCGGAGGACGTCGCCGAGCTGGCGATCGTCGGCGGCGACGGAATGACGGAGCTGCTCTCAACGCCGATCGAGTCGAAGCGCATCCCGCAGGTGAGCATCGACGGCAAGTACAGCATCCCGTTCACCGCGGCGGTGATGATGCAGTACGGCACCGTAAAGCTGAGCAACTACACCGAGCAGGGCCTGAACGACCCGGCGGCGCTGGCGATGGCGCAGCGGGTGCGTTTCGAGCAGATCCCGGAGGCGGAGAAGACGTCGCGCATGCCGGAAATCCGGATCACAACCCGCGGCGGGCAGACGTTCGCCCACCGCGTCGACAGCGTGCCCGGCGACCCGCGCAACCCGGTGGCGTGGCCGCAGGTCGAAGCGAAGTTCCGCGACTGCGTCTCCTTCGCGCCGAACCCGATCCCGGCGGCGAACGTTGAGAGAGTGATCGAGATGGTGCACGACCTCGAGAAGCTGGATGACGTGACGGAAATCGT
>JBFWZE010000154.1:1584-5545 GCA_050185685.1 Dehalococcoidia bacterium
CGCGTGAAGCCGGAGCTGGCCTCGATCTTCACCGACCTCAACCTCGACATCGTGTCGCTGGCCTCGAACCACGCGATGGACTGGGGTGAGGAGGCGATGCTCGACACGAAGGCGCTGCTCGAGAAGCAGGGCATCGTCGTGATCGGCGCCGGCTATAACATCGACGAAGCCCGGCGGCCGGCGATCATCGAGCGCAAGGGCGTGAAGATCGGCTTCCTCGCCTACTGCTCCGTCCTGCGCGAGGGCTACCCGGCGGGACCGCACAAGGCGGGCGTTGCTCCCCTGCGCGCCAACACCTACTACGAGCCGCGCGAATATCAGGCGGGCACGCCGCCGAAGGTGGTCACGGTGCCGCTGAAGGAAGACCTCGACGCGATGGTCGCCGACATCACGGCGCTCAAAGCGCAAGTCGACTCCGTCGTTGTCTCGATCCACTGGGGCATCCACTTCGTCCCGAAGATGGTGGCGGACTACCAGGTCACGGCGGCGAAGGCGGCGTTCGACGCGGGCGCCGACCTGATCCTCGGCCACCACGCGCACGTGCCGAAGGCGATCGGGGTCTTCGACGGCAAGGCCTGCTTCTTCAGCCTGAGCAACTTCGTTATGTCAGCTCCTGAGGCATCCCCTGCCCGCCGCGCGCAGTTCGAAGAGCACTACTCGGTGCCGCTCGACCCCAACTACCCGAACCTGCCCTACGGCACGCACGCGCCGCGCAGCATGGTGGCGAAGGCGGTGTTCGCGAAGGGCGGCGTGAAGCAGGTCTCGTTCCTGCCGACACTGATCGACACGAAGCTGCGGCCGGAGATCCTGACGAACGGCGACGCGCGCTTCGACGACGCCGTGCAGTACATGGAATGGGCCTCAGACCAGTACCCGCACCGGTTCACGGTTGAGGGGGATGAGGTGGTCATCGGGGCGCCGTAGCGGCTGCGCCCGTGCATTCGGGCAATCTGGCAAGCGCGAGAAGGACCGGCATTAGCCGGTCCTTCTTTGTTGAATCCTGGAACTTGGGGGGAGCTGGACTGCCGTTGGTTCGCCCTTCGAGTACCTCAGGGCGAACGGGTCATCGTGCCCGAATCGAGCTCCTACGGCTGGGCGATGACCGGCTGCTGGACCGTGCAGAAGGCACAGCGGCTGGCGGCGATTGGGATCTCGCTCAGGCACTCGGGGCACTTCTTGGTGGTCGGGTCCGCCGGGGGCTCGCGGCGGGCGCGGGCGACCAGGGTGTTCATCGGCGTGATGACGAGGAAGAAGATGACGGCAGCGATCGAGACGAAGCTGATGACGGCGTTGATGAAGTTGCCGTAGCGGAAGATGCTGCCGTTGATCGTGAAGGTCAGGCCGCTGAAGTCCGGCTCGCCGATGATCGCTGCGATAAGCGGGGTCACGAGGTCCTCAACCATGGAGGTGACAACGGCGCCGAACGCGACACCGATGACGACGGCGACGGCGAGGTCGACGACGTTGCCGCGCAGGAGGAAGGCCTTGAATTCCTGGGCGAGCTTCATGCCTCCCGAGCTTACATTACTGACGTTTCTCATCCCTGGGACCTCCTGCGAATCGCGGCGAGCAGACCTCATAATACAAATGAAATGCTCAGTATCAAGGTACATTTGTCCTGATGTGCCGGTTCGAGCGACGTTTCTGGTACTGCAAAGGAGACAACATTGAGCATCAGCCACGAAGAAGCGATGAGCGCGCTCCAGGCCGGCCTCGCGAAGGCGCAAGAAATGGGCGTTCAGCTCGCGATAGCGATCGTCGACGACCACGCCGACCTGGTCGCGATGATCAAGATGACGGACGCGCGGTTCCTCTTCCTGCCGCAGGCGGCGCAGGGCAAGGCGATGGCGTCCGTGGTCTGGGGCCAGCCGTCCGCTGCCCTGTTCGAGCGGGCGTCGGCGCCGATCATGGTCGCGACCAACGCCTCGGTCTATAACAACAAGCTCTTCTACCAGGGCGGCGCCGTCCCCTTCAAGCGCGACGGCAAGATCGCGGGCGCCGTAGGAGCGGGCGGTGCGTCCCCGCAGCAGGACGAGGACGTCGCGCGTGTGGTCGCAGAGCTCCTGGGCGAAGTCTAGGAACTCAGGTATTCCGACGATGCCGCGGCAGCCTGGTAAGCCTCACCGCGGCATCGTCAGCGCGGTTCCTTTTAGATGAGAACGTCCCAGGCGGTGCGGTCCGATGACGCCGGGTCGTTTTCTACCTCGCTGACGGCGTCGAAGATCATGGTGGCGCGCGTCGTCTCGTCGTAGGCCGGCCAGTGCGGCAGGCCTTCGTGGTCGGGGTTGCCGGTACGGGCGAATGCAAGCCAGGCGCCGCTCATCTGCTCCATCAGGGTCTCACGCTCCGGCCGCGGGCCCACGTAGTCGTTCGAAACCTCGAGGTTGTCGAAGACGAAGGGGATCTCGAGCGTGTGCGTGGACTTGAGCGTGCCGTTGAGGCCCGGGCTCTCCCAGCGAAACAGGTACATGTAAACGGGCGCCGCGCCAGGTTGGGCCGCCCGCTGCTCGGCAAGGCGGATTGAGGCGAGCCGAGTACCGTCGCTGGCGAGGGCAACAAGGAGGTCCTGCGGGCGGTCGTTGGGCCTGGTGCTGCGGTAGGCATCGATGAGGTGCTCGATCTGCTCGGGCGAAATCGCCCCGAAGCGGTCGGGACGGGAGCCGATCTGGGCGGTGAGCTTTCGACGAAGGCCCGCTTCGTCGAGGCCGTCGAAGTCCGGGTGCATGACGAGCTGGTACGTGAGCTCATCCCGCGTCGTGCCGACCATGACGGGGACCTGCTTCGAGAACTCAGGCGCGGTACCGCCCCAGGGATGCGTGGGAAGGTTCGCGCCATCTACGACGGGGCCGAAGCCGCCACCGCCCGCGCCGACCTCGCCGCGCTTCTTCGAGAGGCTGGAAACAGCATCGACGATTGCTCTTGCCGGCAGGTCGAGAAGCGCCTGCCGGTCACCGGACTCGACCCCCAGCTCCGCGAGGAGGTCACGGGCGTTTGCGGTCGCTGCGTCCGGGAGGACGCCCTTGAGGCGCGCGCCGCTCTGGACGACAGCGCGGTGGAAGAGACCCTGGGCGGCGGGCATCGCGAGGAGGGTCGAAACCTTGGCGCCGCCGCCGGACTGCCCGAAGATCGTCACGTTGGCTGGGTCGCCGCCGAACGCCTCGATGTTGTCTCGCACCCAGCGCAGTGCCTCAACGAGGTCGAGCATGCCCGCGTTGCCGGAGTCGGAGAACTCGGGCCCGAAGAGGTCGGCGAGGTAGAGGTAGCCCAGGCTGTTGAGGCGGTGGTTCACGGTGACGACGACGACATCGCCGCGTTTCGCGAGTCTGCCACCTCGATGGGCCTCATGCATGACACCAGAGCCGTAGTGGAAGCCGCCGCCGTGGATCCAGACCATGACGGGCCGCTTCGCGCCATCGCCGATCGCGGGGGTCCAGACGTTGAGACGCAGGCAGTCCTCACTCTGGTCGTAGATGATCGATGGGAAGAGCTCTTTGAGGGCGCTGTGTCCGGGGACGAGCTGCGGCGCGTCAGGGCCGAAGCTGAGGGCGTCGCGAACGCCGGTCCAGGGTTCGGCGGGCCGCGGCGCTTTGAAGCGGCCCTCGCCGGTAGTGTCGGCGCCGTAGGGTACGCCCTTGAAGACCGCGATGCCGTCTTCGATGGCGCCCCTGAGCTTGCCTTGCTGGACCTCGACGATTGGCTCTTCCATGGGTGTATCTGCCCTCCAACTTGCGAATCGCCCCGAATTCTACGGCAACGACTAACCGCGTGCAGGATCCGGGTGGAGGAGGAGGGAGGCTGCCCGCTGGTGGTGTTGAGGGATGACGTGGAAGCCGCGGGGGCAGGTCCGGGCGCTACATCGGGGACGCTATAGACGGGCGCCACCCTCAAGGCTGCGCACCTCCGGTGCTCGCGATCGTGTCTTTGGGAGGTGGGGGACACCCCCACGGCCCCCGCGCAGGGG
>JBFWZE010000154.1:5645-8196 GCA_050185685.1 Dehalococcoidia bacterium
TGCTCAGGCAGGTTCGTCACGTAGAAGTAGTTCCCGCGGATGCTCGATGCCATCTGCGAGCCGATCTGATCGAACTTGCCGAGCTTTCGAATGGTCAGCGAGGACTGATACGCCCGGAAGAGGGCCGTCAAGTGCTTCGCTTCGTTGTCGTCGAAGCCGTCTGTGTACCAGGCCTGCTCGGTGGCGAGACGGAGTGTGTCCATGAAGACGGTTTCAGTGCCGAACTTCTCCGCCGTCTTGCCGGTGTCACGGAACGTCTCGAGCATCGTGTACTCGACGGGCGTCACTTCAGCGAAGAACTCCTGGTTGCGGATGAACTCGACGAGGGCGGGCTTCATCGCCGGAAAGAGACGCTGCTCTGCCGTCTTGCGCAGGTCGACAACGCGGGCGTCGGTCGTCGAGATCGGCGCGCCATCACCTTCGGTAGCACCGACGGCGTCGTCCGGCGGAAGAGCCGGCTGTGCCACCGCGTATGGCTTGCAGCCCATGAGCGCGAAGGCGGCGAGGACGGTGAAGAGGGCAAACGAGAATACGCGGTTCATGTTCATCGCTATCGAAATTGTCGGCTCTTTCAAAGGGACGCTGAAGCTGAAAACATTGGCGGAAAGTCGTTCTTGGGTTGCCTCGGGTAGAATCTCTCTGAACCCGATTCCTAGCCTGAAAGCTGTGGCTCAACGATGCCCGAGCTGCCCGAAGTCGAAACGATCCGCCGCGGCCTCGAAGCGCGGATCATCGGCCGCACGATAACGGCGGTGCGTATCCCGCCGGAGACCGGCAAGGCCGTGCCCGTGATCAAGGGCATGGACGAGTCGGCGTTTCGAGAAGGTGTCGTCGGCGCGCAGATCGAGCGGGTCGAGCGCCGCGGCAAGTACCTCATCCTCCACCTCGATAGCGGCCTGCTGCTGGTCATCCACCTGCGCATGACGGGGGCGCTGCTGTTTCAAGAGGCGCCGGAGGACCGCTTCGTGCGGGCGATTTTCAGCTTCGACAACGGCGACGAGATGCGTTTCACCGACCTGCGCAAGTTCGGCGGCTTCTGGCTCGTGGAGGACATCGGCCAGGCGGTAGCGTCGGTGCTGGGCCCTGAGCCGTTCGACGAGGACGCGTTCACGGTCGCAACGCTCGCGGCGGCGCTCGCCGGGCGCAAGTCGCCGGTGAAGGCGATCATCCTCGACCAGCGTCACGTTGCGGGCATCGGCAACATCTACGCGGACGAGGCCTGCTTTGCCGCCGGCATCGACCCGCGCCGCCACGGCCTGACATTGGACGACGACGAGGTCGCTGCTCTACATGCGGCGATCCGGGACGTCCTGCTCGCAGGCGTTGAGGCGGGCGGCGCCTCGTTCAAGGACTACCGCAATACCGGAGGCAACGTTGGCAGCATGCAGAAGCTGGTGAAGGTGTTCCGCCGCACCGGCAAGCCGTGCTACACCTGCGGCACGACAATCGAGCGCGTTAAGGTCGGTGGGCGCAGTACCCACTTCTGTCCGACATGCCAGCGGTAGGGTTCACGAACCAGGGTCAGCGGATCGAGATGATCGTGCGTAACGCGCTCGACGGGACGACCTTCGTTGCGTCGCGGTCGGAGGAGGGCGGGCGGCATCTCGTCATCGCGGGGCGCAGGCCGGACGGCCGCGTGGCGTCGGTGCGCTTCCGCGCCGTGTCCGACGCGGAGGCCTCGGCAGGAACTGAGGTCGGTGTGCCCTTGAAGCTGCGCAACGTGGCGGCGGGGCCTACAGGTTGTCTGCCGCTGGGATGGTTCTTCCCCGCGCTCCGAGGCATTCCACGGGGAGTCTCGCGTGTTAGGATCGACGCAGGCGGCGCGAAGCTCGAGATCATCTGCGAGGACGCAGAGTGGTGGGAAGGCGAGGCCACGCCGCCCGGGGCCCTTTGAACGCACAACCACTCCCTTTCTCCGATCCTGATGCCTGCTCCGACTGCGGCGCCGAGATCGACGTGCATCACATTCACGACGGGGCGCGCTGCCCTGCCTGCTTCGAAAAGCACCTCTACGGCATTGACGCCGGGTTTCTCGAGAACTACCGCAAGTTTGGCTGCCGCAGTCGCCTGACCGTCGCCGAGACCTGCCTGCGCGGGCTCGTGCTGGCGGCGCCGGACACACGTAAGGTGCTGGCGATGACGATCTTCGAGCAGTACGTGCTCTCGATGTCGGACCTTGCCGGGCTGTTCCTCGCGTTCCGCAACCGTGAGCAGGCGCCGATCATGAAGTCCTTCATGGAATTCAAGCTGGACCCGCAGAACGCGCTCGACTTCTTCGAGTCGGTGCAGAACATGGGCGATTACCAGCTCTGCGCTGTTCTCGGGCTGCCGATGCCGTTCCAGATCGCCGCCGAGTGCCCGCACCTGGACGAGAAGGAAGCCTACGAGATGGCGGTGGCGCTGAACCACCTCGTGAAGGACCTCCGCAAGGCAACCGACAAGGACAGCGCCGTCTACCTCGCCCAGTTCGCCAGCGCGGGCAGCAGCGTCATCGCGAGCAACACGAGCTTCCTCCCGGAGGGCGCCAGTACCACGCCGGACCAGGTGGCGA
>JBFWZE010000155.1:0-8155 GCA_050185685.1 Dehalococcoidia bacterium
TGAAGGTGGGTAAAGAGCAGATCGTCGGGCTGATCGTCGCACTGGAGCACCTGCTGGCCGGCGAAACGAGGTCGGACCTGGTCGAAAGCTGGCACCGGATGGCCCAGCACATCGTCGACCGCCTGCAAGGCATCCCCGGTCTCAAGGCGGAGTTCGCGATGAACGTCTCGGAGTACGGCGACGCGTACCTGAGCTGGACGACCGACGCGATCGCTCTCGACGCAGAGGCAATGCAGCGCGCGATGCTCGACGGCTCACCCCGGATCCAGACGGACACCAGGCCGATAGCGGTACCCGGCACGAACGAGCTGCGGCTGACCGTGCGCACCCGGGTGCTGCGGGAGGGTGAGGAGCAGCTGGTCGCCGACCGTCTGCGCGAGATCTTCCTCGGCGCGACGGCGTCCACGTAGGCGGCTAAGAGAATTAGACCCGGATCGTCTCCGGGAAGGTCGGCGGCTTACGCAGCTTCGTCGCCTGCTCGTACGCGTAGGCATACGAGAGCAGTTTGACGTCATCGAACGCGGTGCCGACCAGTGACAGCCCGATCGGCAGGCCGTGGATGTCGCCGCAGGGGACGGTGACGTGCGGATACGCAGCGACGGCCGCCGGCGTTGTGAGGTCGTTCGCCATCGCGCGGTAGTCGCCGTTGACGAGGTCAGTGAGGTTCGCGGGCAGGTTGGTCGGGCCTATGAGCGCGTCGAGTCGCAGCTCGCGAAGGGGCGCATCGATCAGCTCACGGGCGAGACGACGGCCCTCCTCCATCGACTCCTGGTACGCGGGACTCGAGATCGGACCGTAGGCGTCGGCTTCGATGAGGCGCTCCTGGCCGAAGTAGGGCATGGCGTGGCCGGCGTTCGCCTGGTTGAAGGCGATGATGTCGCTGAGGGTCTTCGCCGGCGCGTTGACCGACGCGAGGTACTCATTGATGCCGTGCTTGAACTCGTACGGCGTCGAGGCGGCCATGACCTTGCGGAACTCAGGCGTCAGCTCGAGTGAGAGCTCGTCGACAACCTCGGCGCCAAGCTGACGAAGCACCGCCACGACGGCGTCGATCAGGCGGTCGACGCGAGCCTCTCGGTTGAGGAGGTTACGGACGACGCCGATGCGCTTGCCCTGAAGGGCCGTCACCGAGAGAGCGGCCTGGGCCGAGGGCAGCCTGCCCGCGGTACCCGCAGTGAACTCGTCCTCCGGGTCTTCGCCGCACATCGCGTCGAAGAGGACGGCGCAGTCTTCGACCGTGCGAGTCATCGGGCCGGCGGTGTCGCGCGTCCGGCTGATCGGGATGATGCCGCGGCGGCTGATCAGGCCAACGGTGGGCTTGATGCCGACGAGGCCGTTGCGCGAGGAAGGGGCGACAATCGAACCGGTGGTCTCGGTGCCGACGCCCGCTGCGCAGAGGCCGGCCGCGACGGCGACGCCGGTGCCGGAGCTGCTGCCGCTGGGATTGCGGTCGAGCGCATACGGGAAGAGCGTGCGGCCGCCGCGACTGCTCCAGCCGCTGGTCGACCGGGTCGAGCGGTAGTTGGCCCACTCGCTGAGGTTGGCCTTGGCGAGGATCACGGCGCCGGCGTCCCGAAGCAGCTTCACGGCGTGGGAGTCGCGCGGTGCGTAGTTGCCTTCGAGGGCGAGGGAGCCGGCGGTGGTCATCATGTTGTCGCCGGTGTCGAGGTTGTCTTTGACGACGACGGGGATGCCGTGCAGCGGTCCGCGCGGGCCTGAGGCCTTCCGCTCCGCATCGAGCTGATCGGCGATTTCAAGCGCGTCCGGGTTGAGCTCGATGATCGAGTTGAGGCGGGGGCCGCTGCGGTCGAGCATTTCGATGCGGTCGAGGTACATGCTGACCAGCCAGCGGGAGCTGCCGAGGCCGGCGGTCATCGCCGCCTGCATCTCAAGGATCGTCATGTCGTTCACCGCGCAGCCTCCAGGAACTCAACCGCAACAGGGCTTCATGCTACGGGCTTTCTTCTGGAGGGGCGACGATGGCCGCGTTAACTTCTCGAGACGCGGCCTCAGCTAACGGCGGCGTCGTCACGCGTGGACGGCGGCCTGCCTGCGACCGTGATGTCGACGCCGCCGTGAGATGTGCTGCTGGTGTCACAGACGGGCGGCCAGCAAAACCGCAGCGCGCCTGCCGGCGCTCGCGGTTTCTTTTTGGGTCTTGGGGGACACCCCCAGAGCCCCCGCGCATGGGCTCAGCCCCTACGAACCCCGGTGCTTCTTCGCAGGCTCAGAAGGCCCGAAGCGGGCGGCTTCACTTCGGCCACATAGCCGTTGGCCTGAGGCGCTCGCCCTCACCCGGCCTCCGGCCCCCCTCTCCCAGCGGGGCGAGGGGGACCCCGGTTCGCCGGCTACGAGGTCCTCCTCCCGTCAGGTGCTCTGCGCTCGGCCGCGGGTGACGGCGTCGTAACCACGGGTGGGGGCGGCCATGAGGAAGCGGTAGCCCTCGCTGAGGACGCGGTCGAGGTTTTCGGTGTCGACGTGGGGGTGACCGACGGCGATCTCGTGCTGCTTACAGGTCGCGACGATGCGCGCCATGTGCTCGACGACGGTGGGGTGCATGTACTGGCGCGGGACCCCGAGCTCCTGGGAGAGGTCGCCCTCGCCGATCAGGATGAGGCCGATGCCGGGCACCTGGGACAGGATGTCGTCGAGATTATCGATGGCGACGGTGTCCTCGATCATCAGCGCGACGAGGATCTCGCCTTCGGGGTTGAGGGGCCAGACGTCTGCCTTTTTGTAGTACTCCTGCTGCGTGAGGCCCCAGTAGCGGGCGGCGGTTGTCGGCGCGTCGCCGCGGATGCCGGCTGGCTCGTAGATCGGCGCCGTCTTCAGCTTCGGGTAACGGCATGCGGCGACGGCGTTGTAGGCCTGTTCGACGGTGCTGATGTGGGGCCAGACGACACCGTAGGCACCGAGGTCGAGCGCCTGCTTGGCGTAGACCTGGTTCATCTCGTTGCCGTTCGGCGGGATGCGGACGATGGGCGTGACCTGCGGCGCGAGGGAGCCGGAGGTAGCGATCTGGCGGCGGTTGACCATGTACTGGAGGCTGTCACGCAGGCCGCGGGCGTCCCAGGCGTTGTGCTCACACTCGAAGACGATGCCGTCGTAGGGGGCGGTGCTCATGTCGATGGCGGTCTGGACGTCGGGGGTGGCGAAGGCGGTGAAAGCTCGGCCGCCCTCTTCGAGGACTTTGATGATGCCGTTGAGGCGTTCAGGCATTTGGGTGCTCCTTGGGTGAGGTGTTAGTGTGCCGCTTCAGCTGGGGATGTGGTGTTTTCTCGCGATGCACTGGGGCCGCAGGATATCGGCCGCTGCGGCCCTTCGGGCCTCGCGACGTTTTCTAGAAGCCGGGGGGGGAGGCTTCGCTTCGGGGAACTCGCACCGCCCACTTCCCCCGGGCAGGGGCGGCGCCCCTACCAACCCTGCTTCGGCAGCGGAGTCTTCGCGATTCGGCGGCGGCGCTGGATATCAACCGCTGCCGCCCTTCGGGCCTCGCGAAGTCTTCTGGTAGCTGGGGGGAAGCTTCGCTTCGGGGAACCCGCACCCCCCAAGCCCCCCGGGCAGGGGCGGCGCCCCTACCAACCCCGCTTCGTTGGTTGAAGGGACAGCTGGTTGCGACAGCTCGCAGGCTCGCATGGAGCGCGGGTCTGTAACAGCGGAGGCGAGAGAGCATGAGTCAGCCCTTGAAGCGGGGGTAGACGCGGCGGGCGGTGGCTTCGTAGATCTTGTGGCGCTGGGCGTCGGTGAGCCAGTCGACGGCTTCGATGTAGCGCTTTGTGTCGTCGTAGTTGTGGCCGGTGTCGGGGTCGATGCCGCGGACGGCGCCGACGGTCTCGGACGCGAACATGACGTTGTCTTCGGGCGTGACCTTGAGGAGCACCTCGATGCCGGGCTTGTGGTAGACGCAGGTGTCGAAGAAGACGTTGTTGCCCATGAGGTCGGCAGGAGAGTGCCAGCCGTTGTCCTGGGCCAGGCCTCGGAAGCGGCCCCAGTGGTAGGGAGCAGCGCCGCCGCCGTGAGGGATGATCAGCTTCAGGTTAGGGAAGTCCTTGAAGAGGTCACCCATGAGGAGCTGGACGAAGGCGGTGGTGTCGCCGTTGAGGTAGTGGGAGCCGGTGGTGTGGAAGTTGGGGTTGCAGGTGGTGCTGACGTGGACCATCAGGGGCACCTGTAGCTCCTCCGCCGCCTCGAAGATCGGGTACCAGTAGCGGTCCGTGAGAGGCGGGTCGGTCCAGTAGCCGCCGCTCGGGTCGGGGTTGAGGTTGGCAAAGACCATGCCCAGCTGCTCGACGCAGCGGCGAAGCTCGGCGACGCAGTTCGCGGGGGAGACGCCGGGGAGCTGGGGCAGCATGCAGCCGCCGGCGAAGTTCTGCGGGTAGAGCGTGGCAACACGGTGGATGAGGTCGTTGCAGTGCTCTGCCCAGTCGCGGTTCGTCTTCTCGTCGCCCTCGTGGTGGGCCATGGCGCTGGCCTGGGGCGAGAAGAATGTCAGGTCAATGCCGCGCTCGCGCTGCAAGCGGATCTGGTTCTGCTCCACGCTTTCGCGGATCTCGTCGTCGCTGATCGCGATCGTGCCCTTGGCGGGCGCCTTGCCGGTTGCTGCCAGGTCGGCGAGCTGCTGCTCGCGGTACTTGAAGAGCGCGCGCGGCGCCGTCGTGTAGTGGCCGTGACAGTCAATGATCATCGGGACTCCTCTTACCTGCGCGGCGCAGCGCCGTTGCGGTGGAGTGTACGCGAGCGATACGCGGCAGCGAAGTACCGGGAGCCGAATAGGGGAAGGTCTGGAAGTGCTAGCTAGTCCTGCGAGTCGGTGGCGGCGCGGTCCAATGCCGGCACCAGGCGCGGTGATGCGAGGTTGGTCTCGCCGGTGAGCATCGAGACGTAGTCATCGGCAATGAGCAGGTGGAGGTCGTCAGGGCCGATGCCGTCGTAGGGGTTCTCGAGCTGCTCCTGCACGTTATCGAGGCCGACGAGGACGACGCCGTACATGAGCGCGACGGCGTAGCCGATCCAGGCGTCGTCCGGGTAGCCAACGTAGGCGAAGTACGGCGTGAACATCAGTGGCAGCAGCGTGAGAAAGAAACGGCTGAACGCGCGCAACGTGATCGGCGTGCGATAGGTGTTGTAGTTCCGCATGCGCTCGAATTCGACCATCACATCGCGGAGATATGCGCCGAGGCGCGAAACCTCGCTTCGGGTGGCGCCTCCGTTGAGCATATCGCGGTAGGACGCCGACACGGCGGAGCATGAGCGGTAGACGGCGCGAAGCGCCTGATCGCGGGCGTTCGGCGGCGCCGTGAAGTAGCGCCCGATGCTGCTGAGGAGGTCATGAATAAGGGCCGCACCCGCGCCGGCGAGCTCGCTCTGGACGGAGGGCCAGTCCCGATGGGCGTAGTAGAGGGAGGCAGCGTCCCCTTTGAGGGCGGCAAAGCTCTTCAGGGCGTCCTCGCGGCGGGCATAGGCGCTGGAAATCGAGAAGACCACCGGGAAGATCACGGCGATACTCACGAGATCAGCAGGTAGATCGACAATGATGTCTGCCTGCCGACACAGGAACGTGCCCAGCAACGCCAGGGCGACGACGATCACCATGTGGGGGTCAGCAATCACCCGGAGCACCGCGAGTGTGCCGCGTATGTCAGATTTGTCGCGAGGCAGAAGTCGAGAATCCGTTGCTACTGTCCTTTACTTATGGTGCGCCGATGCCCGACGTCTGAGGGCTTGGGTGGTCATGCTCGACGACAAATGTCTCGAGGTCAGGCGGGCTTCAGGGTCAGGAGCTGGGGCCAGTAGCCTTCGACCTGCACGCTGCCGAAGGGCCAGACGATCTGGTCCTGCCCCTTCTGCACCGGCGTGGCCATGAGGTGACGCATGTTGGAGTGCACCTTGAACGGCTGCGAGGTCGGGTACAACTCCTGCTCGCCGGTGACGCGGATTGTGCCGTCTACTACTTCGCCGGTGACGGCGTCGCGGGCAACTACCTTGATCTCGGCGTCGACGCCGCCGTTCCTGGCGATGGTCTCGATCTCACAGACGATGTCGCGGCCGCTGGAGAGCTGGAGGCTGAGCGGCGGCTGCGGAACGAAGTACTTGAGGCTCGGGATGAAGAGCCTCAGGGCGTAGGCGGCGCGGCCCATCACCGGCGGCGCCGCCAGCTTGAGGCTGAAGGTGAATGCTTCGCCGGGGCCCGCCTGGGGTTGGCCGAGGAGGATGCCGGCAGCGTCATCGGTGATCGTGACGTTGTCGCTGTCCTCGGTAAGCCAGCCGGCCAGCTCACGCGGACCAGCGAGGACGAGGTCATCGGCTTTGAACGTGGCCATCCCGGCGTTACGGAACGTGACATCCAGCGTCGCGCTTTCGCCGGGTAGGAGCGCGAGCGAGATGAGCTCAGGTGTCTCGAGGGCGACGCGGAAGTCGCGGTCGTCGCGGACGACGCGATACGAGACCGTGTAATCGAAGTCGGAGGCGAGCACGCGGGAGCCGCCGACAAGTCTGCTGGAGCGGTCGAAGGTCTCGGGAGTGAGGCCGGCGACAGCGATGCTCTCCAGCACTTCGCCGATCAGGTCATCGACGCCGAATTTCTCCTGCCCGCGCATCACGCCGGTTGTAGCGGCGGCGAGGTCCTTCGGCTCCGGCGGGCGGTTGTTTATCGCCGCGAGCTCGGTGACCTTCGCAATCGCGGCGTCGAGGTCGCTGCGCAGGGCTTCGACGGCGGGCCACTCGCGCAGGGCGTCCTCTTCGTGGACGGTGAAGGCCAGAAGGACGCTGGCTTCTTCGGGGACCTCGGCTGACCAGGAGGTGCCGTCAGACTCGGGGAAGGCGACGGTCTGGCCGTCTTCGATCTTCAGGTGCTGGAAGCTGCCAGCCGTCTGCGGCGGAGCGCCGGCAAGAATCGGCTTGAACGCGGTACCGGAGCCAACGGCGCCGTGGATGTAAATCTCGTCTTCGCTCCGGGTGTCGAGCAGGCCGCGGTCCTCGCTCCTGGAACAGGACAGGGCTGTCAGCTGAAAGCGTACCGTGGGCATTCCGTTCTCCGTCTCTTCGAAGCGCGTACGGTGGGCAGTGCCCTCGATGGACGCACTGGAGCAAGCCTATGCGGCCTTGGTTATTGTTCTGTTAACGCTGGTCAATATCCCGTTAACGTTGGCGCCACGGTCACAAAGCCCGCGGTGTGGATGACCGCCGAAGCCGCAAAACAAGAGACCGCCTTGCGGCGGCCTCCGGAGTGACGCTGTGGGCCTGGTGTAGGAGTGCTAGGCGAAGTCGCGCGGGATCTGCGTGTGGTTCGCGCGCAGGTCGTCCCAGCTCTCGGCCGCCATCCAGTCCGCCCAGGCGCGGTAGGTCCAAAGCTGACCGTGCTCGTTGACATTGCACTCGATGTGGGCGGGCGAGTTCTCGTCACCGAGGATCTCGCCGGCGCGCAGGTTCATCGAGAAGTTCACCGGGTAGCGGCGGCTGACGACCCCACGCATCGCCCGCGTGCTCTCCGCCCAGTTCTCGCCGTCATCCTGCTCGAGGTTGCCGGAGGGGCCGAATACGTGGTTGGCGCGGTTGATCTGCGCCTTGATGAACTCCGGCGTGCCGTTGCGGTAGATCAGAGAGAACCACCAGATCTCCGTCTTGTGGGGTCCGCGCGGCAGACGCAGGCTCAGCTGGTTCACGTTGGACGCGACCCAGAGGTTCGGGAAAATGTTCGGGTGACCGCGGGAGCGGATGCCGACCGGGCCGAGGGCTTCCTTCGCCTTCTCGGTCTCGCGCCATTCGTCGCTGAAGGCGGGATTGCCGGTCTGATTCGCAGGGACGCCGGGGACGATGCGTGGGCCGCTGATCGCGTGACCGAACTCGCCGAGCATGACCATCTGCGGCACCGTGAGCGACTCGGACGGCGAGGGCGTGCGACCCTCGGGCCGGCGGAAGGCGCCGGTGAGCAGCGCCGAGCGGTGGCTGATACCGACGTGGTACCAGTCGAAGAGGTTGTCGACGGCGAGCTTCCAGTTGCAAGGAATGATGTACTTCTGGACGCCGGGGAGCACGTAGATGTCGCCCTGCTCGGCGATGAGGTCGATGCCGATGCGGCCGACGTCGCCGAGGAAGTCGTGCAGGTTCGGCGCCTCCGGGTCCATGTTCGCGAAGACGAAGCCCTTGTACGACTCGA
>JBFWZE010000156.1:0-1737 GCA_050185685.1 Dehalococcoidia bacterium
GCGCTGGCGAACAGCCTCGGCTTCGCGAACAGCTACCTCGGCACCTATGCCTCGATGGCGATCGAGGCGATCTGCGACGACACCGACGGCAAGAAGCGCAACGACAGCTGGTACACCGCCGAGCGCGCCCTGCACCGCCTCGAGACGCCGGAACAGGTCGGGCGCAAGGCTGCTGAGCGCGCCGTCGCCAAGCTGGGCGCCCGCAAGGTAGGCACGATGGTCGTACCGGTCGTCTGGGAAAACACGATCGCCCGCGTCCTGCCGTCGATCCTCGCCCAGGCGGCGTCGGGCGAAGCACTCTACCGCCGCTCGACCTTCCTCGCAGAGCTCGAGGGCCAGCCGGTGGGCTCTGCCCTGTTCACGCTCACGGACGACCCGCTCCTGCCGGGCCGTCTCGGCTCGCGGCCGTTTGATGGCGAAGGCGTGCGCTCGCGAACCCTGCCGCTATTCGAGGCGGGCGTCTTCCGCAACTTCCTCTTCGACAGCTACTACGCGCGCCGCCTCGGCCGTGCCACGACCGGTGCTGCAAGCCGCGGCATCGCCTCCCTGCCCTCCCCCGGTACCAGCAACCTCGTCATGCAGGCGGGCGAGCTCACGCCCGATGCGCTCCTGGAGGGCATCGAGCAGGGGCTGCTGCTGACGGACTTCATCGGCTTCGGCGTCAACCTGACCACGGGCGACTTCTCGCGCGGCGCTCAGGGCTTCTGGATTGAGAACGGACGCGTCACCTACCCGGTCACCGAGATCAACGTCTCCGGCAACCTCAAGGACATGGCCGCCAGCATCGACGCCGTCGCGAACGACGTCATGTGGCGGGGAGGCAGCGCCGCCCCCAGCTTCCGAATGTCGAAGATGCAGCTAAGCGGGCTTTAGCCTGCGTCACGGTGTTACGCCGATTGAACGCCGCAGCCGGTTCTGAAACACCGAACTTTTCAGGCGTTCCGTAGCCTAGAAGCATCAAACGGCCGAGTCCGCCGAAAGCGGCGGAGCGGGGGACCCAATCCCTGGGGTGAATCGCCTTTCGAGGCGAGGGGCAGCCTCTGAAGCCCTAACCCGACAGCTAACCTCGTAGGCCACGAAAGAGGTGCTCATGATTGAGCAAATTTCGCGCGAGTTCGTGCCCGCCAGCGAGGAGGGTACGAACGCCTGCCCGGTCTGTCACCACGACGACCACGTCGAGAAGGTCTCGAGCGTGGTCCGCCGCGGGTCCGGGCTGATCGTCCTGCCGGGAATGGGCGGTCCCCAGCCCTTCGTCTCGGCGCTCGCCCAGGCACTGTCTCCGCCTGATCTGCCAAGCCGCATGACCTTCTGGGGAGCGATCGCAAACGCAATCGGCAGCATCCTGATCGGCGGGTTCATCCTGCTCATCATCGCCGGCATTCGCTCAATCGGCGTCCTCGGCGCACCGGATGGCCCCGCAGACGTGGCAATGATTGCCACCGCTTTCTGGTTCGGCCTGCTGATACCCCTCGTCTCGTTCGGTTTCGCCGCTCGAGATGAGGCGCGGGCACGGGAGCTCACGCCGCAGTACGCGCGCGCCCGCTCGCGCTGGGAGGAAGCGTACTACTGCTCACGCGATGACGTTGTTTTCATGGCAGATGGCGGGACGACGGCGCAGCCGGAACGAATGGCCGAGCTGTTGATGGGAAGCCCGTTCCGCCGCGTTGAGGGAGGCGCCTGATGTTCGCACAGCTCACCGCTCTCGGCATCGTCGTGATCATTGTCAGCACGAGCGTC
>JBFWZE010000156.1:1837-8093 GCA_050185685.1 Dehalococcoidia bacterium
AGCACCTCGTCGAAGCCCAGGATGGGCATCGCCTCGATGCGGCCGACGACGACAAAGCTGGGGTCGACACGAGCGCTGACTGCGGCCCGCAGCTTCCCGGCGAACTCCTCGCGCGAGATCACCTCGGTGTCCTGGCCGAAGCGCTGAGGCAGCAGCGTGTCCTCGATCGACAGCGACGACGCCCCGGCGTTTTCGACCTCCTGCACCGTCCGGGCGACGTTCAGGGCATTGCCGTAGCCGTGGTCGGCATCGACCATCAGGGAGATGTCGCTGACACGGCAGGCACGGCGCACCTGCTCCACCAGCTCGGTCAGCGAGATCAGCATGATGTCCGGCGCCGAAAGCACCGTGTGAGAGACGATTGAGCCGCCCATCAACCCCAGCTCGAATCCGGCAAGCTGGGCCGTTCGCGCCGAGACGCCGTCGAACACGGTGCCCGGGCTGACGATGGCATCGGTAGCCATGATCTCGCGCAGGCGCTCGCGTCGTTCGGTCACGGTCTTCAGGGGCATGGCGTCATCTCCTCTGGTACTTCGCTTCGATGCGAACTCTACGGGAGACGAGGGACTGGCGCTAGACGGTGTGGCGGTAGCTCAACCAGCAGGTCGGACGACCCGGGCGCGGCTTCGCCCACTCGGCGAGCCGCAGACCGCCCACCCACACAATGCCACGCTCCGACTCGAAGATCGGGATGCGCTCCCGCTCCTCACGAGGCACGTGCAGGTCGACGAAGAGGTCCTGCAGCTTCTTCGTTCCGTCCATGCCGGAGGGCTGCAGACGGTCGCCCGCTTGCCACCGCCGCACCCGGAGACGAGCGACGGCATCCGCATCGACCTCAACCGCCGTCGCGTCATCAGGCGGCGTCGTGTCGGAGACCAGCAGATCCAGCGTTCCCCAGCGGGCCTCGCTGCCGGCTGCCAGGAGGAGCTCGTCCGGCGGCAGCGACACCGGCTCCGTCGCAGCCTCGAGCAGGACCCCCTCGCGCGTACGGCGGGCCACAAGTGACCGTGGCAGCGAGAGCCGGTCACCGGTGCGTCCCTGGCGCAGGAGCCCCTCGATCGCCTCGATGTGGCGAGCGCTAAACCCCTGGGTATCGCCGGCGACGGCGCTGAGGGCATCGCGGACCGGCTGCGGTGAAGCGCTTTCACGCGCGGCCGCGGCGAGACGCAAAAGCGCGTCCTCGATCCGAGGGTTGAAGGTCTGAAGCAGGGGCAGCAGCTCGTGCCGCACCCGGTTGCGCAGGTAGTCAGGCGAGTCGTTGGTCTCGTCCTCAGCGGGCTCGACGTCGCTGGCCGTGCAGTACTCACGTGTCTCTTCGCGGGTCAGCGGCAGGATCGGCCGGATCAGCGTCAGACCGTACGCGCCGGGAAGTGGCCACGGGGTCGACGGCGCCATCGCGCCAAGACCGTCGAGCCCGGAGCCTCGAATGATGTGGAGCAGTACCGTCTCAGCCTGGTCGGACGCGGTGTGGCCCGTAGCCACATGAGTAGCACCGTCCTCATGCGCGACGCGGGCGAGGAACTCGTAGCGTTCGCGGCGCGCAGCATCCTCGATCGACGTGCCGTCTTCGCGGGCACGAACGGCGACGTCCCCCTTGCCGTGCGTGAAGGCGAGGCCGAGGCGGTCACAGATTGAGTGGACGAACGCTATCTCCTGCTCGATGACCTTGGGCGGTCGCAGTGTGTGGTCGAAGGTGGCCACATGCATGTGCATCGTGCGGTTCTTCGCGAGGCGGGAGAGAAGCAGCAGCAACGCCGTCGAGTCAGGGCCGCCGGACACCGCGACCACGAGGCGCGCCTCGTCCGGCCACAGCTCACGGCGGAGCATGAAGGCGCGGACGCGCTGTTCGAGACGCTTTCGAGTCGCAATCGCCGAATCTGCGGAAGCCATAACGCTTCAGTATAGGGACGCGAAGGTTAACAGATTGTTGGCGCGAGGAACGCCGGCGTATCGGCTACTCGCTGAACAGACGCTGCCACCAGGTCAGGTTCGTGGGGTCCGACTCAGACGCCTCTTTCGGCTGAGGCGCGTCGACGATGACGAGAGTCTCTCCCGGCTTGACGAGGCCCAAGACGCGCCGGGCCATGAACTCGACGTATTCGTCCGTACGCAGGTAGTCGCGGATTTGCTGCAGCTGGTCCTCTTTGGCGTCGAGCGCAGCAACCTCTTCGCGAAGCTTCGACTCGTCGTTTACCAGCTCATAGGAGTGAAGGAGGTTCGTGCCGGCGGAGAAGGTGAGGTATACCGCGGCCACGATCACTGCGACCAGAATGACCCGGCCGGGAGAAAAGAAGTGAAGAACTCGCCCCAAGTGGTCCCCTTCAAAGGAACCCCGCCAGGAGCAACTTTAACACAGGCGGATCGGCCGTTCTACGGACGCCGGCGTCTCGCCGTCATATCATTAAGCCGTGATGCAGGCGGCAGAAGAAGGACAACGGCGATGGCTGATGAAGGCCGTCCGCGAAGCCGCGGGCGAGCTCTATCAGCAGCTCTCTGGCGTACGTGAACGGCACCTGCGCTGGAGGCCATACGAGGACGAATGGTGCCTCAAAGAAGTCGCCGCCCACATGCGCGATGCCGAGCAGCTCTATCAGCGCCAGATTGAGCTGATCGCGAACCGCCGCGAGCCCCGCCTGCCGCATGAGGCGATCGACGTACTGCCCTCCGAGCGCGACTACCGCGACGACGACGCGGACCAGCTCCTGCAGGAGTACGCCTACGCCCGCGACGAGACCGTCTGGCTACTGCGCATGCTCGACGAGGACGGCTGGGAGCGCTGCGGTCTTCACCCGTACCGCGGCCGCATCTCGATCCACGACGTCGTCCGCGAGATGCACGAGCACGACCTGGAGCACCTCTACCAGGCACGCCGTCTGCGCGAACAGGTCTCACAGCTGCGGCGCGAGCGCTAGGGGTTCGCCTCTCGCTCCTTGAACGCCTCGTACTTCTGACCGTTATCGCCCCAGATCATCTTGTTGAACAGCTGCTTGATCTGCTCCTGCTGATCGCCCTCGGCGAACTGGAGGAAGACCTCCTCAATGCGGAAGTCGCTGAGGTTCATGCGCGCGTAGTCAGAGGTGAGATACGCCCGCTTCGCCGCGGCCAGGAAATCCTCTGCACCGAGGATCTCGCGAATCTCGTAGAGAAAGACGTCCGCCGCTTCGTAGAGCCCTTCCTCCGTCAGGCGCGCTGTTAGCGTCTTCGCCGGGAAGCGCGCCGCAGCCTGCTTGCGCTGGGCGTAGTACGAGGCGAGCTCCCGCGATTCACCCTTCCAGCCCTCTGGAATGCCCTGGTTGAGGCGCTCAATGATCATCACGGCGAAGAGGTCGGCCATGCCTTCGTTGAACCACGACGGGCCCACCGTCCAGTAGGTGTGTGACAGCTCATGGGCGAGGATGAACGACGAAATCGTGCAGCAGTCGTCGATGCGGATGAACTCGCCCTCGTTGAAGTCGTTGATGCCGAAGTCGCCGTTGACGAAGGTCATCACCTTCTCGGGGTACGGGACGCCGATCACCTGCTCGAGGACGGGCAGGATTTGCTTGATCGTGTTCAGCTCGCGCTCAGCGTTGTCGCCGGGCTCGTAGATCAGGATCAGCTCCACTTCGCCGCTGCTGAGCTGGAGTTTGTCGTAGCGGTAGAGCTTGCGCCGGATCGTCTCTTCGCCGATCGTCGCCGACCGCGGCCCGTCGTACTTGGCTACAAAGCTGATACCGCGCTCGACGAACAGCGACTCCTCGCGCGTCAGCCCATCCTTGAACCATGCCTGCAACCGATAAAGGTCGATAAGCTCGGCGCGCGTCGCCCCGTAGCGCGCGAAGACCGCATCGACATCGCCGATGCCGTTTCGCACCAGCGGCTTGCCGACAACGAAGTCATCGATCGGCGCAGGCGTCGGCACCGGCGTCACCGACGAACTCCCAGCGTCATCGCCGTCGCCGCCGCCGCTGCAAGCGCCGAGGAGCAAAACAAAAACGGCGCTGAGTAGCGCGAGAAGGGGGAGATAACGACGGGGCATTGGATCGAGGATACGGAGCCTCGTTCTCGGGGCGCAATCCGCGGGAGGTCAGGGCTCGGCAAACCGGGCCGGTGACATCCGGCGCCGAGGGAGAAGTGACGCCGCGGCGAGTGCACCGGACAGCCCGGACTGGGCGGTAAGGACTAGGAAAAAGGCGCGCAGCCAGCGCTCTGCCTCGCTGCTGATTGGCGGGTCTTTCACCGCTTCGCCGAGTCCGACAAGCCCGAAAAGTAGCGTAATCAGGGCAGTCATGACGCAGGTAACCACCACGACGCCCAGGGACCACCTGCCGCCGCGAAGCGTGTCCCGTCCGCGACTCTGGAACAGGACGATGCTGCTCGAGATACTAAGGAGCGCCGCCGAAGCCCAGAAGAGCGCGAGCATCGCCGCGGCGTCTGCTGGCAGGTCATCCGGCCTCAGCGCATTACGGACGAAGACGCTCCCGTAGAAGAACGACTGCAGGGCGAGCGCAAACGAAGCCACAAATCGGAGCATCGGCTTCATCCGCCAATCGAAACGTCGGCCGTGTCAGGCCTCTGTATCTCAAACGCGGATGGCGCGCCGATCTAACGCCCTCAGGCCTTGCCCGACTGCCAGATTGCTCGATTGCAGGCTGGCCTACCGGCTCTGGTCGGTCGTCATCAGCTCCAGCAGGTGCCCGTCCGGACCTTCGAAGTACACGCCGCGGCCGTTGCTGCGATGGTTGATCTGTCCGTCGGTGTGCGAGCGCGGGCCGCTGCCATGAGGGACGCCTTCCGCCACGATCCTGCCGTAGATCGCGTCGAATTCGTCGTCGCTGACCTGGAAGGCGTAGTGGTGGCCTTCGAAGTCCTCGGCGTTGTCGAAGTCGAACGTCAGCGTTTCATTGATTCGGACCGGCGCGAAATGCCCCATCGCCGGGCTTTGCTCGAGGCCCATGATCCGGGCGAAGAACGCTGCCGAAGCGTTCTTGTCTCGCGCCGGGACAATCGTGTGGTTGAGTAGGATGGCCATATCGAACCTCCTCGTACTTCGTCACAGGCGATACACCTATACCCTACGCCCGCGTTTGCCGTTGTCAATTGGACGCCGACAGGCCTTGCACTTCCAGGAACGGCCGAACGGCCCACACTGAATAAGCCCTGCGGCCCTCACCCCGCACCACCGCCGCCGCGATGATTGCAGCATGCTCCTCGACGACAGCACCCCACCGGCTTCGACCGCCCCCAGCCTCGATCCGCTGTTGCCGGCAGAGATGGCGCGGAAGGCTGAGACTGCGGGCGTTACCAAAGCCACGCTTCCGCTCAGCAGTCTCGTGGTCCTTGGGGTCCTGGCAGGCGCATTCATCGCCCTCGGCGCCGGCTTCTTCACAACCGTGACCAGCGGCTCCGAGCTGGGCTACGGCCCGACGCGGTTGCTGGGCGGCGTCGCGTTCAGCCTCGGTCTGATCCTCGTCGTAATCGCGGGCGCTGAGCTGTTTACCGGCAACAACCTGATGGTGATGGCGTGGGCAGGGCGCAGGATCAGCAGCCTGCAGCTGTTGCGCGCCTGGGCGATCGTCTACGCGGGCAACTTCGCCGGTGCTGTCGCGACGGCAGCGATCGTTGCGCTCTCCGGCCAGTGGCGCTTCAACGACTACGCGGTCGGCGGCAACGCCCTGCGAATCGCCGATGCGAAGGTGAACCTCGATTTCATCGAAGCGTTCTTCCTCGGCGTCCTCTGCAATGCGCTCGTCTGCCTTGCGGTGTGGTTGACCTATAGCGCGCGCAGCAATCTCGACAAGGCCGTGGCGATCGTCTTCCCGATCACGGCGTTCGTCGCCAGCGGCCTGGAGCACAGCATCGCGAACATGTACTTCATCCCGCTCGGGCTGATGCTGAAGTCGCAGGACACGGTTGTCGCGAGCAGCGGTCTCGACGAGGCGCAGCTGGCCAACCTCGACATCGCCCACTTCTTCTACGCCAACCTGCTGCCAGTGACCGCGGGAAACATCGTCGGCGGTGGCCTCCTGGTCGCGGCGATCTACTGGTTTGTCTATCGGCGAACGGCTCGCGACGTCTAGAAGAAGCGGCGGATGATCGTCAGCCCGATGCTCAGGCCGAGTGAGATCAGCAGCATCGAAACGATCGGCGCGTAGACCTTGACGTTGCCGGAGTCGTAGCGCAGGTCGCCGGGCAAGCGGCCAAACCACCCGAGCAGCCCGGCGAGCGCGGCGGCACCGACGAGCATGACGATGGCGCCGATGACCAGGAGCAGGAG
>JBFWZE010000157.1:0-1514 GCA_050185685.1 Dehalococcoidia bacterium
AGCGGGTAGTGCTCGTCACCGACGTGGACGTCGGAAGTGTGAAGCAGCCTCAGGGGTCGTGATCCGGGCATTCGAGCCTTCTACCTTCAGCGATCGGCCGCGATCAGTGGCGCCGGTTCGATCGTACACGAGAGCGAATTTGAGTTCGAGGCAGGCAATTCGGTCCCGAAAGATCGATGCCAACGGCCCGCCAGATGGGTGACAAATGGCCCTGAGAGGGCGCGGCAGGCCAGGGCAGAATTCCCACCAGAAGTTGCCAAAGATTTAGCGATTTCGGCGGTACCCATTACGGGAATTCCCGCGTTATCTAAGGCAAGAAACCATCACGACGAGAAGACGATGATCGAACAACGGAAACCTTTCGACCGCCCGCAACGTCTTACAACTGAGGAACTGACTTGTCTCGTCGTTGACGGTCTCGTGGCATCTCCGCCTTTTGACGGAGGCGGTAACGCTCCCAAGGTTGCAGGCGTTAGTCATACCGATAGGTCATGTGGGCGCAAGCCGGCAAATCGATACTGACGAAGCAAGAAGCGAAAGGAACATTCCAATGAACGCAGCAGTTGTCACTATCGGTAACCGGACTCTCAACCGAGAAGTAGAGCTCCTGAACCGCGCCCGCGGCGGTGACGAGAGCGCGCTCATCGACATCTTCGACGCCGTCATCTACGACGTGTACTCCTACGCCTACCTCGAGACCGGCAAGGTCAACGAGGCGGAGCGCATCGCCGATGCCACCGGCTCGGAGCTGGCCTGGATCGTCCGCGGTCACGACGTCTTCACCCTCGCCGAGGTCCGTGACCGCCTCCTGGCCAGCGCCGAGCGCAAGGTCGAGTCCTACCGGGCGGGCGAAGCGCGCAGCAAGGCGCTGGGCAACATCCGCGCCAACCTCCGTCACATGTTCTTCGCCGGCTCTGCGACCCTCTCGGTCGTCTACGCCGCCGTGATGATGGCCCACTAGAAAATCCGTCTCTCCCTCTGCCTACGACGAAAAGGCCCTCGTACATACGAGGGCCCTTTCGTGCAATCTGGCAAGCGGGCAATCGGGCATGACCGGCGAAGGTGCAGGTCCCGGACCAGGCGAATATCTCAAGCTGGCACGAAGGTCTCAAGACGTCTCCGCGAGCCCGCCTCAGCGTCGTCGCAGTCTCTCGTTACCGTGTATAACGGAGCGCCATCACCCCTCGGCACCGTCCGCCACCAGGCGGTGCTCTTCGCTCTCCACGCAGACGATTTAGAAACCTGACGGGCAATCGCAGCAGCTTAAATGAGCCGGAAATCGCGCTGTAATCGCAGGGCGGCAGCTGTCGATGCGGAGTGTCTTTCCCGGCCCCTACGCTGAGTTCAGGTCAAAGGAGGCCAACAACATGACTCAGGAACGAAACCCGAACGAGCAGAACAACCCGAACCAGCAGCCCAACAACCCGAACGACCCGAACCGCCAGCAGCAGCAGCCGCAGGACCCGAACCGCGGCGGCCAGCCCGGCCAGAACCCGCAGCAGAATCCGGGCCAG
>JBFWZE010000157.1:1614-8053 GCA_050185685.1 Dehalococcoidia bacterium
ACGGCCGTGGTTACCGCCGGCGCCTTCTCCGTCCGCATCGTGCCGGTGATGGGCCTCTGCTTCATGGCTCTTGGCAGCTTCGCGCTGTTTGCGCCCGGCGGCTGGCAGGACTGGCTCATGGCGGCAGGCTTCGGCGGCCTGAACATCGGGTTCGGCGCCCTGATCGCGAGGCGTTACGGTGGCTGAACCGCGTGTCCGCCGTCGCGCTCCGGCACTGCCCGCGTCCGACCCGCCGCCGCGCGTCTCGAAGCCGGCCGCAACCTCGGCGCCATCTGCCAGCCTCGACTCGCTGATCCACGAGCGCACCCGTCTCGGCATCGTCAGCGCGCTGGCGGCGAACGAGACGCTGAGCTTCGCCGACCTCAAGGCCGCGCTCAACGCCACCGACGGCAACATCAGCGCCCACACCCGCAAGCTCGAGGAAGCCGGCTACATCGTCGCCAACAAGCGCTTCGAGGGCCGGGTGCCGCGCACGGAGTACCAGCTCACGGCTGCCGGACGGGAAGCGCTGGCGAAGTACGTTGAGCACATGGAGGGTCTGCTTCGGAGCCTTCGCCGCTGACTTTTTTCATGGAGATGAACTCTGCAATGCAAAGTACTTTCAACATCCCACGCGCGATCCACGTCGCTGCCGTCATGGCCGCGTCCGACCTGTCGCACCTGCCTGCTCTGGTCGAAGCCTGTGCAGAGCACGAGGTAACCACGCTCACCGTCTGCACGCTGCCGCCGGACCTGCGTCTTGCATCGACGCGGGACGCAGTTGCCCTGACCGATGCGCTCGTCCAGGTCGCGCCGGCGCTTCGACCGTGGGGCACGACCCTTATCGGCCGGCGCTTCTACCTCCCCGATGCCCTTGCGTCAGGGTTTTCGATGCGCGCCGGCTCTGGCGTCGATCTCCGCATCGCCGTCGACTATGCCTGCCGCCCATCCATGCTCAACGCGGGGCTGGTGGCGCCGAATGCGGCCGTACTCCTTGTGCCGCGTGGCCTCAGGCCCGGCAACTTCCTGCGCTGGCAGTTCGCTCGCGCCGACCTGAGCACCGTCGAATGGCGCCGCTTCCAGGCATCAACGCTGGCAGAGGTCCTCGCCGGCCCTGTCCGGATCGTCCTTCCGCGCCTCATCGCCGCCCGCTAGCTCGAGGAGACCATGGAACAGACCCGCCAACCCGCCAGCATCTTCAGCCCTACCGACCTCGGCGCAATCGTCGAGGCGCTGCTGCGGTCGCCGACGCGGCTTCAGCCCCGCACCGCAGCGCTGCTCGCCGTTACCGCCGTGGCCCTCGGTGTGCTCGGCGCCGCCCTGTTCTATCAGACGCGACCCGGGCTCAACATCCCGCTCTGGCATGCGGTGCTTGTTGTCGCATTGCTGCTCTCGGCCCGTATGAGCAGCGTCACTCTGGCACCGAGGCAACTCGCGCTGCTCGCCGGTTCGGTGCTGCCGTCGGCCTGCATCGCCTGGCGCGGCTCCGAATTCTTGCAGTTCCTCGACCTCTGTTCGGCGGGGTTGCTGATGCTGCTCGCGATTGCGCTGCCTCCGCGACTCGGCGCTCGTCGCATGGGCTTCGTTGCCTTCGTCTTCTCGCTGGCCGTGGGCCTCTACTCGATGGCGACCGGCGCGCTGCGGTTGTTGCTGCTGGTGCCGCGCGGTGCCGGCAGTTCGGGCGCAGCAAGCAGCCTCGGGCGTGTTGGAATCGCTCTGCTGCTGGTGCTGCCGCTGCTCGTTGTCTTCGGCGCGCTCTTCATCTCCGCCGACGCCGTCTTCGAGTCGTGGGCGACCGCGCTGGTCACCCCGAACTTCGATGCGTTCTTCCCTCTCGTCTTCTGGTTCGTCGCCTGCTCCTGTGCTGCCGCCGGCGTCTTCTGGTGCGCCCTCGGCTTCGAAGCTCCGGACGTCCCGGGGGCAGAGCTGCCGGAGCCGCGCCGTCTGCGGGCGCTCGAAACCGGCATCGTCCTCGGCGCGCTCGTTGTGCTCTTCGCGCTCTTTGTCGCCGTGCAGCTGCGCTATCTCTTCGGCGGCAGTGACCTCGTGCAGTCGACCGTAGACCTCACGTATGCCGAGTACGCCCGCCGCGGCTTCTTCGAGCTGGTTGTCGCTTCGGCGCTGCTCCTGCCCGTGCTGCTGACGATGAGCTGGGCGCGCAGCAATGACGCGAGGGCGACGCTGGCGTTCCGCGTGCTTGCCGGCGCGCTGGTCGTGCTCCTTTCCGTCGTCATGGCGTCGGCGCTCGAGCGGCTGCGGATCTACGGCGATACCTTCGGCCTCACGGAGCTGCGCCTGTACGCGGCAGTCTTTCTGCTCTGGCTCGCGGCCGTCTTTGTCGCTTTCACCGCGACCGTCCTGCGCGACCGGACCGGCGAGTTTGTCTGGGCTGCGGTGCTGCTGGGCGTTCTCACGGTGATTGCGCTGAACGTCGCGAACCCGGTCGCCCTGATCGCGACCACGAATACCAGCCGCCTCGACGACGGCCGCAGCTTCGACGCCGTTTACGCGTCGAACCTCGGCGCCGACGCGGTGCCGGTGCTGGTCGACCGCCTCGAACGCCTCGCCCCCGCCGACCGCTGTGTCGTCGCCCGGGCGCTGCTCGCGAAATGGTCGGACGCGGCCACCGAGAGGCGAGGCTGGAACTACGGCCGTATGCGCGCGGCCGACGCCGTGCAGGAGAACGAGTCGCGGCTTCTGAGCGCCTGTGGCTAACCTGGGCCGCAGGGTGCTCTGCACGCAGGGCACCTGCGGCCCATCAGGGACGCGACGAAGGAACATTGGTCGCCACTCCCATCGTTGCTCTGCCGTAACGGCGGCGACCGCTACGATGATGAGGTGGACGGCACGCAGGACGAAGTGAGACGAGCGGCGACACGCCGCTTTCTCGTTGGCGTCGGCGGTGTGCTGCTCACCACCGCGATCGGCAGTCTAGGCGTGTTTGCCACCTATTACCCGCTGCGCGATGCCGACTACGCCTGGCAGTGGCTGCTCGTCTTCCTCCTGATGGCCGGCGAGAGCGCCGCGATTCACCTGCCCAGTGAGGTCATTCTCCCGGTCGGCGGCTGGCTCGTCGTGCGTAACCACGATCTCGGGCTAGCCGGAATCATCGGGCTCAGCGTGGTCGCCGCGCTCGGCAACACCCTGGGTTCGACGCTGCTGTACTGCGGCGGACGCTTCGGTGGCCGCAGTCTCGTGCGCCGCTTCGGCCGCTACTTCCTGATTCACGAGCGCGACCTCTACGCCGCCGAAGCACGCAGCGGCAGTCATCGCTACTGGGCGCTCTTCGCCTCGAGGCTGCTGCCGGTGGTCCGCACCTACGGCGGCTTCGTTGCCGGTCTCGTGCGGGTGCCGCTCATCCCCTTCCTGCTGCTGACGTTCGCCGGGTCCTTCCTCTGGTCGGCACCGTTTATCGCCCTCGGTGTCGTGCTCGGGGAGAACTGGGACGCGATCCGCCGCCCGGCCGAAATCGCGGGCATCGTCATCGTCGTGCTGCTCGTTGCCGGCCTCGGCTGGTCGACGCTGCGGCTGCGCGCTTCGGCCGCGAAGGCCGGTGAGGCCTCCGACTAAGGGACGATGCCGCCGGAGACGCGCTGGGCGATGATGACGGGGTGAAGATTCCCGTCCGCTCGTTCGCTGCTGCCGTCCTCGCGCTGATGGTCGCCTGTAGCAACGGCGATGCTCCAGCTCCCACGCCGACGCTGCTTTCGGACACGAGCACGCCGCAGCCGTCTGCGACCGCCATCGTCACCGCGACCGTGGTCCAGCCCGCAACCTCAACGCCTTCACCCACCGCGACTTCAGCGCCCGCGCCGAAGCTGCAGCCCAGCGGCATGCCGATCGATCCGGCGCTGAAGCTGGGCGTCGTCACTGGCACGACGCCGAACCGCACGATCGCCTGGGGCGCCGGTCCTGATGCAGCGGACTACTCGCGCAACGATCAGCCCTCCGCGGACGCGGTCGCGGCGAATCGGGGCGGCTGGGACTGCCGCGTTCACCAGGAGTACGAAGGGCAGCCCGCGGTCGATTGGTACATCCCGCCAGGCACGCCGGTGCGCGCGACGATGGATGGCACCGCCCACCTCTATGTGATCAGCACGAGCAACCCCTTCGATGTCTACGGCGTCGACCGCGAGCCGTACATTGGTAACCCGGACCGCACCCGAGCGCCGCTGTCGCCGTTTCCCGGGCCCGGCGGCGGCAAGGGCATCTTCGTGCGCATCGAGAACAGCGGCTTCGTCACGGAGTATGCGCACTTCGATGTGACAACCTTCAGCGTCGTGCCGGCGAGCGCCTTTGTCGGTGGCTACAGCGCTGCGACCGACTACGCCCGCGTCTTCAAGCCGCTGCGTGACTTCCAGACCTTCGACGAGATCGCATCGTGGCCGGTGAAGGCAGGCGACGTCATCGGCCTCAGCGGCGACACCGGCTACAGCGAGGCGCCGCACCTCCACTACACCGTGCGCCGCCCTGGTGGGCCACTGCTCTGCCCGACGACGGAGGCCGGCTTCAGCGACGGCGGCTGGTTGTTTAGATAGAACGGCGGATGGTCGGCGCTTCTTGCCCGATCGCCCGAATGCACAGACGCGCCACGATTCTCTGGAACGTGGCGCGTCTGTCTCAACCCTTTACGACGGCGAGAGGCTTGAGGACGTGAGTCGGACGCACGAGGTCGGCCTGGTTCGCCATGACCTGGTGGATGTCCTTGTACGCCTGCGGCATCTCCTCGTAGTCGCCCTTGCGGATGCCGAAGGCGACGTGCTCCATCGCCTTCACCGCCTCCTCGTGGCTGATGGCGCGGTTCGCCTGCTTGCGCCCCATGACGCGCCCGGCGCCGTGCGAGCAGGTGCGAAACGATGCCTCCTCAGCCTTGCCCTCGGCGATGTACGAGGCGGTGCCCATGGAGCCGGGGATGATCACTCGCCCTTCGGCACGTACGGCGCCCTTGCGGTGGACGAGGACTGCTTCACCGAAGTGCTCCTCCAGCGCCGCGTAGTTGTGGTGCGTCTGGACGAGGTCGCCGACGACCTGCCAGCCATCTGGCACGACGGAACGCACCGCGTCTTCGACCGCGGCGATCATGCGCTCACGTGACTCCTCGGCGAAGCGGCAGCACCACCACATCGACTCGATGTACTCGTCGTGCTCCGGCGCATCGTCCGGCAAGAAGGAGAGGTCCTGGTCCTTGAGCTCCACGTTGAGGCGCTCCATATAGCCGCGCGCGATCTTGTCGTAGTGGTCGCAGACCTGGCGGCCGATGTTGCGGCTGCCGGAGTGGACCATGAACCAGACCTTCCCCTCCTCGTCGCTCTGGAGCTCGACGAAGTGGTTGCCGCCCCCGAGGGTGCCGATCTGCTTCGCCGCCGCCTTGAGCTCCCGGGCGATCACCGGCGCCTCTATTTCGGCGCCGTCCCAGAGAGGCTGAGCGCGCTCGTGGTGGGCGCGGCCGACGGGGACGCGTGCGTGGATGCGCTGGCGGATCAGCTGCAGCGTCTCGCGGTCGAGGCTCGCGGCCTCGATGTCGGTGCGCGTTGCGATCATGCCGCAGCCGATGTCGACACCGACCGCGTTCGGCACGACGCCGCCCTTCGTCGCGAAGACGCCGCCGATCGGCATGCCGTAGCCGACGTGGAAGTCGGGCATGAGCGCGACGTGCTGCCGTGCGAGGGGGTGGTTCGCGAGGTTCTTCGCCTGGGCGATCGCCTCTTCGAACCCCTCGAGCTCGGACTTTTCGGCCCAAACGAGGATTGGCAGCTTCTCGGTGTCGATGGTGTACATGACTGGCGTTCCTTCTTTCTCTCCTCACAACCCACAACAAAAAGGCCCTCGTATATCGAGGGCCTGAAAGGAGCTCTGTTACAGACAGGTAGCTACTCGCACGCCCTCCGGAGGTGGCACTTGGCATTCGTTCGCGCGAACTGGCTGGCGATGTAGCTGGGTTTCATGACTGTGTCGCGTACCGTATCAGGGCCTAAATGACCCTGTCAACACAGAACGATCGATGCTACCCCTGGCGCGAGCTGAAGGCGAACACCGCGCGGTACTCGCGAATGCGATCCTTAATGTTCGCCTTCGCGTCGGCGCGGTCGCCCTGCACCACAGCCGTCAGCAGCCCGCCGAAGAGGAACAACGTCGGGATCAGCTTCGACAGGTGATGGATGTAGATCTCGCTCGACTCCCAGAAGGTCTGCGGGTCGACGACGCGGTAGTCGAGCGCCGGTGAGCCCTGGGCGAAGAGGAAGAGCGGCGTCGGCAGCGCGAGCAGGATACCGGCGGTGATTGCCAGCGGTCGCAATCGCGCGTCGAAGAGGATGAGCAGGATGACCGCTGGCAGCAGCATGACGTAGTGATGCTCCCAGACTTCGCCGAAGACGAGGAAGTAGGAGCAGATCCACATCGCCAGCAGCCGCAGCTTTTGCGTTGGCCCGGCGATCACGGTTGCGAGGCAGCAGACGCCCAG
>JBFWZE010000158.1:0-3018 GCA_050185685.1 Dehalococcoidia bacterium
AAGCCGCGCGCCGCCAGCAGCAGGTTCTCCACCGCCGGGAAGGTCTGACCGAACGGCCCGACTGTGCCGGGGCCCTCGGCTGCAGGCGCGATCGCACAGACGATGACGATTGCGGGCGCCGCGCGGAGCAGCCCCGGGAAGTCGGGGGCAGGCGCGGCCGTACCTGTCGGGGTCGGGTCCGGACGGCCGGCAGCCGCGCGCTCGGCTGCGGCGCGCTGCTGCATCTCTGCCACCAACGACGCAGCCTTCGCTTTACCCTCGTCGCTGCGGATGACGATGAACTTCCAGGGCTGGCGGTTGCCGCCGCTCGGCGCCTGTCCGGCCGCAGCGAGGACCTGCTTCAACACGGCGTCGGGGATCGGATCGGTCTTGAACTCGCGGATCGCCCGCATCGTATAGATGGCGTCGAAGAGGCCAATCTGGTCGGCGGGAAGCGGCTCTCGTGGCATCAGTAAACCTCCTGCGGGCGGTCTGAAAATTTCGTAAATCGTGCTGTTCCCATTGATACACCCTTTGACAACGCGCATACCATATGGTGAACCACGACAGCAGTACAGGAGGCGGCCATGGTTACTGAGTTCAGATCTGACGAGCTTCTACGCATGGTGGACCACGAACGCGGCATCGTCGACCGGCGCATCTTCTACGACGCCGACATCTATCAGCTCGAGCTCGAGCATATCTTCGCCCGCGCCTGGAACTTTGTCGCTCATGACTCCCAGATCCCCAACCCCGGCGACTTCTTCATGACCTTCATCGGCGAAGACCGCGTCATCGTCGTCCGCGACAACGACATGCAGCCGCAGGTCATGATCAACAGCTGCCGTCACCGAGGCAACGCCGTCTGCCGGGCCGAAGAGGGTCACGCGACGTCGTTCATGTGCACCTACCACGGCTGGACGTACGACCTTAAGGGCGCCCTCGTCGGTGTACCGGGCTTCAAGGAGGTCTACCACGAGGAGCTCGACCGCGAGAACTGGGGGCTGATCAAGGCCCGCACCGAGACCTACGGCGGCTTCATCTTCGCCAACATGGACCCGGAGGCGCCGGACCTCGACGAGTACCTGGGTGAGGTCGGCCGTCTGTCGATCGACTACGTCAACGTCCGCGGCAAGGTGATCGTGGCGCCGGGCATCCAGAAGTGGATCATCCCCAGCAACTGGAAGTTCGCCGTCGACAACGTCTGGGACTACTATCACGCGCCTCTGACCCACTCCTCCGCCCTCCTCGGTGGCTGGCAGAACCGCACTGGCATCCCGGAGCCGAGGCCGGTACCGCCGCGCAGCTACAAGGCTGAACACCTCGTCGTCCTGGGCGATTACGGCCACGCGATGAGCGGACCGATCGTACCTCAGGCGGTCATGGAGCCCGGCCTGAACATGATGCTCGACAACACCTGGCGCCAGACCGAGGAGATCAAGCGCGCGGTCGGTACCGTCGGCCAGCGGTTCTACGGCCACCCGCACATCTTCCCGAACCTCTGGCTGATGCCCAACGTCATGCAGGCAAGCCTCCGCCTCCCTCGCGGCCCGATGTCGACCGAGATCTGGTGGTTCTCGTACTACTACGAAGAGATGAGCCCCACCGAGCGCTACGAAACCCTCCGCCGCTGCGTCCGCCACAACGGGCCCGCCGGCATGTTCGAGGTCGATGACGGCGAGAACTGGGGGGAGAGCACACACGGCACCAGGGCGATCTCGACCCGGCAGGCACCGCTCAACTACGCGATGGGCCTCGGCCACAGCGAGGTCATCCACAACGAGACCGACCCGCCTCACGTCGAAGCGCTGGCAAACGAGCACGGGCAGCTCTGGCACTATCGCAACTGGGCCGAGTGGATGGCTGCTGACAGCTGGGACGACCTCAAACGGATCCACACACCTCCGCCCGACGACCGCATCTAGCGCTGAAGCAGGAGCGGCGTGTGGCAGCCACGCCGCCGGTGCCTTCGTCTGCTCGGCTGAGGACTGGCTCGCTCCGCGCGACGCCACAGGGGGAGTGAGTATGGCGCTTCGAAATGACCTCGAAGACCGCTACGTGAGGGCGAACGGATTCGACATCCGCTACATCGAGAAGGGGGCGGGGCGGCCGCTGATCTGCCTGCATGGCCTCAATGGCCAGCTCTCCGGCGACCAGTGGATCGTCAACATCGACGCCCTCAGTGGTGTCGCGCGGGTGATCTGCCCTGACCTGCCCGGCTGGGGCCTCTCGTCATTGCCGCCGGAGGGCTGCAGCTTCGAGGGCTTCGTCGAGACGATCAGGGCGTTCTGCGACGCGCTGGGCCTCGACGAGGTCGATATCGCAGGACAGAGCATGGGCGGCTGGCTCGCGGCCCTCTACGCCTATTACCACCCGCAACGCGTACGCCGCGTCATCCTCGTCGGCAACGCGGGCCTCAACCCCAGCCCTCCAGGCCTGAGCCAGACTTTCAGCGTGCCGGACCGCGAGCGGATCCACGCTAGCCTCACGCGTGAATGGGCCAACAACGTCGATATCACCGACGCAATGCTCGACGAGCAGGAGCGGCGCATGAGCCTGCCGGGCCGCAAGGAGTCCTACGAGGCGGTCCTGCACGAGGTCCACAACCCGGACCTTCGCGCGAAGTACAGCCTGCGCGACAAGCTGCCCTCGATGCAGCAACCCATCCTTGTCGTATGGGGCGATAACGCCGTGGGTATCCCGCTGACCTACGGCTTCGAAGCCTTTCAGCTCGCGCCGAACGCCCGGTTGGCCGTCATTCATGGCGGAGACCACAGTCCGATAGGGATCACGCCGCGGGACTTCGAGTCTCAGGCGATCCGGTTCCTGACCACCGAGGACGTTGCCGCCGTGCCAAAGCCCGCGTAGAGCCGCAAGACGCCCTTCTGCTTCGTGTAACGCCATTCACCATACGAGGAGTAACCTAATGCCCTTGAGCCAGCCCCTGACCATCTGGAACGCCTTCCAGGGCGCCGAGATCAAGTTCATCCAGGGCAGCAAGTACCGCAGCCGCATCGCCGAAGCCGGCATCGGCAAGCC
>JBFWZE010000158.1:3118-8029 GCA_050185685.1 Dehalococcoidia bacterium
GTGACATGGTGCGATGGCTCCGGCGGCGCAGGCCCCGACGCGGGCGAGCGCCTTGCGAGCATCATCCCCGGCGCCCAGTTCAAGCTGCTGCCGGAGACCGGCTTCTGGGCCCACTGGGAGAAGCCGGAAATCTTCAACGAGGCGGTCAGGCAGTTCGTATCTGGGGAGCCGGTGACCTAGCAGCCGCCCGATGGCCGTTCGATACACATTTCGTTCGCACGAGGAGAGGACATCATGACAACGAGTCTCGACATCAGCCGGGTTACCGACGAGAACAGCAGCAAAACCGTGATGGTCAACGGGCTAAACGTCCACTACAACGACATCGGCACCGGCGACCCGATCATCTGCATCCACGGCGGCGGCCCCGGGGCCAGCGGCTGGAGCAACTTCCGCGGCAACCTGCAGGACCTCGCCCTTGAGCACCGCGTGCTGCTCTTCGATATGCCGGGCTGGGGGCGCTCAGAGTTCAACGGCTCCGACGAACCCTGGCATGACTTCATCTCGAACATGCTCTACGGCTTCATGGACGCCCTCGGTATCGAGAGCGCCGACTTCATCGGCAACTCGATGGGTGGTCAGTCGATCATCAAGCTCGCGATCAACCACCCCGAACGCGTGAAACACATGGTGATGATCGGCAGCCAGCCGACGCGGGCGATTGCGATCCAGGCGGAGCCCCTCGACGGCCTCGACAACATCGCGAAGTACTACCGCGGCGGCCCGACGCCCGAGAAAATGCGCCGCCTCGTCGAGAGCCTGGTGCACGACTCATCGTGGCTCACCGAAGAGGTGGTCATGGAGCGCTACGCTGTCAGCACGACGCCCGAGGCGATGCGCCAGGCAGAGCTGCGCGCCAAGCAGCCCCGCCACGACCTCTACTTCGAGCTCGAGAAGATCACGGTGCCGACCCTGATCGTCTGGGGCATCAACGACAAGGGCGGCGCGCTCGAGGTCGGCCTGCTGATGCTACGGCGCCTCAAGAACGCACGGATGGTCATCTTCCAGAACTGCGGCCACTGGGCGCAGGTCGAGAAGCGTGAGGAGTTCGACCGCGTCGTGCTCGATTTCTTCAACCACTAGCCGCAACGAGCCAGCAGCAACGAAAGAGGCCCGCGAATTGCGGGCCTCTTTCTTCGTCGTGTCGCTGTGCCGTGCTAGCGGATCGGCTCCGGCGGCTGCTGCATCGACTTGAGGTCGGACCAGGAGCTCGCGGCCATCCACTTCGTCCAGTTCTCGTAGTACCAGAGCTGCGGGTGCTCATTGCTGCCGCCGTCGATGTGGGCAGGTCCCGTCTCATCGACAACGACCTCGCCGCGGCCGAGGTTCTGGGCATAGTGCAGCGGGTAGCGGCGGGCGACCAGGCTCTTGGTGCCGTGCGTGCTCTGCTCCCAGTTCTCGCCGTCGTCCTGCTCGAAGACGCCTGCCGGTCCGTCGTGGCGTAGAGCGCGCTTCGTCAGGTAGCGCTGCCGCTCCTCGCTCGTCTCCGGGTTCTTGAAGACGAACCACCAGATCTCCGTGGTGGTCGGGCCCTTCGGAAGGCGCAGCGAGCACTTGCTGAAGGTGTTGAAGATCCAGAGGTTGGGGAAGATGTTCGGATGTGCATTCGCCGAGCGCATGCCGACTTCGCCCAGGATCTGCTGCGATTCCGGCTTGTCGCGCCAGGTGGTGTCGACCATGCCGTAGTTCAGCTTGTCCGCCATGTCCCGCGTCGGGATCGCCCAGCCGCCGATCGCATGACCGTACTCGCCGAGCACGGATACGTGGTTGAAGGGGGTTCCCAGGACCTTGTCCGGCTCGCCGGGGTTCGCAATGTAGCCGGCGCGCCAGCCCGCCATGCCCGACGACGGATGGGTGATGATCGCGTGGTAGAAGTCCCAGCAGTTGTCCACCGCGAACTTCCAGTTGCAGGGCAGCGTCCACTTCGTGATACCCATGATCTGGGTCGTGTCGCCGCGGGCGTAAACCTGGTCGATGCCCATACGGCCCACCTCGCCGAGGTAGTCGTAGAGGGACGGCGCCTCCGGGTCCAGGTTGGCAAAGATCCAGCCGCGGTAGCTCTCGGCGCGGCCGGTGATCAGGCCCCAGTTCTCACGGTCGAGCTCTTCGTGATAGACCTCTTTGAAGCCGGGCACACCGACAAGATTGCCCTTCAGATCGTAGGTCCAGCCGTGGTACGTGCACATGAACGAGGTCGCGTGACCTTCTTCCGCGCGGCAGACGGCGTTACCACGGTGACGGCACGAGTTGATCAGCACCTGCGGCTGCATGTCGTTGTCGCGCACGACGATGACGCGGTCCTCGCCGATGTACGACATGAAGAAGTCGCCCGGGTTGGGGATCTGAGAGTCGTGGCACATGAAGTTCCAGCAACGGGCGAAGATCTGCTCGAGCTCGAGCTGGTAGATGTCGGCGTCGGAGAAGATCTCGCGCCGCACGGTGCCCGTCTTCTTGTCGACCATCCGCAGCATCTCTTCGGGTCTGTACGCGGTTGTCATCTGGAACCTCCGTGATTTCTGAATCGAGCGAGGTTAAGCGCGTAGAGACCTACCGTGACCCTCGCAGACGGGGGTCGAGAATGTCTCGCAGCGCGTCGCCGAAGAAGTTGTAGGCCACCACCAGCAGGCTAAGAGCCACACCAGGGGCGATCAGGAGCCAGGGCGCACTCATGAAGTAGTCGCGGTTACGGGTCGAAAGGTCACCGCCCCAGGACGGCACGCCGGGAGCGACACCGTAGCCCAGGAACGAAAGCGAGGCCTCGATCAGGATCGTCGCACCGATCAGCGAACTGAAGGTGACGATGATGTACGGCATGATATTCGGGAGGATGTGACGCCAGAGGATGCGGCTGTGCGGAGCGCCGATTGACCTCGCTGCCTCGATGTATGGGATGCCACGTTCCTTGAGGACAGCAGACCTCAGGACTCGTGTCACGCCGAACACAAATGTGAGACCGATGGCTAATTCGAGCGCCCTGAGGTCCCAGGCTATCTGCGCAATGTTGTGGCTCGTCGAGTTCGCTCGACCGAAGACCGCAATGAACACCAGCGCAAGAACGATTGACGGGAAGGAGCTCAGGATCTCCAGCACGCGCTGACTCACGTTGTCCGCCAGACCGCCGAAGTACGCCAAGACGCCGAAGGCGGTGCCGGCCATAGTAGCAATGATGCTCGCCGTCAAGCCGGCCGCCAGTGAGATCTGCGCGCCGTAAATTGTGCGCGAGAGCGTGTCGCGGCCAAGGTTATCCGTACCGAACGGGTGCGACGCGCTGGGACTGTCCAGCGGTAGTCCGGAGAAGACGTTGGGCTGGTACGGCGCGATCACCGGTGCAGCGACGGCTATAAGGAGGAATGCGAGGATTAAAATGCCGCCGACCAGACCAAATGGCTTCCGGCGCCACATGGACCAGAGGCGACGAAGCCGACTCGAAGTTTTCGGCTCCTCACGTTCGACAAAGATGGTTGGAGCGTAGTTCTCGGGCGCGTTAACAGCCATGATCCGCCTTCCCTTCAGGAGTAAGTGATACGCGGGTCAATCACGGCGTAGAGCAGGTCAACAACCAGGTTGACGAGCATCAGTGCTGCCGCTGCGTACAGAGCGAAAATGAGGAAGATGGGATAGTCCTGAGCCCTCAGCGCTGCAAGGCCCCAGGTACCGAGACCGGGCAGAGCCATGACTGATTCAAGGATGACAGAGCCTCCCAACAGAGTGCTTATCTGCAAACCCATGAAGGTGAGAACCGTCGGCATTGCATTACGGATTGCATGGCGCAGGATCACGACGCGCTCCGTGAGGCCCTTGGACCGGGCGGTGCGCATGTAGTCCTGGCGGAGCACGTCGAGCATCGCGGTGCGGGTGAACCGCATGAGCACTGCCGAGCCGCTGATCGCCAGGAGGAAGGTCGGCGGGAGCAACAGCTGAAGGTTCTTGACCGGCTCGTGGAAGAACTCGGTCGCCCCGAAAGGCGGCGCATATCCCCACCAGCGCGCCGGCAGGATCAGCAATAACGTCAGGATCAGGAAGCTCGGGACAGATACGCCGAAAATCGCGGTGAACCGGAACGCGTAGTCCCAGAATGAGTCCTGCTTGATCGACGCAACGACACCTCCGACCACGCCGAAAATGCTGGTAAATGCGAAGCTGAGAATCACGATTTCCATCGTGATCGGCAGCCGGCGCAAGAACTCGTCTCTGACCGGAAGACTCGTGCGCAGTGACATGCCCAGGTCACCGGTCAGTACACCTCCGAGCCAGTCTACGTACTGCACTGGCAAAGGATCGTTCAGGCCATGAAGCTCCCGAAACGCATCGCGCTGCTCCGCCGTGGACTGCTCCGTGAGGATGACGGTCGTCGGGTCTCCCGGGAGAAAGTTCAGCATGAGGAAGAGAAAGAGCGAAATCAGTAGCAGATTAAAGACCAGGCCGATGATCCTGCGAAGGATATATGCCGTCATGGCTTCTCCCCTCCATCAATTGCCTTGAGCATTGGCACTCCCCGCCTCCCGAAACCCGCCAAAACGACTCCTGAGCAGGTTTTGAGTCCTTCGAGAACGATCAGGCGAGACACGTCTTGTAACGTGCTCGCCTGACCATCCCGATCTGATTTGTCCGATGTTGCAGTCCGGCGGCGAGAAAAGTTCTACCGTCAGACTGCAACGTCATGAATGTGGTTCGCCAGGCTTTAGCCCTTGAGCCACATCTGGTGGCGCATTGCGTTCGGCACCGCGGTGAGCTCGTAGTTCTGCACTCGCGGGCTGAACACACGCAGCTCAGCGTGGGTCACAACCTCCCAGGAGGAGGTGTACAACGCCATGCACGCCTTCTGGATGTCGATGACCTGCTTGCGGTTCGTCTCGTAGTCAGACTCACCCTCAGACTTCTCGATCATCGCGTCGATCTCCGGGTTCACGA
>JBFWZE010000159.1:0-7985 GCA_050185685.1 Dehalococcoidia bacterium
TTTATCTCGGCATCGCCTTTGGTACCTCGCTGCAGTCCGGTGGCGGCGGTGGTGGCAGCAACAACGCCGCGGGGAACCTCCCAACGCGTCCCGCCGGCATCACCGAAGCAGCATGCCCTGGACCGATAACGCTCAACCAGGGCGCCCGCGTCTCACTGACCTTCAGCACGGTTCCAGAGGGGTACACCCTCAACCCCAGCCCGCCGATTCGGCCCATTTCGCCGACCGCGGCGGTCACTCAAGTTGAGGCAACCTCGCAGCAGGGGAACTCGATTCTGTTTGCCGCGAACATCGTCCCCGACTCCGCAGGCCGCACGGACGAGTACCGCGTGATCGGCGTCTTCGCGAAGGGCAGCGACCGCCAGCAGATTGAATGCACCGTGCGGGTTGCGGGGCCAGCAGGCGCACCAACGCCGGCGGCGCCGACTGCGACGCAGCCTCCCGCCGCCTCGCCCACCAACACGGTTGTGCCGCCGACCGCGACCCGGCCGGCCGTCATCCAGCCCACGGCAGTGCCGACAACCGTCCCAACCGAGGCGCCGCCAACGGCAACACCCGACCTTTCGACGCCGACGCCTTCGGTGCCGACGCCTGTTCCGACCTCAGGTGGGCAGCTGATTTCGCCCACGCAGGTGCCGACCGTGGCGCCGACCGTCGCTCCCTCGCCGACGCCGCTTCCGCCGCTCAACTGAGAGGCGCGCTCCCCTTCCCGAGGTGCAGAACAACAAGAACGGCCCCGTCTTGCGACAGGGCCGTTCTTGGACCGGTTACTTCTCGAAGTCAGGTCGTTAGAGCAGCCCGCGCTCCTTGAGCACGCGTGCCATCGTCGCGCCGATCTCAGCCGGCGAGTCGCTGATGACGACACCAGCGTCGCGAAGGGCAGCCTTCTTGGCGTCCGCCGTACCGCTGTTGCCGGCGATGATTGCGCCCGCGTGGCCCATGCGGCGCCCCGGAGGAGCGGTGGCGCCGGCGATGAAGCCGACCATCGGCTTCTTCACGTTCGCCTTGATGTAGGCCGCTGCTTCCTGCTCCGCCGTACCGCCGATCTCGCCGATCATGACGATCGCCTCGGTCTCGGGGTCGTTGTTGAACATCTCGAGGACCTGGCGCGTCGTCGTGCCGATGATCGGGTCGCCGCCGACGCCGACGCAGGTCGACTGGCCGATGCCGAGGCGGGTGAGCTGGTCGACGCCCTCGTAGACGAGGGTGCCGCTGCGGGAGACGACACCAACTTTGCCCTTCTTGAAGACGCTGCCGGGCATGATGCCGACGCGGCACTCGTCCGGCGTGATGATGCCAGGGCAGTTCGGACCGATGAGGGTGATGTCGCTGCCCTGGAGGGAGCGCTTCACCGCCATCATGTCGAGCGTCGGGACGCCCTCGGTGATGCAGATGATCAGCTTGATGTTCGAGTCCGCCGCCTCGAGGATCGCGTCGGCGGCGCCAGGGGCCGGGACGAAAATCAGCGAGCAGTCGATCGGCCCGCGCTCCGCTACCGCCTCAGCGACGGTGTTGAAGACGGGAACGCCGTATGCGGTCTCACCGCCGCGGCCGGGCGTGCAACCTGCGACGACCTGCGTGCCGTACTGAATGCAGCGCTCGGTCTGAAAGCCGCCTTCACGCCCGGTGATCCCCTGGACGATGACGCGGGTGTCCTTGTTAACCAGAATGCTCAACTCGTCACCTTACTTCGCTGCGGCGACGGCCAGCGCGGCCGCCGTTCCGAGGTCTTCTGCGCGCTCGACGTGAATGCCGGAGTCTTCGAGCAGCTTGATGCCTTCGGCCATGTTCGTCCCGGCAAGACGCGCGACCACCGGGAGGGTGATGCCCGCCTTCGTGTTCGCGTCGATGATGCCCTGGGCGATGATGTCGACGCGCGCCATGCCGCCGAAGATGTTGATCAAGATCGCCTTCACGTTCGGGTCTGAGCCGATAATCGAGAGGGCGTTGACGACACGCTGGGGGTCGTTCGCGGTTGCGATGTCGAGGAAGTTCGCGGGCTCACCGCCGGCGAGCTTGATTGCGTCCATCGTTGCCATCGCCAGCCCGGCGCCGTTCACCACGCAGCCGATGTTTCCATCGAGCTTCACGTAGTTGCTGATGCCCTCGGCCTGGGCGCGCACTTCGAGCGGGTCTTCTTCTTCGATGTCACGAAGCGCGACCACGTCTGCGTGGCGGTAGGCAGCGTTGTCGTCGAAGTTGATCTTCGCGTCGAGGGCAAGGATACGGCCGTCCTTCGTGACCACCAGCGGGTTGATCTCCGCCAGCGACGCGTCCTTCGCCATAAAGAACTTGTGGAGGCCGCTCATCAGTGCCACAGCCGGCCGGAGCAGGTCGCCGGTGAGCCCCAGCTTGAAGGCGAGGGTACGGCCCTCGTACGGCTGGAAGCCTGCCGCGGGGTCGATCGACACGCGGTAGATCGCCTCGGGGTTCGAGGCGGCGACCTCTTCAATCTCCATACCGCCGGCCTGCGACGCCATAAGGATCGATTCGCCGATGCTCGAGTCGATGAGGATTGAGAAGTAAAGCTCGCGCTCGATCTCGGTCTGCTCTTCGACGAGGACCTTGCGCACGAGGCGGCCCTCAGGACCGGTCTGTGGCGTCACCAGCGTCATGCCGATGATCGCTTTCGCCGCTTCAAACGCCTCGTCCGGGGTTGAGGCGAGCTTGATGCCGCCGCCCTTGCCGCGGCCGCCGGCGTGAATCTGCGCTTTGATTACGGTAGGAACGCCGAGCTCCTGGGCAATCGCGCGCGCCTCTTCCGCTGTCGAGGCTACGCGCCCCTTCGGGACCGGCACACCGAACTGGGCAAGCAGCTCTTTGGCCTGATATTCATGGACCTTCACAGACGCCTCCTGGGCAAGGGAAAAGTCGAACAGGGAACCACGCTACCAGCGGTAGCGCCGACCGGTTCGGAGTGTAGCACAGCAATCGTTACGGCCAACCGAGCCATCTAGGACACCGCCACCGGCGTCGCCGGAACGGCAGCAGGCACTTGCGGACGCTTCGCCAGCGAGAGCAGGAATGCTGCTACCAGGTACCCGCAGGCGAAGAGGATGAATGCGCCTTCGTAGCTGCCCGTGGTGTCGTAGAACGCACCGCCGACGATCGGGCCAAACGCCTGCAACACCATGAACAACGGCAGCGAGGCGCCGCGGATCGCGCCCAGCGACGCCCTGCCGTAGTAATCGGCAAAGACCACCTGTTGGCTCGTGATCATGAGCCCGAACGAAAGCCCGTAGAACGCGGCGAAGACAACACCCATCTCGAAGGTGCTCGTGAACATGAGGATGACCATGCCGCCCGCCGAGCCGGCGAGCCCGATCATGAAGGTAACGCGGGCGCCGATTGTATGGTCGAAGAAGCTCTCGACCAGCCCGCCTATACCGCTAAACACGGCGAACAGGCTGAGGACCAGGGCTGCGTCGCCCTGGCTGATGCCGCGGTCGACCATATATGGGATCTGGTGCAGGTTCACGGCCCCGCCGGCGAAGGTCTGGAGACTGATCGCGATCGTCAGCAGCCAGAACGCCTGCGTCCGCATCGCCTGCTGGCGCGTCCAGTTGTGCTCGATGTTGGCGCGGTGGGCAGTCGCCTGGCGTGGATCGACGACGTCGCCGTCCGGCAGGAGGCCGAAGTCCTCGGGCTGCTTGCGGAGCCAGAGGATCGACGGGACGGTGCCGAACACCGCGACGATGGCGGCCAGCGTGTACGCGGCGACGCGCCAGTCGGAGCCGTCGATGATCAACTGCACAAGCACCGGCATCAACGCGAAGCCGGCGCGGGTGCCGATCGTCGTCATGCCGACGGCGAGGCCTCGCTTGCGGACAAACCACTTGCTGACCGTCACAGTCGCTGCGACGTTGAGTAGGCCCGTGGCCATCGCGCGGCCGACGCCGTAGATCGCGAAGAACTGCCATTCGGTCTGCATGTTCGCGAGGCAGACGAGACCCACGGCCATGACAACGCCACCACCAACGACGAAGCGCCGCCCGCCGTAGCGGTCGATCATGGGTCCGAAGAACGGAGCGATAGCGGCGGCACCGAACGTGCCAAAGGTCGCGCCGAGGGAGATCTCGGTCCGGCTCCAGCCGAACTCCTTCTCGAACTCGGGAATGAAGACGCCGAGCACCGGGTTGAAGAACGCGACCTGGGCAAAGACGGAGAGAGCGGCCGCCAGAACGACCACCCAGCCCGCGAACAGTTTTGTATCGGACCGGAAGGGATTGGCGAACGCCATATGTCCCCTGAGGATAGCATCGAAATCGTCTAAGAAACGACAGGTTATCTATAGACGGTGCACCAGTTCACCTTCGAACTCCTGAATGACCTAGAATGCGCCCGCACAGGGAATGGTTTTCGACGTCAGAGGAGACTGCAGATGACCGCACCGGCCCGCGAGATGAGCGAGGAAGAGCTCGATGCGCTGTTCGAGCGCGTGAAGAACTGGGGCCGCTGGGGGCCGGACGACCAGCGCGGCGCCCTCAACTACATCACCGAGAAGAAGGTCGCTGAGGCTACCGCCCTCGTGACTTTGGGACGCACCGTAAGCGGCGCCCTCGACCTTGCGACGACGCCGGCGCCGCACAATCCCGTGCCGGTCGCGCACTACATGATCCGGGCGGGCGACATCCAGGAAGGTACTGGCTCGGCCGACTACTTCGCCGTCGCCTCGCACGGCGTCTCGATCACCCACCTCGATGCCCTCTGCCACATCTTTCACCGCGGCCTGATGTACAACGGCCGGCCGAAGTCTCTCGTTACGTCAACTGGCGCCCTCGCGAACTCGATTGAGTCGGGCCGCGACGGCATCGTCAGCCGCGGCGTCCTGCTCGACATCCCTCGCGTTAGCGGGCGGCAGTGGCTGGAGCCGGGCGACGCAATCTACGTCGAGGACCTCGAGGCGGCTGAGGCAGCGCAGGGCGTGAAGGTCGAAGAGGGAGACATCCTTCTCATCTACACGGGGCGTCACCAGCGGCGGCAACACCACGAGCAGCACGAGGGCTTCCCGGACGGCAAGCTCGCCGGCCTGCACGCCTCGACGCTCGACTGGATCTACGAACGCCGCGTCGCCGTCCTCGGTTGCGACGGTGTGAGCGACGTGCGGCCGAGCGGTACCGGCGGCATCTACGGCATCCCGATCCACACGATTGCGATCCCGGCGATGGGCTTGCACCTGCTCGACAACGCCGACTTCGGCGAGATAGCGGCGACCTGCGCGGAGCTGGGGCGCTACGCCTTCCTGCTCACGCTCGCGCCGCTGCGCCTGCCGAAGGGAACGGCATCCCCCGTTAACCCAATCGCCATGTTCTAGTAACAACGAAACCGTAGGCTTCTGCGGGAATCTCAGCCAGCAACGCATCTATGGAGGCAGCAACCGATGACGCTCAGCCAGATTGGCGAATACACGGAAGAGAATACGAGCCGTACGGCGCAGTTAATGGGGACAACCGTCCACTACCACGACGTTGGTGAGGGCGAGCCGATCCTCTTCCTCCACTCATGGGGCCCGGGCTGCACATCCTGGCTCACCTGGCACAAGATTCTGCCGACCTTCGCGAAGCAGTACCGCTGCATCATGATGGACCTGCCGAACTACGCGAAGACGGGCCCGATTGTCTACGAGGTCAAGGGGTCGGTGCACTGGTTCCAGGCAGAGATGGCCGTCGCGCTGATGGACCACCTCGGCATCGAGAAGGCGCACGTGATCGGCAACTCCCAGGGCGGCCAGACGGCGATGGAGTTCGCCTACCTGTACCCGGACCGCATCAACAAGCTGGTCTGGGGCGATGGCCACCTCAACGCCGGCGCCGGCTCCTACCTGATCTCCAACCTGCCGGAAGAGGGCATTCGCGCCGGCATCGAGTACGGCAAAGACCCGACGCCCGCGCGCATGCGCCGCTTCCTGGAGCTGAACATCGAGGACCAATCGCTGGTCACCGATGAGCTGGTCGACTACTGCTACCACATGGACACCGACCGCCAGGACCTGACGGACGCCCGCAACGCGATCCAGCCCAGCAAGATCCCCTACCCGGACAACGTCAACGAGTGCAAGAACATCAAGGCGCCGACCCTGATCATCTGGGGCCGCAACGACCGCACCTGCACGTTCGAGCTCGGGATCATGTCGCTGAACGTCATCCCGAACTCGCGCCTCGTCGTGCTGAAGGACATCGGCCACTGGCCGCCATTCGAAGCGCCGGCGGAGTACGCGGCACACGTCCTCTCCTTCCTCAAGGGCTACGACGAGGTCCTCGTCTAAGCATCGGGAGGCACAGCAACAACTCGGGCCGCAGGTGCGCTGAATCAGCGCACCTGCGGCCCTTCATTTCCTCGATTGCCTGAGTGTCTACGCCAGTGGCGAGAAGTTCGTCGGGTTCATGATCCGGTTCTCGACGTGGTGGACCAGCGGGCCCTCCGCTTCTGAGGCGTTGCGAGCAGCCACCCAGTCCGGGTCGCCGCCGAACGCGGACCAGCATTGCTGGCGGTGGGCGAGGTCGTTGTAGGCGAGGATGTAGACCAGCTCGTCGTTCTTGCCGCCGATCGAGTTCGTCCAGTAGCCGATGTTCTTCATGCCGTGCTTCTCGAACAGCTTGACGGTGTGGTCGCGGAAGCGGGCCTGAAGCGCCGGCATCTTGCCGGGCATAGCGGTGTACGTACGAAGCTCGTAAATCACGGTGGGATCTCCTTCTGAATGGACGCGTAGGGCTGCATTTTAGCCGCCTGCCGCCGCGGCCTGCAGCGCTGGAGTTTATCCAGTGCTGGCTTATAGAATGAACGTTCATGCATTCCCCGGCGCGACCGCGCTATTACTACGGCTGGAACATCGTGATTGTGGCGCTGCTGATGAATGTGGCTGCCTCGCCGACGAACGCCGTCGCCTTCTCCTTCTTCGTCGCGCCGATGTCCGACGACCTCGGCTGGAGCCGCGGCGCCCTTTCGCTGGCGCTGACCTTCCGCCTCGGCGTCGCCGGGTTCACGGCGCCCCTGACCGGCATGCTCGTTGACCGCATCGGTGCCCGCGCCCTTGGGTCGGCGGCGGGAGCAATCGCCGGCCTTTCGATGATGGCGCTGTTCTTCGTGCATGACCTCTGGCTGTTTTACCTGCTTTTCGCGATCTCCGGCCTCAGCGGCTTCGGCGGTCCGGCCGGCCAGCTTCTGACCACGGTGCCGGTCGCGAAATGGTTCTACCTCAAGCGCGGCCGGGCGATGGCGCTCTCTTCGGTGGGTATGCCGCTGGGCACCGCGGCCTTCATCCCGTTCATCCAGGAAGTCATCTCGATTTCGGACTGGCGCACCGGCTGGCTCGTCTCCGGCGCCCTCGTCTTCATACTCGCTGTGCCAATCTGCCTGCTACTGATGCGCAAGGACCCGGAAGCGCTCGGCCTATACCCGGACGGTATGACGAAGGAGCAGCACGAGGCGACCTCGAAGCGGTCGATCAAGAACGTCTCGGACGAGGACTGGACGGTAAAGCAAGCAGTCCGCAGCCAGGCGTTCTGGATGCTGATCGGCTCGGTCGCGCTCACCGGCATCGTCATCCAGGGCACGCTCGTCTACCGCACCTCGTACTGGGAGGACATCGGCATTTCGGACAGCGTCGTCGGCCTCGGGACGGCGATGGACCCGCTGACCGTCATCTTTGCCGGGCTCTTCTTCGGCTTCCTCGCCGAACGGGTCGCGGCGCGCTATCTCGGCTTCTTCGGCTCGTTAGGCGTTGCGGCTTCGATGCTGCCGATGATCGTCGCGAACGGCTCCGTCTGGAACCTCTTCGCCCACAACATCCTCTGGGGTGCGTCCCAGGGCGCGAACATCACCGTCAACAACATCATCTGGCCTAACTATTTCGGTCGCCTGCACCTCGGCTCGATCCGCGGCCTGATGTTCCCGGTCGCGATCGGAACGGCAGCGGCGAGCCCGCCTGTCTTCGCGCTGCTCATCGGTCTCGTCTCTGAGACGCGTTACGTCTGGTTCTTCAGTCT
>JBFWZE010000160.1:0-7944 GCA_050185685.1 Dehalococcoidia bacterium
GCTTCTCGTAGCTCACCGGCATGACGGTTCTCCTTCAGCTCAGGCCTTCGCCGGCCCATCGATATCAAGATGACGGCCCTGATCATACAGAGGAGGGACAGCGCTGACGCTACAAGACGCCACCGAAGATCCGTGCCAGCGGTTGGAAGGTGAACACAAGGTGTGTTGATGTTCGCTCGCTGCTGTTCGACCATTCAGACGTGTCGTTCCCGTTTCTTCGTTCGGCGATTCGTCTTCTGCCCGTGGTGGTGTTAGCGGGTGCGGTCGTCATCCTGACCGGCTGCTCGAAAGGTAACGAGAACGCGGCGACACCTGCACCCTCGGTGACGCCCGTCACGGTTGGCGCTCGGATCACGCCATCGCCGACCGCGGCAGCCCCGCCCGATTACGTACCACCTCCAACGCCGGACATCCGTACCACGCCAACCTCGACAGCTACGGACCTATGGTCGGGAAGAGCGGAATGGCCGGATTACGGCATCCGAGACTTGAGCACACTCTGGCAGGCTCACTGCGGGGTCGCAAATCCGGCGTCTGGCCTGAATCCTGTCAGGACGAACTTCGACTGCGTCGTGGCAGTCATGCAGGCCGCAGGCGCAACGCCTGATGCGAGTATGTTCTTACGTACCCAGGGCTACTTTCTCTCGAACTTCCAGGAGCTCGGCGTAGTCGACTTCGGCCGCGGCGTGTCGCCCTGGTTCAATATGGGGCGGCCCCAGCAGGTCCTCTTTCTCAACGGCCGTCCAGACGTCGTCGAAGTTACGAGCACGCTCCTCCTCCATTTCGAACGCCTCCGAAGTGGCAGGCCGGGAGCAGGCATCTCCAGTTACGCGGAGGTGATGGGAAAGACGCCGAACCAGCCACCCGTAGCCTGGCCGTCCCGGGCCCTTCTCGCGGGGTCAGAGCTTCGAAATGGATCGCAGGTGATCACTCTCAACGTGCCGCTTCAAAGCTGCGGTGCGTGCGAAGTCCTGGGCTACATGCCCGTCGAGTTCGTTTTCTCTCCCACCGGGATCCTGATGGAGAGCAAGATGCTGCCGTTCCGGGCGCCGTAAGGTTCACGCGGTCCGGTCAGGTCCTCGCGGCAGTCGCAACGTCGGAGGCAATGGCGGCAGCGGTTCGCGCTTTGGTCTCGGTTCGCGGTTGGGCTGCCAGAAGGGGAGTGCGCAACCCACAGGCCAGAGAAACAGCACCAGCGCCGTAAGGTGCGCTTTCGACCCCAGGTCGCCATCGCCCTCCACTATAGGATCGACTGCCCACACGACGAGGGTTATGAGCGCCGCGGCCAGGACGTAACGACCGGCCTTCTGCACCCAGAAGGCCAAGATGCTCATATCCTCAGGTCGCGGGACCCATGGTCGAGGCGGTTCCGGAGGTTCATCTGTCTTGAAGGCGGTGGACAGGGAACCGGTCACGATGAGTGCCAGGTCCCCGAGGGTCATTGTGAACTCCCCCTCGAAGAGCCTCCTGAAGATCTGATGCCCTACCAGAAGGCAGCCGAGGGCGATGACGGCGCGGAACGCAACCGGCCTTTCGCTAAACCACAGCCTGAAGCGATAGAACAGCCTGTCGAACACGAGGCAATTGTAGGGTGCCCGGGCCGGAGTTACTCCCTGCCAACCTCATTCTCGAAAATCTTCGCCATCTGCACCGCCCGCTCCAGCGACTCCTTCGCGGTGTGGCCGCCGGGGCCCGCAAGGTAGTGCGACGCGCCGAGGGCCTTCCAGCCCTTCGCCCCATCGACGAAGGCGTCGAGCGGGGCGAGCGGCGCATCGGGGTCGGGCAGGCCGGCAGTCGGGATCTTGCTGCCGGTGCGCATGCGGGAAACGCCGGGGACGCCGCGCGCGTCGATGCCGAAGGTCGCCGGGTCCTTGCCGAACTCGCGCACGTAGTTGTGCAGCTTTTCGACCGACTCCGCCGCGTCCTCGCCGCCGAGGAGCAGGGGCATCCAGCCGTCGCAGTACTGGGCGACGCGCTTGAGGACGACGTCGCGGCCGCTGCTCGCGTACCAGATCTCGGGGACGTTCTTCGGCAGCGGGTTGAGGCCGACGCGGTCGAGGTGGTGGTGCTTGCCCTCGAATGTGACGAGCGGCTCGCTCCAGAGCATCTTGAGCACCTTCATCTGCTCTTCGATGCGCTCCGTGCGGGTGTGCCAGTCCATGCCCAGCGCTTCGTACTCCGTGAAGTTCCAACCGATGCCCACGGCGAGGCGAAGGCGGTCGCCGCTGAGGATCTGCAGCTCCGCCACCTGCTTCGCGACGAGCACGGTCTGCCGCTGGGCAAGCAGCAAGACGCTCGTGACGAACTCGAGCGTCGTCGTCACGGCCATGAGGTGGGAGTAGAGGGTCAGCGGCTCATGCCAGGGCGTCTCATGCGTGTACGTGGTACCGGAGGCCTCGGGGCGAAAGGGGAACGGCGGCGGGTTGAAGCGGTCCGGGTGGGCGCCGGTGACGTGCTCGTAGGCGAGGAGGTAGTCGTAACCCGCGCCTTCGATGGTCTGGGCGTAGTCGCGGATGAAGACGGGGTCGTTGCCGATGATGTTCTGGGGGAAGATGGTTCCGAGTTTCATGGGCTCTCCTCTGGCCGGCCCCTGCGGGGCGAATACTCCCGCGCCTTCGGGGCGCGCTCATTATTTTGATTTATAGCGTCGGGGGACACCCCCGCGCCCCCGCGCATGGGCTGCGCCCCTACGAACCCTTCAAGGACATCGCTAGCTCGTGCGGGCATGACTATGCGCTGAGCCCATATCGTAAGCATGCAAGCTCGGCGCAAACGAAGCCCCCTCTCCGAAGTCGGAGAGGGGGTTGGGGGGTGAGGTCGCGCTAGAGCGTGCCCTCGAGTTTCGTGTGGTCGCGCTTGAGGTCCTCCCAGGTGTCCGCTTCCATGAAGTCTTTCCAGGCCTGGTAGGTCCAGCGCTGGGCGTACTCGTTGATGTGCGACTCGATGCGCGCCGGGCTGATCTCGTCCTTGATGATCTCGCCGTGGCCGAGGCCCATCGCGTAGTGCAGCGGGTGGCGGCCGGAGACGACGCCCTGCTGACCCCGCGTGCTCTGGTCCCAGTTCTCACCGTCGTCCTGCTCGAGCATGCCGCTGGCGCCGAAGGTCCTCGCGGAGTTGAGGCGCTGCTCACGCTGCAGCTCCGGCGTCGCGTTCTTGTCGACGAAGGTGAAGTACCACAGCTCGGTGAGCATCGGGCCCTTCGGCATGCGAATTGCGAGCTGGCGGGCGGAGGCGGGCAGGAACACGTTGGGGAAGATGTTCAGCATGGAGCCGCGCATCTTGTGGCCGATCGGGCCGAGCTTGCGCTCCGTCTCCTCGTTGAGGCGCCAGACGTCGAGGTCGAGCGGGTCTTCGCGGTCGATAAGCTCACGCCAGTTGTCCTGGATGTAGGGGGCCGCCGAGCCGTGGCCGTACTCACTGAGAATGATCACGCCGTCCTGGAACGGGCCGACGATGCTTGCACCGCGGCGGCCGTTCTGCGCCATCAGCTTGCTCCGCCGCCAGCCGACGTTCGACGAGGCGTGGGAGACGCGGCCGTGGTAGAAGTCCGGCGTGTTGTCGCTGGGGAACTTCCAGTTGCACTTGATCGTGTACTTCTCGACACCTGAGCAGGCAACCATGTCGCCGGGAGCGTTCCAGATGTCGATGCAGAAGCGGGCGCCCTCGCCGAGGTACTCGTGCAGGCCCACCGCGTCCGGGTCCATGTTCGCGAAGATCAGGCCGCCATAGGACTCGACGTTGGGGCACTTGATCAGGCCCCAGTTCTCGCGGTCGAGCTCCTCGTGGTAGACCTCCTTGAAGCCGGGGACGCCGACAAGTGCGCCCTTCAAGTCATAGGTCCAGCCGTGGTAGGTGCACATGAAGCTCGTTGCGTGGCCCTCGTCGGCGCGGCAGACGGCGTTGCCGCGGTGACGGCAGCTGTTGACGAGGACGCTGATGTCGCCCTCATTCGTCCGCACGACGATGACGCGGTCTTCGCCCATGAAGTTGAGGAAGAAGTCGCCCGGGTTCGGGATCTGCGACTCGTGGCACATGAAGAGCCAGGCGCGAGCGAAGATCTGCTCCATCTCCATCTGGTAAATGTCGGCGTCGTAGAAGATCTTGCGGTCGACCAGCCCCTTGTCGACGTCGACAAGGTTTGAGTACTGGCGTGCGACCTGCAGGTTGGAAACCATCGAGAATTTCTCCCTCTCTCTGATAGTTAGACATCGAACTAACACTGTTAGCCTGCGTTCGTGTGATGCATCGTATCCCTTCGATTGCACGCCTACAACCGGTAACGCGTGGTAGTCTGCACAGATAATGGATAGAAAGCGGCCCGCTCGAGAGCCCCTCAGCAGACAGCGGATTCTGGACGCCGCGGTGCGCCTCGTGGACGCCGAAGGCCTTAACGCGCTGACGATGCGGCGTCTTGCCTCTGAGCTGGGCGTCGAAGGCGCGTCCCTCTACAAACACATCCCGAACAAAGCGGCGCTGAACTTCGGCATGATGCGCACCATCTTCACGGAAATGAATCCGGACTACCCGGAGGACATGCTGGACTGGCAGGGCCGTCTCCGCGCCGGCATGCGCTCGTTCCGCGAGCTCGGCCTGAAGCACCCCCGCGTCTTCGCCCTGCTCAACCGGCCCTGGGAGGCGAACACCCCGCGCGTCGAGAGTGAGCTGGCGTCGATGATCCTCGCCGGCTTCAGCACCAAGCAGGCGGCGTTCTCGCTTCGGATGCTCTCGAGCTTCGTCATCGGCTTCGTAATCTGGGAGACGTCGTCGATGGTGCGCGACCCTGAGGAGATCCGTGACATCGACTCCGAATCGGACATGGCCCGGTTCCCGGAGCAATACCCCAACGCCATCGCAGCCCGTCCGTACACAAACGGTCCCGGCAAGGACGAAGCGTTCGAGTTTGGCCTCACAGCCGGCATCGAGGGCATCGCTCAGCTCGTCAAGGGCGAGGGCGACTAGCCACCAGCGGTCAGCAGACAGCCATCAGCTCTCAGCCTTCTGTTTCCGACCTGCGTCGTCTTGCCCTGACGCATTCCCTCTTCCCGCCAACGACCCTGCCTGACGCCATCGACCGCCTTGGCTTCGTACAGGCCGACCCGATTCGCGCACCGGCGAGAGCGCAGGACCTCATCCTGCGTCATCGGGTCACCGACTACCGCGCCGGCGACCTCGACCGCGAGTACGAGCCGCTCGGCCTCGAGGAAGACCACCTCTTCGTCTACGGCTTCCTGCCTCACGCGACCTGGCGGCTCCTTCACCCCCGCAGCTTCGATGAGGAGCTGTCTGACCTGGAGCGCGGCATCATCGCGGCGTTCGAGGCGGAGGGCAGCCTCGATTCACGCGCCCTCGAAGAGCGCTTCGGCGCCGGCCGCGGCATGAACCCCTGGGGCAGCTACTCCCGCGCCACCCAGCTCGCCCTCGACCACCTGCACCACCGCGGCCTGCTGCGCGTTGTCCGCCGCGATCGGGGCAACCGCGTCTACGCGTTGACGCCTGCTGCCGTTGAAGCGCTGCCCGGCGCTGACCGTCTGCGCGAGCTGGCCCTCATCGCTGCAAACCTGCTCGCGCCCCTCCCTAAGACGACCTTCAGCCACGTCGTCACGCGTATTCGCCACTCGATGCGGACGAAAGAGGTGACGGCGGCGAGCGTCGTGAAGTCGATCGTGGAGGACGGGCTGATTGTCGAGGCGAAGGTCGATGGCATGCCGTACCTGCTGCGGCCGGGCGCGACGGCCGAACGCGACTTCGACGAGGTGCGCATCTTCGCGCCCTTCGACCCGGTCGTCTGGGATCGCCGCCGCTTCGAGCACCTCTGGGGCTGGCCCTACCGCTTCGAGGCCTACACTCCCGCCGCCAAACGCACCCGCGGCTACTACGCGATGCCCCTCCTCTGGCGCGACGCGATGGTCGGCTGGGCCAACGTCAGCGCGTCGAAGGACGGCGCTCTCGACGTCGGCCTCGGCTTCATCGAGAAACGACCGAAGGAGAAGGCGTTCGAGCGAGAGCTGGCGGCGGAAGTAGAGCGCCTGAGGGTGTTCCTGCAGCCGCGGAGTGGTGGCTAACGGGCGTTCACGCCGCTAACCACCCGCCAGCGGTTGCTTCGCCTTTCGGGTGCGGCTCAATGGCTCGCAACGAGAGTTCGCCATGTCTCGGCTCAAGTTGGCCCGGCCGTGGCAGCAGCGCCCCTTATTTCTCGTTGCGAGCCATTGCCTCAAGACAAGCTCTGCGAACAGCAACAACCTCACTGGCAAGGCGAAGCAACCCTTGGCGCCTCATGCTCGCCGCCGGCGCCTTGCCTTGATGTAGTCGTGATCGATACAGTCAGCCCGTCTCTACCGCTGATGGCTCGTGGCTGGTCGCTCGAAGCTGTCGGCTGACCGCTGAAAGCTGAGGGCTTCTAATGAAAATCGTGAGCGTCGAGCCACTGTTCATCGACCGCTACCTGTTCGTGAAGATCACCACCGACAACGGCTGCGTCGGCTACGGCGAGTCGGGCGCCTGGGGCCACCTCGAGGCGTCGGAAGCGGCCTTGAAGCGCTTCGCCGAGTACCTCGTCGGGCAGGACCCGCTGCGCATCGAGCACCACTGCCAGTACATGTACCGCTTCGCCCATTTCCGCGGCGCAGCGATCAACGGCGCCCTCAGCGCCCTCGATATCGCCCTCTGGGACATCGCCGGTAAGCATTTTGGCGTGCCCGTGTACCAGCTGCTCGGCGGCATGACCCGGGACAAGGCGCGCGTCTACTACCACGTCTTCGGCGAGACGAAGGAGATCCTCGTCGGCGGCATCAAGGACGCGATGGCGGAGGGCTTCACGGCGGTCGGCCACCTGACGCCCTTCCTCGATGAAGAGCGCAGCGTCCCCTACTTCAAGACCCACGTCGACAAGATGACCGACGCGATCGATACGGTAGGCATGTACCGCGAGGCTGTCGGCAAGAACGTCGACCTCTGCATCGAGATCCATCGCCGCCTCACGCCCGCCGAGGCCATCGTCCTCGGCCGCGGCATCGAAGAGTACCTGCCGATGTTCTACGAGGACCCGGTGATGCCGGAGAACTACGACGCGATGGCGGAGGTCGCGCGCCACGTCAACGTCCCGATCGCGACGGGCGAGCGCTACCAGACCATCCACGAGTTCCAGCAGATCATCGCCCGCGCCGCCGTGGGCTATGTGCGCCCCGACGTCTGCATGGTCGGCGGCATCAGCGGCACGAAGAAGGTCGCGGCGCTGGCGGAGGCGGCCTACATCCAGGTCGTGCCGCACAACCCGCTCGGCCCGGTGAGCACTGCCGCCTGCCTCCAGGTCGCCGCCTGCATCCCGAACTTCGCGATCCAGGAGTACCCGCTGGGCGAACGCGAGCCGCCGAAGAGCGAGATCGTCAAGAAGCCGATCACCCTCGAGGCCGGCTTCCTCCTGATCCCCGACGCCCCCGGCATCGGCGTAGAGCTCAACGAGGAGATGGCATCGAAGTACCCGCCAAAGCCCCGCCTCGTCCGCACGAGGCTACAGAAAGACGGGTCGGTGTTCGATCAGTAGAAGCTCGGCCTCGGTTCGTCCTAGCGCACCGGCCCGTCGTACTTCGCTAGCGGGACGCGCTCGACGCTGACGCCGTGCTGCGGGTCCAGCGTCACGAGATTGGCGGTGCCGGCGTCGATGCCCGGCTCTGCGGGGGAGCCGCAGTAGAACGCCGGGACGCCGTTGTGGCTGACGTCTTCGAAGCGGTGCCAGTGACCGAGTGCCAGGTAATCGCAGCCGAGGCCGCCGATCGCCGACTGCGGGATCGGCGACGAACGGTAGCTGTCCTCGCCGTCCGGGACGTAGTGGCCGTGCGCCATGACGAGCTGCCAGGTGCCGTCCTCGATGCGCTCGTAGCCGCGAAGTGGGAAGTTCGCCGGCTCGTGGTCGACCATGCCGCGCGCCCAGATGCTGAGGCCGAGGTC
>JBFWZE010000161.1:0-3321 GCA_050185685.1 Dehalococcoidia bacterium
CGTTCGAGTCGTAGAAGGTCTGCACCTGCAGCGCGTAGATAATCGCGCGCTTGTACCATTCGGTCCCGGTCGTCGTCTGGTCTGCCATAGTTCAATTGTCCGGACGGCGTCTTTCGGCGATGTCATCAGGAGGATTGCAGCGTATGCCGTTGCTATTTCGTGGGTCAGAAGCGTTGCCGAATGGTAACGAGGGCGGTTCTAGCGTGGTGCCATGAGCGAGACATACAGCTGGTGGCAGCAGGGCGTCCTCTACGAGATCTACCCGCGCTCCTTCCAGGACACCAATGGTGACGGCATCGGCGACATCGCGGGGATCCGGAGGCGTCTCGACTATCTGCGTTGGCTCGGCGTGACGGCGATCTGGCTGACGCCGTTCTATCGCTCACCGATGAAGGACTACGGCTACGACGTGGCCGATTACTGTGACGTCGACCCATCGTTCGGCTCGATGGCTGACATCGAAGGCTTGATCGCTGACGCACACGCGGCCGGTTTGCGCGTCGTATTCGACTTTGTGCCCAACCACACCTCCGACCAGCATGAGTGGTTTCTCGAATCGAAGGCGTCGCGCGACAACCCCAGGCGGGGCTGGTATATCTGGCGCGATCCCGCTCCTGGCGGTGGTCCTCCGAACAACTGGCTCAGCAACATCGGCCTAAGCGCATGGACGCTGGACGAGACGACCGGGCAGTACTACTATCACGCCTTTCTCAAGGAGCAGCCTGACCTGAACTGGCGCAACCCGGAAGTCCAGGAGGCAATGTTCAACGCGCTGCGCTTCTGGCTCGATAAGGGCGTCGACGGGTTTCGCATCGACGTAATCTGGCAGCTGATCAAGGACGACGAATTTCGCGACAACCCACTGAACCCCGAATACATCGACGACTTGCCGCCGCATCGCCGCCACCTTGCCACCTACAACACCGACCGCCCGGAGGTGCACGACATCATCGCCCGGATGCGCGAGGTCATCGACGAGTACGAGGACCGCATGATCGTCGGCGAGATCTATCTTCCGCTCGAACGCCTCGTGACCTACTACGGCGCCAGCGGCAGTAACGAGGTGCACCTGCCCTTCAACTTCCAGCTCCTCTCGGCGCCATGGAACGCGACCTCGATCGCGAACCTCGTCAACCAGTACGAGGCGTCGCTGCCGGCGACCGGCTGGCCGAACTGGGTGCTGGGCAACCACGACAAGCCCCGCATCGCGACCCGCGTCGGCGTGAACAGCGCCCGCCTCGCCGCGATGCTCCTGCTGACGCTGCGCGGCACGCCGACGCTCTACTACGGCGATGAGCTGGGCATGATCGACGTCGCGATCCCGCCTGACCGGGTCAGGGACACCTTCGAGCTCGATTCGCCCGGCTTCCGCCTCGGCCGCGACGGCGAGCGCACGCCGATGCAGTGGTCGGCTGCGGAGAACGCCGGCTTTAGCAGGCATGAGCCCTGGCTGCCGGTTGCGCCCGACTACAAGGCGGTAAACGTCGAAGCCCTGACGAAGGACCCGCACTCGATCCTCGCCCTTCACCGCCTCCTGCTCGAGATGCGGCAGAAGGAGCCTGCGGTGGCGGTCGGCGCCTATCGCTTCGTCCACGCCGACGACCAGGTCTTCGTCTACGAGCGGGAGCACGACGGCCGCCGCCTCCTCATCGCGCTCAACTTCAGCGACGCAGAGATCGACGTAGCTCTCTCGTCCGGCGAGGGCGGCCGCGTCCTGATTTCGACCGCGATGGACCGCAACGGCGACGCGGTGGAGGAGCGGGTGGTGCTGCGGGGGTATGAGGGGGTTGTGGTTGGGTGAGCCTGGGAGTTGGTTGTGGCGTTGAGGTGCGGATGACCGCCCGGGGCTGAACCCCGGGTCTACGTCCGGTGCCCAGGCCTACGATTTGAGCTTGTTGGGCCGGTCGTAGGATTCGAGGCGTTACCACTGCGTCTGGATGTAGCGCTTCGTGGTCGCCAGGTCGGACGGCGCCACGATTTTTGAGCCGTAGCCGGCCTGTCAGATGTGGGTGGTGCCTGCATCCTGAAAGATGCTCGGGAATTGCTGTCCGATGCGCCTCGATGAGACGCCTTTGAGGAGCATCATCGCTGTCGAGAGTGCAGCCTTGTCCTCGCATTCGAGAAGCAGATGCATGTGGTCGACGATCGCTTCAGCCTCAATGAGATGAACAGCCTTCTCGGCGGCAATTTCAACCATCAGCCGCTTGGCGGCAACCGCAACATCGCCCCGCAAAAGCCACAGGCCGAGTAGTTGCGAACCAGACATGAAAATGGGGCACTGCGACTCTGTCTCATAATCGCTCGGACGTAGCCCCGGGGTTCAGCCCGGGGCGGACACCATCTCGCCAGCCCTTGCTACGTCCAAAGCCTTACGTTGCGCTGGTCAAAAGCTCGCTTTTTACGCCTTGACCCCCAGCCGCAGCACCTTCGGTTCGAAGTCGACCTGGGTGCGGAGGTAGTCGTCGTGGGTCTCGGCGCGGCGGATGAGCTCTACGGTGCCGTCGCGGCGCAGGAGGAGCTCCTTGGGGCGCAGGCGGCCGTTGTACTGGAAGCCCATCGCGAGGCCGTGGGCGCCGGTGTCGTGGATCATCAGGAGGTCGCCCTCTTCGACGGCGGGTAGCTCGCGCTGTTTCGCGAACTTGTCGTTGTTCTCGCAGAGGGAGCCCACGACATCGACGACGCCGGCAACGTCGCGCTTGGGGCTGCCGTCGCGACCGAAGGCGGTGATGTGGTGGTACGCGTCGTACATCGCGGGGCGCATCAGGGATGACATGCAGGCGTCCACGCCGACGTAGTTGCGGTACTTCTCCATGACGTTGAGCACAGAGGTCACCAGGACGCCGTGGGGGCCGGTGATCGCGCGGCCGCACTCCATGTAGAGCTTCGGCGCGTAGCCGTGCTCGCGCCCGAACGCCTCGAAGCGCGCGGTGGCCTGCTCGGCGAGCGATGCGAGGTCGAAGTCGTTGTCGGTCGGGCGGTAGGGGATGCCGATGCCGCCGCCGATGTTCAGGAACTCGAACTTGATGCCGGTGTCAGCCGTGATCTCTGCTGCCAGCGCCAGCAGCATGTCGATCGTTGTGACCATGTACTCGTAGTTGCGCTCGTTGCTCGCGACCATCGTGTGCAGGCCGAAGCGGGTGGCGCCGCGCTCCCGCGCCTTGATGTAGGCGTCCTTGATCTGGTCGTGGCGCAGACCGTACTTCGCCTCTTCCGGCGTGCCGATGATCACGTTGCCGGTGCGGCGGTTGCCCGGGTTGTAGCGGAAGCAGACCAGCTCCGGCATCTGCGGCAGCTTGTCGATGAAGGTGATGTCGTCGAGGT
>JBFWZE010000161.1:3421-7907 GCA_050185685.1 Dehalococcoidia bacterium
CCGTACTTCGCCTCTTCCGGCGTGCCGATGATCACGTTGCCGGTGCGGCGGTTGCCCGGGTTGTAGCGGAAGCAGACCAGCTCCGGCATCTGCGGCAGCTTGTCGATGAAGGTGATGTCGTCGAGGTTAAGGATGCAGCCGCCCTGGCCCAGCGCCTCGGCGTATTCGATAGGGGAGGTGTTGTTCGAAGTAAACATAATGTCTTCGGTCTTCGCACCGATCGAGCGCACCATGCGCAGCTCCGGCGTCGAGCTGCAGTCGAAGCCGAAGCCCAGCTCGTTCTGCACCAGCTCGAGGATGCGGAGGTTCGGCAGCGCCTTGACCGCGTAGTACTCGCGGAAGCCGTCGATGCCGCTGAAGGCGCGGTTCAGCTCCTGCCCGTACTCGATGATCCCTGCCTCGTCATAGATGTGGAAGGGCGTGCCGAACTCGTCCGCAACCTGCGCGAGGATCGGGACGAGCCGGTCGTTGAATCCGGGCGACATTGGCATTGAGTTGGCTCCTTGAACTACTCCGGGTTGTGCTGCTGACGACCGTCGCTGCGCATCCCTCTCAGTCTGCTCCGCTTTTGCTAAAAGGTGAGAAACGGGGGGACACCCCCCGGCCCCCCGGGCATAGGCTGCGCCCCTACCTACCCTGCTTTTGTGTTACCCCATCTTCGTGCCGCCGACGGTCATGCCGGAGACGAGGACAGTGGGGATGCCGACGCCAACCGGCACGGACTGACCGTCTTTGCCGCAGGTCCAGCGGCCGTCGCTGAGCTGGAAGTCGGTGCCGACGGCGCTCACCTTGGTCAGGACGTCAGGGCCGTTGCCGATCAGGTTGACGTTGCGGATCGGGGCGGTGATTTTGCCGTCCTCGATCATGTAGCCCTCGGTGACGCTGAAGACGAAGTCACCGTTGCTGATGTTGACCTGGCCGCCGGAGAAGCTGACGCAGTAGATGCCCCGGTTCACCGACTTGACGATGTCCTCAGGAGCGGTCTCGCCGGCGAGCATGTAGGTGTTGGTCATGCGCGGCATCGGGTAGAACTCGAAGGACTGGCGGCGGCCGTTGCCGGAGGGCTTCGTGCCCATCGCTTCGGCGCTGATCCGGTCCTGGAGGTAGGCCTGGAGGATGCCGTTTTCGATCAGGGTGTTGTACGACGGGAGGTTGCCTTCGTCGTCGATGTTGATCGAGCCGCGGCTATCGCTGATCGTGCCGTCGTCGACGATGGTGCAGAGCTCTGAGGCCACCAGCTCGCCGACGCGGTCGCTGTAGTTGCTCGTCTTCTTGCGGTTGAAGTCTGCCTCGAGGCCGTGGCCAATCGCCTCGTGCAGGAGGATGCCGGAGTCGCCGGCGCCGAGGACGACCGGGAAGGTGCCGGCGGGCGCTTCGACCGCGTCCTGCAGCAGCACTGCCTGGCGAGCGGCATCGCGGGCGATCTCTTCGGGCGGGTTCGTGTCGAAGTAGGCCATACCCATGCGGCCGCCGCCGCCGGTGCGCGCGGTCTGGCGCTGGCCGTCGCGCTCAGAGAGGACGCTGACGTTGAAGCGCACCATCGGCTGGACGTCGCCGGTCATCTTGCCGTCGCTCGTGAAGATCGCGATCACCTTGAGCTCGTCGCCCATGCCGATGTCGACGCGCTGGATCGACGAGTCGAAGGCGCGGGCGGCGGCGTCGGCGCGGCGGATCAGCGCGACCTTGTCGGCCGATGGGACGTCGATGCTGCTGGCGGCGGGCGAGTAATAGTTCGCGGTGTCGTAGTGCATGATGTCGACCGGCGGCGTCTTCGCGCCGGACGAGGCGATCTTCGCCGCGGTGTCGGCGGCGCGAAGCATCGCCTCCGTGCTGAGGTCTTCAGTGTAGGCGTATCCGACCGCTTCACCCAGGAGCACACGCACGCCGAGCCCCTGGTTGATACTTCGGTTCGCGCTCTTCACGATCTGCTGCTCGAAGTTGATCGTGCCCGAGGTGCGGTGCTCGAAAAACAGCTCGGCGTAGTCACCGCCGTGGCCCAGCGCCGCGTCCAACAACCGCCGCGCGGCGTTGGCGTCGATGCTGTATCGGTCTCGGAAGAAGGCAAGGCCGGGGTTGGCGTAATTCGTCATCTATCGCGTCCTGAGAATCGATGAAAGTCCAGTTCTCATTCTAGCATCGTGCCTTCTGGCGCCCCCTTTTTCGAATTTACCGCCATTTTCTGAATCTGCGTTTCGTATTTTTCGGGTGTGCTTCTTGCCTGGGACGCGTGGAGTGCGTGAACTGGGAGGCATGGAGAGAAGTCTAGGAGGCATTGTGTTCAGCCTGACGTGGTGGCTGACACCGTACTCACGCGGACGGGGCATGGACGCGTGAGGTTCGTCCTTCGAGTGCCTCAGGACGAACGGCCGGGGAGCGTCTTCGCGGGCTGAGGGCCCAGGGTTCGGACGGCCGGGCGCCCACACGAGCCGCGTGTAGAACGTCTAGCGATAGAGGCTGCGGGGGAGCTCGCGGCGGCCCTGGGCCCGGTAGACCACCGCGATCGAGTCGTGGAACTCAACGTGGTCGACGAGCACCGCGGCGAGCGGCACCGTGAACTCGTGGCGGCGCTGCGGATGGCCGACGCGGAAGTCGGGCTCACCGTCCGCCTCCTGGTAGTGGGCGTGCATGGCGTCGATCAGCCACTTCGTGAAGTCGATGAAGGACATCGCGCTGTCGCGCTGGGCCGTCCAGTAGTTCGAGTGGATGTCTTCGACGAGGTATACGCCGCCGTCCACGAGGGCGTTGGGGAAGAGCTCGCGGAAGCTTTCGACCATGTGCGAGGTCATGTGGCTGCCGTCGTCGAGGATCACGTCGAAGGGGCCGAACTCGCGGGTCACCTCGCGCAGGAACGCGACGTCCTGCTGACCGCCGATGCGGACGTGGACGTTGCGCTGCGGGTCATCGAAGCGGCGGCAGGCGGGGTCGATGTCGATGCCGACGATGACGCTCCCAGGGTGCAGATAGCGCCGCCACATCTGCAGCGAGCCGCCGCGCGCAACGCCGATCTCGAGCATGCGAATGGGGCGGCCGCGGAAGGGCTGCAGCGCCTTCTCGTAGACGGCGAGGTAGTGGGCCCACTTCGTGAGGTCGTCGGTGGACTGGAAGAGCGCCATGAGCTCGCCATCCGGTAACGGGCCGTCGGTGGCGCGCCATGTCGCCGGCGCGCTGAGCTCAGGCCCCAGCGCTTCGACCATCTGACGGGCGCCTCGATAGGGATAGCGGCGCACAACGAACGGCGGCCGGCGCGACGGGGCGAGGTTGAAGAAGCTGAGGACGTCGCGGATTCGGGCGGTGAGCTTCGAGGGCATGCCTGCATTGTCGAGATGCAGCAGCCGGAGGAGCAAGCACGGCGGACGTAGCGGTTGTTATGGACACTGTCGAGGCGGAAGGCGTATGGTTTTCGAACACCTTGTATACAGAAAGAGGGAGAACATTTTATGGGTAGGGAACTCACCCAGGACCCGAACAGCCACGGCCTGACCGAAGAGCAGATCGTCCACGTACCCGGGCTCGCGAGCCGCTGGGTCCGCCTGGCGAATGGTGCAAAGGCGCACTACACGACCTCCGGCGAGACCGGCCCGGCCGTCATCCTGCTGCACGGCGGTATCAACGGTTCGTCCGGCACCGCGGGCTGGCGCTTCATGGCCCCGTTCCTCGGCGCTAACGGCTTCCGCGTCTACTGCCCCGACCAGCCCGGCTTCGGCCACGCCGACACCCGCCGCGAGTACTGGCCGGACAACGGTATCAAGAGCTACGTCCAGTTCGTCAACGACTTCGCCGACGCCCTGTGCCTCGACAAGTTCTTCATCGGCGGCAACTCGATGGGCTGCTCGCACAGCGCCTACTACGCCGTGAACCACCCGGAGCGCGTGCTCGGTATCGGCTACATCGCCGGCCTCGGCATGATGACCCCGGCTTCGCAGCGCGTCGACGGCCCGAACAGCAAGTTCTCGCCGAACCCGGCGTACAAGCGCCCTCCGTTCGACTACAGCGACCCCGAGGGCAGCCAGCGTGAGCTGATGGCCGGCATCATCTACGAGGCGAAGGCGATCTGGCCCGAGCTCGTGACGATGCGCGCCACGGCGGCGACCCGCCAGCACGACTCCTACGAGTCCCGCGGCGAATCGTCGGCGCGACTGGCCAAGGACCCGAACTACCAGCAGTGGGCTGACATCACCCAGCGCCTGCCGAAGCTGACGATCCCGGCGATCTACCTCTACGGTCTGCAGGACGTCCTCAGCCCGGTCGAGAACGGCTTCGTCCAGGAAGACGCCCTGCCCAACGTGCAGGTCTTCTACCCGAACGAGTGCGGCCACCAGGGCCAAACCGACCAGCCGGACATGTTCAACCAGGCGTTCCTGGAGTTCTTCCGCGACGGCAAGGTGAGCTGGAAGACGGCCGAGTGGGCGGGTGTTTCCCGCCGCCGCGCCATCAACCCGAACCTCGTCGAGGCTCCGGAGGGCGGTCTCCCCGCCGCGGACCCGAA
>JBFWZE010000162.1:0-7886 GCA_050185685.1 Dehalococcoidia bacterium
TGAACTCGACGTCGGTATCGCCGGCCGCGTAGGTCTTGCCCGCGACGCTCACGACGCAGATGCCGAACTGGTCCGGGGCCACGCGCCGCAGTGCAGGGTAGACGTCCGACGTTTCGCCCTCGCGGTTTGTGCGGAAGGCCTCATACGCCTCGTCGACCAGGGCGATGACCTGCTGCGCCGGCGGCAGGCTGCCGGTTGAGACGTAAGCCGCTTCACGCTGCGTCGCGATATTCATGGAGTTCCTCCTGATGGGCTTGCTGACCTCCGCACCGGTCACGCCACCACTTCGAGCCAAAATGCACCGCGAGCAAGAGCAGGAGCACGCTGACAATTGCGGCAATGGTCATCGCTGTCGTGGCGCCGGCCGGCTGCTGCTCCTTCATCCGCCGGGAGTGCGTCTTCATTGTCTGCTCTGCGTCCGGCCGTCAGGCGCGACGGCTGGTGCAGGCGCGATCCAGACGTAGAGCCAGGGTTCGCTGATTGCTCGGCCGAGCGGCGTTTCGAGACTCCGTGTGCTGCGCCGTACCCTGTCGGCGATGCTCTCGCCAAAGTTGAGGAGGTGGCGACTGAGGTACAGCCCGTAGCCGGCGATGACGAGGGCGATGCCGAGCACTACCATCTCCCAGTTGAGCGAGACGAACTGGCTCAGGCAGGCGACGAAGCCCAGCACTGGAACGAGGTACTGGCCCGGCAGCCGCATGCCCTGTCCCGTCCACCCGCGCCGCGCGAGGCTGACGCAGGCGGCGTTGACGACCAGCATCGCGACCAGCGCGCCGACGTTCGCCAGCGCGACGATGTTGTCCTGGTCCGCAAGCAGCACCAGCGCGAAGGTGACGATGCCGAGAAACCCGAGGCTGACATACGGATGACCGGCGGGTCCGGTTCGCCCGAGGACGGGTGGTACGTCACCCTGCGAAACGAGACGGAGGGAGAGCTCGCTCGTCGCAAGGACATTGGCGTTGGCGCCGGAAAGGGTGGAGAGGCAGGCGGCGAAGGCCATCAGGTAACCTCCCCAGTCGCCCATAAGCGCCTGCGCCGCCTCACCTACACCGGCTGCGCCGAAGATATCGACGCCGCTGGCCAGCATCGCAAGGATCACCCCGACGTAGAGTGCGGCGGAGATCGCGATCGATCCGAGCACTGCCAGAGGCACCGTCTGCCCGGGATTGCGTACCGACCCTGCCATATTCGTCACAACGTTGAAGCCGGTGTAGGCCGTAAAAAGAAGCGCGGCCGTGCTGAAGGTCGCGCTCGAACCCTCTGGAGCAAAGGGACGAAACTCGGCGTCATCGATGTGCGCGAGGCCGACGGCGATGAAGACGATCAGCAACGCCACTTTGATCGCGACAATGAACGTTTCTGCCTTGCCTACCAGCGCCGTCGGCCCAAGGTTGAGCAGGATCACTGCAACGGTAGCGATAAGCGCGGCGGGAATCGCCCCGAGGCCGGAGAAGAAGTACTCGTTGAGATACTCGCCGAAGGAGACGACCAGGAACGTGAGAATCGTGATGCCATTGAGGTAGAAGCCCCACATCGCGATGAACCGCCAGCCGGGGCTCAGCAGGTCGCCGATCGGGCCGTATCCGGAGTCGCCCGGGCCTGCCCGCGCCGAGACGGCCACGAACGAGAGCGCCGACAGCAGCATGATTGCCGCGGCGATGACGTAGCTGAGGAGTGCCGACGGCCCGGCGTCATTGATTGCCGTACCCGAAAGAGTGAAGATGCCGCCGCCCACCATGGTCCCGACTGCAAACGCGAGACAGGGGATGAGGCCGATGCTCTTGCCCGCCGCCGGTGCGCTGCCTACGCTCATCGCGCCTAGCTCGTCGTCCGGCCGTAATTCTGCAGGAAGAGCGCCTCGACGAGCGCCATGTTCTCGATCTCGGTCGGGTCGACACTCTCGTTCGGGGCATGCATGAGGGATTTCGGCTCTTCGACACCAAGCAGCATGATCTCCGCCTGCGGGAAGGTCTCATGGAGCACGTTGCAGAGCGGTATCGATCCGCCCTGGCCTTCCATGCTCATGTCCTTGCCGTAGGCTTCCCGCATTGCCGCTTTCATCGCCTCGCCGGCCCTCCCGTGAGGCTCCGCCTGGAACGGATTCCCGGAGCCAACCTCGACAATGTCGAGTTCCACGCTCCACGGCGCTGAACGGCGAATCTGCTGCTTGAGGGCGTTCATTGCGGCATCACGGTCGGTGCCGGGCGGGATCCGGAGACTGACCTTGGCGCTCGCCTCCGCCTGCACGACGCCCGCGGAGCCGGCAACGCGGGGACAGTCGATGCCCAGCACCGTGAGCGAGGGACGCGCCCAGAGCATGTCGGCGACAGAACCGTCGCCGACGAGCTCAATGTCGTCTCGGACGTTCGCGTCCCGGCGGAACTGGTCGCGGTCGTACTGGACGCCCTGCCACGTCTGGTTGTTTTGCAGGCCTTCGATCGTGATGTTCCCTCGGCCGTCGTGCAGCGTGTCGAGGATCTTGATCAGAGCGATAAGGGCATCGGGCGTCGGTCCACCGAACATGCCGGAGTGCATCGGCGTCGTCAGCGTCTTCACCGTCACGACGATGTTGCAGAGGCCGCGCAGTGTCGTCGTCAACGTCGGCTGGCCGACCGCGAAGTTGCCGGTGTCGCAGACGAGGATAGCGTCTGAGGTGAGCAGCGCGGCATTGCTCGGGACGAACTCCTCCAGCTCGTCGAGACCCTGCTCTTCGGAGCCCTCCGAGATGATCTTGAGGCCAACCGGGTAGTTGCCGCCGCCGAGGGCTCGTAACGCCGTGAGCTGCATGACGATATTGCCCTTGCAGTCGGCGGCGCCGCGCCCGTACCAGCGGCCGTCCTTCTCTGTCAGTTCGAAGACCGGAGTCCGCCAGGCAGACTCGTCCATTGGCGGCTGCACGTCGTAGTGGCTGTAGAGGAGCACGGTTGGCGCCCCCGGCGGTGCGGGGAACTCGCCGTACACCGCCGGATGGCCCTTCGGCATATCGATGAGGCGCACATCCCGGAACCCGAGGCGGGTAAAGGAGTCCGCGACATCGTTGGCGGCCTTGAGGCACTCTTCGATCGGGTACTGCGTCTGGTCGGCGACCGAGCGATAGGTCACGAGCCGGGCGAGGTCCTCACGAGCGCGAGGCATGTTCTGGCGGACGGCTTCGCGCAGTTCTGTGGTCGTTGTCATCTTCTGTCTCCGTTACTCGCGACGTGCAGTTACTGGTGGACCACGTCGTCGTACTTGTAGTCATCGATCGCCGCGCGGACCTTTTCGGCCTGGTCGGGGCAGTAGACGTCGAGGATGACAAGCTGCCCCAGTACGACGTCTTCGTCGCTGACGACAGGGCGCGCTCCCACCTGCGCTGCGCCGTTCGATAGCTGCTGCTGCTTGTAGAGCGAGGTCTGAAGCGTCGAGGCCGGGTCCTCGCAGACTTTGCCGCCGTCGGTGCCCAGGAGGTTCACCACGAGGTCCCTCTGCGGGACGCGGAAGCCCTGCTCCTGGAATGACGCGATGAGCTGGTCGGCCTTGGCCTGAGCTTCTTCGTTCGTCTTGCCTTCGCTGTAGCTCAGGAGCCCGGCCACGACTGCTGCCCCAGCCAGGAAGCCGGCGCCCGCATAGATCAGCTTTCGGCGTGTGGGATGGTCGCGCGTGGGCTCTTCCTGCGGGTCGAACCCGCCGGGAATCTCCGCCTCTTCTTCGGCGCCGCCCTGTAGAGGGACTGCCGCTGCCGCCGGAACTCGTGCAGGCGCGGGCGCAGGAGCGGCTGCCGGTGCGGCGGCTTCTCCCGGTTCCTCGCCCTCGGCGGTTTTCCAGCTCGGCTTGCGCATCGCGTACGTTACGCCGGGAACGATGAACCCAATGAGGAGAACGCCGCCGCCGACAATCGCGATGTAGGCGACGGTGTTGCCGCTCTCGAACTGCGACGGCGGGACAAAGCCGATGGCGAAGGCGGCGATGGAAGCGACGATGCCGACGCCGCACAGCAAGGTCAGGGCTGGCGCCTTGAAGCCACGCTCATGAGAAGGCGCGCGGCGCCGCAGCGAAATCGCGGCGATGAACATGAGGACGTACATCACCAGGTAGACCTGCGTCGTCATCACCGAGAAGATCCAGTACGCGCTCGAGACGTCGGGGATGAATGCGTACATGAGGCCGATGACGGTCGTCACGAAGCCCTGCGCAACGAGGATGTTCTGCTGGATGCCGTGGGAGTTCATCTTCTGGAAGTGAGGCGGCAGGTAGCCTTCCTTGCGCCCAATCAGAAGAAGTCCCTTCGATGGCCCCGCCAGCCAGGTGAGCATGCCGGCCAGCGAAGCGCAAAGGATCATGATGCCGATGACCGGGGTCAGCCACGCCATATCGAAGTAGCTGAAGAACGCGTCGAACGCCTGCATCAGGCCGGCGGTGAGCGTCAGATTCTCAGCCGGCACGACCCAGCTGATCGCCAGCGCCGGGAGGATAAAGATCGCAAGGACGAGCGCCATTGCGAGGAACATGCCTCGGGGAAACTCTTTGCCGGGCTGCTTCAGCTCCGAGACGTGGACCGCGTTCATTTCCATGCCGGAGTAGCTCAAGAAGTTGTTAACGATGAGCACAAGGCTGGCGATGCCTGTCCATGCTGGAATGATGAACTCCGCCTTCATCGGCGCGGCGGAGGTGTTGCCCTGTCCCAGGTAGATGACCCCGAGGATGACCAGCAGGACGCCGGGGATCAGCGTGCCGATGATCAGGCCGCTGCTGGCTAACCCAGCCAGCGCTTTGGTGCCCTGGGACGAGACCAGGACCCCTAGCCAGTAAACGCCGATGATGATCACTGCCGTGTAAACGCCGCTGCTCGCAAGGTCCGGGTTGATCACATAGGCGAGCGTGCTCGCGACGAACGCCAGCAGACTGGGGTAGTAGAAGATCGTCATGGCGAACTGGCACCAGACGGCGAGGAAGCCGTACTTCGCTGAGATGCCCTCTGTTACCCAGCGATAGACGCCGCCGCTCCAGCCCGACGCCAGCTCTGCTGCCACCAGCGCTGTCGGGATCAGGAAGACGAGCGCCGCAAACCCATAGAGAAAGATCGACGAGATGCCGTAGACCGCCATGGTCGGCGCCGGCCTGAGGCTGGCGACCGACGAGACGGTCATGAAGGCCAGGGCTGTCCACGTGATGAACTGCGGTTTCGAGACCGCCTTTACCACATCACGTGCTCCGATTCGCTCGCGCGGAACACTCGCGTCCTCCGAAGCCATTTCAGCCTCCGATGCTTGAACTGCCGGTGCTAACCGTGACCGCCGCTCTTCGGGCAACACGCTCGATTACCCCTAAGCTTTGGCGCGCGCCTGTTCTCCTGGACAGCCGAATGCCTGCCATTGCGGCCGGCTGCTGAGGCAGCGCCTAGCTATCGCGGAGCTGTGGGGAGGCTGGCTAGACAGGCTCCCGGCTTCGGCTGCTGCCCGACAGCAGGAGTCCAAACAGGACGCCGAGGGCGATTGAGATCATCGTGGTGACCATTGAGAGGATGTCGTTGATGCCTGCCTGGGGCCGGTCTGAAACCAGGTTCGAGAGGCCCTCGAGACCGAGTGCGCCCGGTACGAGGAACCAGAACGCCGGCGTGAAGCTGACGATCAGCGGGGGTGCTCCCGCCTTCCCCTGGATCATCCGCGCGACGACGATCATCACAGTTCCACCGGCGAAGCCGTCGAGGCTCCCGCCAAGGAATAGCGCGCCAAGCTGCTGACCGGCCCATGCAGCAGCAACGACAAGCAGAAGCCAGGGGAACGAACCGACCGGTGCCGAGAACTGCCAGTAAACACCGGCGGTGAAGAGCGCCACGCCCAGAAGCGGCAGCAGCCTGCCGAGAGGAATCGCATCCGGCGCTGCCGTCTCCTGGGGGACGCCAAACCACTGAGCGGCAATCAGCACGCCGAAGACCAGGAGGAACAAACGCATCGTCCCGTAGGCGAGCCGGCTGCCGCCCGCGACGATGTCGCCGTTCGAGAGCTCGATCATCGAGACCGTCAGCGCGGCGCCCGGCAGGAACGTGACCAGCGCCGGGACGAGGATCTTCAGGGGAGAAGCTTCGAGGCCCTCGTCGACCAGCGTGAAGCTCGCACCGCCAACGAGGACGCCGGCCGCCGCAGGTAGCAGGGGCCACACCTGGGGCCAGTTTCTGACGATTTCCCGAATCGCGCCCACCGCCATGCTGAGCAGGACGGCGAGCAACAACTCGGCAGGCGCTGGTCCAAGCGTGAACACCACGCCGGCGGCGATGAACCCGGAGCCAAGCGTCCGGACGAGGGCTGAGTGCCGCGGTGACATCGCGACGAGACTGCGCAGCCGGCGCAGGCCATCCGCCGGATTGATCCGGCCCGCCTCAGCTTCCTCAACCAGGTCATACAGCGCAGCGATCTGGTCGAGGCGAAGGTCCGCCGGGATCTGGCTCGACAGATCGACGAAAGTAGCGCGCCCATCGCCGTATTTCAGAAGCAGCAAGGTGGGGACAACGAAGACCTCGACCCTGTCGAGGCCGTACGCCCTGCCCATCCGCTGCAACGACCTGCGTATGAAGGTGGTCGCGTCGCCAGCCGCGTTCATCGCCGCGCCGGCTTCGGACATGAAGAGGATAAGGAGGCGTATCTCCTCCTCGTCTGCAGGTGTCGAGCCGGCGCTGGCAGTACCAGCTGTTCCGCCAAACCAGCTGGTTACGAAGCGCAGGGCGTCATTCAGTAGCGCACACCACCAATCGTAGGCAGACCTGCGTGTCCGTCGAAATGGCAGCTTCTCGTCATCGCCTGCCGGAATGGACGAGGTGAAGCTGAGGGTTGTCCGCTTGGCGATACATGGAGCGGCATTCGCTTGAGGCAATCTGCTGGCGTGGCGAAGGTACAGTGCGCTTCTCACGACGGGTCCTCGCAGCAAGGAGAACGCTCTATGGAAGCAGCCGGGGGAAAAGCAAACGGGCGAAATGCGAGCCGGTCGGCGCAGGCTGGCATGCTGGTAGGCGCTGCGGCGGCCGCGAAGAGCTTCGAGCGCACCTTGATGGTCCGGACCACGACCGACCAGGGTGCGGTGACGGGGTTGTCGGTCGCAATGGCCTACTCAACCACGGCGATATTCCAGGACCTCATCGAGAATGCGGCGGCCCTCGTGATGAAGCACGAGGGAGGACGGCTGGCGGAGGACGAGCTTCGCCGCGTTACCATGCTCGCCGATGCCCTGGCCGTGGGCGCTGGGATGTTCGTGCAGCACTCGCTCGTGCAGGTCGAAGGCGAGTCGCTCGGCCGCGCCGGCACGCGAACGGCCGGCTATTTCGCGACCATGGCAGGTCTCGCCGGGTTCACTGCCGGCTTCATCCAGGACCTCCTCGACGTCGTCGACCCCAACGAGGTCCGCGTTGGACGCGATCGAAACCTTGCGGTCGGCGTGCTCGGCGGTGGCCTCATGGTGCTTGCCGCAGAGTACCGGCGACGCAAGGCGGAACGACAGGTTTCCGAGGAGGACCGCCAGGCGTTTCTCTCGCAGGAGTGGAACATCCAGGCCGGCAAGTCGATCCTCACCGGCCTTGGCATTACGGCAGGACTGGGTGTGATTGCCGCCGGCGAACGCGTCCTCGGCTCGGTCGTAGGACGCGCTCTTGCCCAGGGAATGGCCGGCAGCCCCAGGTTCTGGCGCATGGCCGGTCATGCCGGAGCACTGGGACTGATCGGTGCGGCGGGATACGTGGGATTGGACAGCGTTTACCAGCGCATCGAGGCGGGCACCGGCAAGATCGAGCCTGCATTCACCCGCCTGCCCGAGTCGCCGCTCGTGAGTGGTAGCGCCGAGAGCGCCGTCCACTGGCGGCGGATGGGCCGCGAAGGACGCCGCCACGTGCTGACTGCCCTCCCGGCGAGCGTCATCGCCGA
>JBFWZE010000163.1:0-2144 GCA_050185685.1 Dehalococcoidia bacterium
GTCGGCCGCTACGAAGGCCTCGGCCACGACGTCGTCAACCAGTCGGTGAACGACGCCCTTTGCTGCGGCGCCGAGCCCCTCTTCTTCCTCGACTACATGAGCTGCGGCGTCATGGACCCCGAAGACAAGATCGCGGTCGTGAAGGGCGTCGCAGACGCCTGCGCGACCATAGGCGCCGCGCTCATCGGCGGCGAGACGGCGGACATGCCGGATGTCTACCCGCCGGGCGAGTTCGACCTCGCGGGCTTCGTCGTCAGTGTGGTCGAGCGCGACGCGATTATCGACGGCTCGAAGATCGCCGCCGGCGACGTCATCTTCGGCCTGCCTTCGAACGGGCCGCACACGAACGGCTACACGCTCGTCCGCGCTGCCCTCGGCATCGGCGTCTACCGCTCGACGCCTGAAGACGACAAGCGCCGTCTGCTGCGCCATGAAGAAGAGCTGGGCGAATCGCTGGCGGATGCGCTGCTCAAGCCGCACTTGCCCTACGTGAACGAGTTGAAGCCGGCGCTGGCCCTGATTAACGGCCTGTCACATATCACGGGCGGCGCGTTCGAGGAGAACATGCCTCGCGTGCTGCCTGAGGGCCTCGGTGCCCGCATCCGCAAAGACAGCTGGCCGGTGCCTCCGATCTTCCCCTTCATCCAGAAGGCCGGCGGCATCGACGACGAAGAGATGTATCGCGTCTTCAACATGGGCATCGGCATGGCGATCATCGTGTCGCCCGACAAAGCGACGAAGCTGCGCAGCCTGGTTCCGGGCGCGATCGAGATTGGTGAAGTGACAACGCGCCGAGACGGCGAACCCCAGGTCGACCTGGGCTAAGGAGAACCCATGCGAGCGCTACTTGCTCCGTACGACAAGACCGGATTGATCGAGCTCGCCCAGGGCCTCGTGGCGATGGGCTGGGAGCTGCTGGCGACCGGCGGCACCGAGAAGGCCCTGCGTGACGCCGGACTGCCGGTGACCAGCGTCTCAGACGTGACGAAATCGCCCGAGATGCTGGACGGCCGCGTGAAAACGCTACACCCGGCGATCCACGGCGGCCTCCTTGCCCGGCGCGACCTGCCCGGCCACATGGAAGAGCTCGCCTCTCACGGCTACGCGGGCATCGACCTCGTCGCGAACAACCTGTACCCCTTCGAAGCGACGATTGCGAAGCCGGACGTGACCCTGATCGACGCCCTCGAGAACATCGACATCGGCGGGCCCGCGATGCTGCGGGCGGCGGCAAAGAACTTCCCCGCCGTCGTCGTCCTCTGCGACCCCGGCGATTACGCATCGACCCTCGAAGCGCTGCAGGGCGGCGGCGTCGACGAAGCGGCGCGGCGGCAGCTGGCGGCGAAGGCCTACCAGCACGTTGCGCTCTACGACACGATGGTGAGCCGCTACCTGCGCGAGGATGCGGGTACGGCCTGGCCGCAGGAGCTGACGGTGGGCCTCCGTAAGAAAGCAGACCTGCGCTACGGCGAGAACCCGCACCAGAAGGCGGTGCTGTACGAGGAGGCAGGCCTGCCCCCCGCCGGCGTCGTCCACGCGAAGCAGCTGCACGGGGTGGAGATCTCGTTCAACAACATCCTCGATGCCGATGCCGCCTGGCGCACGGTCAGCGACTTCGACAAGCCGACGATTGCGATCATCAAGCACACTAATCCCTGCGGCCTCGCCAGCGACGACGACCTGATCCAGGCCTACGAGCGGGCGCTGCACGGCGACCCGATCTCGGCCTTTGGCGGGATCGTCGCGGTGAACCGGCCGATCGACGAGGCGCTGGCGAAGGCGATGCGCGCGAGCGTCAGCCCGTCGAGCGGCCAGCGCATGTTCTACGAGATCATCATCGCCCCCGGATATAGCGAGGCAGCGCTTTCCTGGCTCACCCGCTGGAAGAGCCTCCGCATCCTCGAGGCGCCTGCCGGCGACGGCATGCCCTACGATCTGCGCCGCGTCAGCGGCGGCTACCTGCTCCAGGAGCCCGACCGCAAACCGGACAAAAACCTCCAGCTGAAGGTCGTCAGCAAGCGCCAGCCGACGGAGCAGGAGCTCATCGACATGGACTTCGCCTGGCGCATCTGCAAGCACATCAAGTCGAACGCCATTGTCCTCGCGAAGGACAACACGCTGCTCGGCATGGGCGCCGGCCAGCC
>JBFWZE010000163.1:2244-7845 GCA_050185685.1 Dehalococcoidia bacterium
TTCAAAGCAATCAGCCGTGAGGCCGCTCAGAAGCTCCTGCCGATGGTGAAAGACACGGGCTGGTTCTGGGACACGGAGCTGCTGCTGATGGCCGCGAAGAGCGGCTGGCGGGTGACCTTCGTCCCTGTGCGCTGGATCGAGGACACCGACTCGCGCGTCAAGGTCGTCTCCACGGTCTGGCGCGACATCAAGGGCCTCCTCCGCATGCGTCGCTTCGACTGGGCCCGCGCCCGCAAGCCGTAGACTTCACACCCGAAACCCCGTCAGGTCCATTTGACGAGCAAGGCCACTCCGAGCACGAGGGTGTAGAGGTGGGCCTGTATCGGGGGTGCGAACGGGCCGCCCTTCAAGGAGACATAACCCGCAGCGCCGGTGGACCCAAGGACCACGCCCATCCACGCGACCCAGTGGGGCAATATGCCGGTGTCAAAGATCGAGGCGGCAAGGGCCACCCACGAGAGATACGCAAGAATCATGTGGAAACCATGGACGTATTCGAAGAACCGCCCCCATGCTTCCACTCCCGCGTCCACCTCGCCTGTGACCACGAACTCATCCGCTGCTGAGTCGAGAACCGAAAGCCGCCAGACCACACCGGGCAGCCAGACTAGGGCGCCGATCGCGAACAGAGTAAAACCAAAGACGGAGTAAACCTGGCCACCGGCCTTCGTGAAGAGGTACGTCAGCCCTGCCAGGCCCATCAGCGTCACGGTTACGCCGGCTGCCATCCAGCAATTGATCCAGCGCCAGCGAACGTGAGAGTCAGCGATTGCCGCGAGCGACTCGGGAAGACTCCGTTGATACGCTAGCCGCCAGAGGACTGCGCCGGTGAAGAACACGGCAAAGCCGCCGACCAGGAGACCGGCAACAAGGCGCACGTCAGCCGCGTCAAGCTGCTCCATGGCTCGCAGGTTCGACTGCAATCGCGACCATGGCCTGGAGTATACGGACCTACTCCTCCCAGTTACCGAGGGTGTGGGCAAACATCGCCTTTGCCTCGATGCGGGCGTACATCGCTGGCGGGCCGAACTCGAGCCACTTCTCGCCGTAGGTCTCGACGCAGTAGGCGCGGAAGGCGGCGTGCTCCGGAGCGTTGTGGTCGATAACCTGAGCGGTCCCGTGGACCAGAATCGCGAGCTCTTCGCCGCGGATGTGGTCGGCGCTTACGGCCGGACGGCGGCGGATATGCCGGAAGCGCGCCGAGTTCGGGTCTGAGCCGAACCAGAAGGCGCCACGAAAGAAGAGACCGTCTACTGGTGCCACGCGAGGCTCGCCAGCGGCAGTCACTGTTGCGAGGCTGAGGATTTGCACGCCGGGTAGCAGCTCCGGCAGTTCCTCCGCGCTGATTCGTTTGCGGGCGACGAAGACGGTACGGAGGTGAGCGCCGGCGCGCTCGTAGCTCGCATCGAGGACGCTTTGCAGGCGGGTAAGGTCTTCAGGCTGTTCGTACATGGTCGATTGCCTCCATTTATTCTACAACGTAGAATACGTTACTGAGGCCACCCGGCGACGTCAAGACGACGGGACCGATGCGTCATGGTGGGTCACCTGAGGGCGGAATCTTCGTCCCTCGAAATGACAAGCTCCAGGCCACGTCGAGGAGACGCCGGCGGCAGTCAGGAGGAGAGAGCATGCCGAGACGACGCGACGCTGAACCGCTGAAGGAGCAGCGCCTGCTCGACGCCGCACTGGAGCTCGTGGATGAGGCGGGGATGGATGGCCTGAGCATGCGCCGGCTGGGCGCTCGTCTTGGCGTTGACGCGATGGCGGTCTACTACTACTTCCCGAACAAGCAGGCACTGGTCACCCGGCTCGTCGAGAGTGTCTTTCGCGGTCTGCCTCCCGTCGCCGACGGTGGGCGCTGGCAGGCCAGGGTGCTTAACTGGGCTGCGGCCTATCGCGGACTGGCGCTTGCCCACCCCAATCTCGTCTTTCAGATCTTCGCGAACGCCGAGGCGGTGAACCTTGCCGTCGCAATCGCCAACGAATCACTCCACAGGGCCATTGGTGAGGCGGGCCTTCAAGAGCTGGAGATCGCACCGTCGGCGGACACGGTCGTCGATTTTGTCCATGGTTTTGTGCTCGCCGAGGTGGCGACGAAGGCGTCAGCAGGGGCGATGGATGACGCGTTTCGCTACTCGATAGAGCTAATCATCGGCGGCATCGAAAAGCGGGCAGCAAGTGCCTGATCGCGCATTCAGGAATCTCCTGACCGAACCGTTTCGCGCTTCGGTTTGCTGCACTCTGCGGCGCTGCCTGACGCTGGTTTAGCTTGACTCTAATGGGGGGCGATGCTAGATTTCCGCTTGCTAAGGCCTTCACAAGACACCCTTGCGGCCCGCCTGGGCCGGTTCACTAACGAAGGCAGCGGGGCTTGATGGAACTCGTATCACTGTTCATCGGATGGCACCCAGACGACGTCTTCCTTCGCCAGGTCTCTGTGGACATGGCAGAACTCATTCTTGTATTCGGCACCATTGCCTTGAGCCTCGCCGTCATGGTGGTTTTTGGCAACTGGTGGTCCCGATAGGGAGGACATCCGGGCATGGCCGTAGGTAATCGACCAAAGACAGAGCGGCCGAGGGGCCCAGGGTTCCTTAGCACCGTCTACGACAAGGTATTCCACAACTACGTCTGGCAGTCGATCTTCCGATCGGGCTACCCGAGCACGCCTCGAAACCAGATGCTGGTGGTCGCCACCAACGTCTTCTTGCACCTTCACCCGACGCGTATTCACAAGACGCACGTCAAGATTACCCACACCTACTGCCTGGGTGGATTGAGCTTCTTCCTCTTCCTGGGCCTGACAGTCACCGGCGTATTGCTGATGTTCTACTACGTACCCTCGGTGGAGCGGGCGTATTCGGACATCGCCGCGCTGGAGACGAACGTGCGCTACGGCGCGCTGATTCGCAACATGCACCGCTGGATGGCGCACGGCATGGTCTTGACCGTGTTGCTGCATATGATGCGCGTGTTCTACACCGGCGCATACAAGCCTCCACGGGAGTTCAACTGGGTTGTCGGCGTCATTCTGCTGATTCTGACCCTTCTTCTCAGCTTCACTGGCTATCTGCTGCCCTGGGACCAGCTGGCGCTTTGGGCAATCACCGTCGGCACGAACATGGTTGGATCGGCTCCGGTCCTCGGTGACTCCGTCGTGTTCGTGATGCGTGGCGGCTTCGATGTCGGCCCCAACGCGCTGATTCGCTTCTACACGCTGCACGTCATCGGTCTGCCCCTGGTCGCTGCCATCTTTATGGCAGTCCACTTCTGGCGAATCCGGCGTGACGGCGGTATGGCTCGGCCCCTTTAATTAGGGCGACAGGGAGAGGGGAGCCTTGGCAGCTACATCGACCACACCATCCCAGGTAAGGCCGCGTCGCGAACGCGAAGAGGAGCTCCTGGTCTGGCCAGACCTGGTATTCGTCGAGTTCATCTGCGCCGTCCTCTTTACCTTCTCCTTCACCCTGATGTCGGCGGTGATCAATGCACCGCTGATCAACCGGGCAAACGCTGACGTTACCCCGAACCCGTCGAAGGCGCCGTGGTACTTCCTTAACCTCCAGGAACTGCTGCTGCACATGAACCCGGCGCTCGCCGGTGTCGTGGTCCCCACGGTGTTCCTGATCGTCCTCGCTGCGGTCCCCTACATCGACCGGGCGAAGGAAGGCCAGGGCGAATGGTTCGGCACCCTTAATGCGGTACGAATCTCCGTCTGGTCGGCAGTGATTTCGACCTTCATTACGCTCTTCCTCATCCTCTTCGACGCGGGCAAGCACGCCCAGATCTACGAGAAGGTCACCGGCACCAAGTGGCCCGCCGGCACCGAGACGCTTCCCGACGGCACGGTCCACCAGCTTCGCCCGGACTGGCTTCCGGATGTTGGCTTCGTCAACGCGGTCTGGGACCTGCTCTTCATTCGCAGCGTTCGCGGTATCCAGACGGAGTGGAAGTGGAGCACCGACCTCGGCGGCCTGGTTCCACTGCTCCAGAAGGGCCCGAACCACGACGGCCAGCTCAACTGGCCCCAGGACTTCACTCAGATTCCAATCCCGTTCAACGGCACGTCGTTCCCGCGCTGGGGCACGTACCACAACGAGCCCCCGCCGCAGTGGTACCAGGATCTTCCCGGCTGGCTCACAGGCCTGCTCCCGTACGACCTGAACCTCAACCTGCCTGCGTTCCTGGTTGAGATCCTGATTCCGACCATCATCATGGTGGCTCTGCCCGCCCTGCTGGTGTACTTCCTCTGGCGCATTCGCTGGATCGTGACCCGGCGCGACGTGATGCTCTGTCTGTTCAGCGGCTTCCTCGCAAGCTTCTGGGTCATGACTATCGTCGGTGCAGCATTCCGTGGCGCCGGACAGGACCTGGTCTGGCCGTGGGACGTGCCACGCATCGACGGCTAGACCGTAAGAAACCACTACGAGACTCTGGTCTCGCTAAACTTGGAGTAGGGGAGGGCATGTAACGATGCGCTTGAGCTTGTGGCCTGCAATCTTTGGCCTGGCACTTGCGATGATCGTCGTTACGATCATTCAGCCAGTAACGAGCTCGCTCTCGTATGCGAGCGCGGCTATCGTCATCATTGCTCTCCTTGGCTGGGTCCTCGAAGCTCGCGAAGTCGCTGGGCCGACGCCTGAGGTAGAGCCCGAGCACGAAGAGGAAGAAGAGGCACCCGGTCCGAGCTACTGGCCGATCGTCCTCTCTCTCGGTATCGTTGGTATCGCCTCCGGTCTGATTTACGACTGGGAATACGGTGCGCTGGTTGCCGCCGTTCCGCTCGCTATGACTTCCGGCCTTGCCTGGGCAACCAAGATCGCTCAGGAGATGGCGGCGGCAGAAGCTGCCTACATCGGCGACCCGATCATCGGCCCCAGCGGCCAGGTTACCTACCCGGTCCCTGCCAACATGCTGACCACCCAGGCGGCAGGCGGTGCGGCCATCGCTCTCGAGACCAGCGACGTCGGCGGCATCTCCCGCCGAGGCGTCCTGCGCATCACCTTCTGGACGGGCCTTCTCGGCGGTCTGGCAGCCTTCGGCGCCACCATCGTCGACATGCTCTACCCCCGCGGCATCACCGGTTTCGGTAGCGTTATCTCGGCCGGCACCGTCGACCAGTTTCCGGTTGGCTCGAAGACGCAGAACCCGGAAGGCAAGTTCTGGCTCGTTCACCTCAGTGAGGAGCAGGCCAAGGCAAGCGACCCGGTCAACGGTAAGGCGGGCTTCCTCGCGCTATGGTGGAAGTGTCCTCACCTGGGCTGCACTGTGCCGTGGCGCCCCACCTTCAGCTTCAACGACCGCCAGGGCTGGTTCCGCTGCCCCTGCCACGGTTCCACGTATGACGACGCCGGCGCCCGCGTGTACGGTCCGGCACCGCGCTCGATGGACCGCATGGCGATTACGATCGACCCCAGCTCCGGCCGCATCAGCGTCAACACCGGTTCGATCGTCAAGGGCACGACTGACAACGCCAGTTTCACGGTCGAGGGCTAGAGCCTAGATGAATACTCGTAAGCAAGTCCTGATCATGTCAGCGCTCCTGATGCTGATGCTGATTACCGTCGGCGTCTATGGAGCCTGGTACCCGAGCCGCGA
>JBFWZE010000164.1:0-3893 GCA_050185685.1 Dehalococcoidia bacterium
AGGGCGAGGACAGGCGTCGAGAGAAGGCGCCTCACGAGACCGAGCCCCGGGGTTTGCGATTGGCGGCGACGATGTTCATGAGCTCATTGGCGATGATCAGCCCGGCTGGAATGAAGAGCGCCGCGTAGACGATCTCCCTCTGCTTGATGAACGCGAGCACGCGGCCCATTTTCGGCAGCCTGTGCTCGAGCCGGCCGCGGTAGTCGGCGGCAGGGATAAGCTGGTCGTCGGGCTGCTCATTCGCGTCGCCCTTTGTCCGAAATAGTAGGCCGCCTTCCCCGTCGTGCTCGATACCGATCACCCGGTGACTGACGAGCGTCCGGGCGGGGTCGAAGAAGATGATGATGTCGCCCGGCCCGATGTTCTCGGGTGGTATCGCCCGGTCGATCAGGGCGAGGTCGCCGGGTTCGTACGCCGGCCTCATGCTGCCGGTCACGATCACGGTGTTCTCGAGGCCGGCGAGCTTCGGGTAGACGATGACGACCGCGGCAACGGCCAGCGCGACCGCGATCGGGACCACCCGGAGGGCGATGCCGAGGCCGGCCATGACGTAGTGCAGCGGGCTGCGACGAGACGACGGCGTGATGTAGTCGCTGGTCATTCCTGCTCCTGCCGGTGTTTTCGGGTTCGAGCGATCAGGATCGTCAGGCCGGCCGTAAACGCGAGCACGCCCAGGACGAGCACAGGGTCTTCACCGTTGAGCGTGCGTTCGCCGCCGCCGGACCCTGTTGCTGGCAGGGCGTTAATACTGGGCTCACCCCGCGGTCCTGGGACCGCCTCGACCACCGCGCCGGGCAGGGCGGGTGGTGGCGGCGGCGTTCCGACGACAACGTTTTGCGCACCCGGGAATGCCTCTGCGACGTCACGCGGGTGGACGGGCTGTGGGTTGCTATCGGTGCCGGGATCGACAGGCTGCAGCGGACCGGCATCTACGGGAACATCCTCACCGGTGGCCAGCACCGAGATGACGATATCCGCGCTCGCCCCCTGGCAGGCGTTGTCAGACGCCACGGTCGCGGTCAGCGTCCAGCTCTCGCTCTCGGCTGTCCCGAGGACCCCGCCTTGCAGCGGGCCGATGCTCGCCGCTTCGGGGGAAGGTGAGCCAGCGTTGCCCTGCTGAAGGCCGACCAGGAAGCAGCCGTCCTGAACGCCGGCCGTGGTCGTGTCGGACCATGCTGAGATCCAGTAGCGCAGCTCTGAGTTGCCGTTACCCAAATTGGCGACACGCAGCACCTCGCGACAGATCGTGCCGGGCCCGATCGGGCCGGCACAGTTCGCGCCGAACGTGAGGAGCCCGCCCGGACCTGAACCGCGTAGCCGGATCTGGCCGGAGCCATTCGCTTCGATCCCGGCCGGCGGCAGTGCGCTGCCGAGGCCGGCGATGAAAAGCCCCATGATCACGGTTGCGGCGAAGATTCGCTTCATCGTGGGTTCCGATTCCGTTTGCTTCGTTGTTGCCAGTCCGCGTGCGCGAGATGCGGGCTGGTCTGAAGAGTGAAGGCCTGCCGTGGGTCGAGTCACGGCAGGCCGGCTCCCCCTTGTTAGGGAAGGTATTGCGGCTCGACGTTGAAGGCCTTGAAGCCCACCGTCCAGGAAGCAGACTTGTCCTGGCAGTCGTTGTTCGCGGCGGTCACCATCTGGATTTCGACGTAGCCGGAGTGCTCTTCGCCGGGCGTGTAGATGTACGAGAACGGCGGGATGAGGTCGGGTTCGGCCTCAGGCCAGATCCAGCCCGCGGTGAAGCAGGGTGACGTGCCCGATATGCCGTACATCGGGTTTGAGGGGTTCGGCAGCGGTCCGCCTGCGACGTCAAGGTTCTCGAGGTGGAGGCGCAGAGGCAGGGTGCCGGTGTTCTTGACGGTGACGTCAAAGCGGCACTTGTAGCCCGGGCCCATCGCCGTCGCCGTTGGGCAGTTGTCGGTGTCGATCGGCAGAAGGATGTAGGTGTCTTCCTCCTCGCCGGTGACCGAAAGTTCGAGGGTGCCGGATTTGACCGCGATCTTGCCGGTTGCGCTGTCCTGGAACGCGGCCATTGAGACCACGCCCGAGACGATGGCGATAACGGCGCCGATCGCGAGCAGGCTCCACAGCGTGGAATGTCGTTTTTGCATGTCGATGTCCTTTCAGGTACCCCGTACCGTTGGAGTTGAGAGCCGCTATCGCTCCGTATCGCCCGTGGTTGCCACCTCCCTGTGCATCGCTCCGTTGTCGCCGGATGAGCCACACCCGGTTTCTGCAGACACCCTGTACGCCAAATACGCGATATAAGCCGTGCTATGTAGCAGAAGTAATCGGCTTCTTTTCAGTCGCTATTCGCTATGCCATGAACGCAATAATCCTTCGTAATGCCAGAGACATAACGTTTGTAAATCTACGCACAGCAAAGCAAAGGCCGGAAGTGACAACTTCAAGCGGATAATGCTGTGCGGGACTAAATCCGCAGTACGAGAGCAATATCAGACAGAAAGCGTCATGCCTTGTGTTTGCTACTGCACTCAGACATTTCGATCACGTAATGACGCTGTTATAGACAACGCAGGTGGCAGCGTCAAGCATCGCAATCGACACAGATTGAAAAGTATTGAACTATGCAGGAAGAAGCGATTATGAAAGTGCAGCAGCTATCGACAGAGCCAATGTGCGGCCTGTGGACAGAGGGTATGGACGGATTGGGAGCGCCGTTAGCGGTCGACTGGCAGCGCGTCGATTGCGCGCATGAAGCGCAGCTTGTACCAGAGCAGGTCGCGGTCGAGCCTGCCCTTCGCGGGTGCGCTCTCGACCTTCACGGTGAGGACGAAGGGGCCGTCTTCCGAGACGATGCGCTCGTAGGCGCGCTCGAGTTCCTCGTCGTTCGATGCCTCGAGGACTTTGTCGTCGTCGAAGCCCGCGCCCTTCGCGAGGCCGCTGATGCTGGTGCGTCCGCTGGTTGCTGTTGGCTGCCCGCCGGTCGTCACGTAGTGCTCGTTGTCGAGGATGACGAGCGCCAGGTTCGGCTGCTGCAGGTTTGCCGTCGTGCAGATAACGCCGAGGTTCATCAGCAATGAGCCGTCGCCGTCGATCGAGATCACCTTCACGTCGGGTCGTGCGAGCGCGATCCCGGCGGCGACCGAGGAGCACTGCCCCATCGAGCCGAAGGTGTAGCAGTTGAGGTCGCGGTCGGCCAGCTGCTGATAGTCGATCGTGTTCTGACCGAGGTTCGTGACGATCACCTCGTCGGTGAGGCGCTGGGCCAGCAGCTTCGTGGCGCTTTCGCGGCTGATCATCCGGACTTCCCTCCCGTGAGCTGGGCCGGGAGGATGAACGCCACCGGCATCGAGCGCGTGTACGCGAGCTTGATCAGGCCGTCTGCAGCCGACTCGAGCTCGTCGATCGTCGTGGGCATCACGTGGCGCACGTCGACCGCGTCGAGGATGCGCTCCGTCGCCTGCCCCATCGGCACCTGCGCCGCGTTGAACTCACCGATGTCGCCTCGATGTGAGATGACGAGCACCACCGGGATCTGCGACGCGACGTTGAGTGAGCCCAGGGTGTTGATGCAGTTGCCGAGGCCGCTGTTCTGCATCAGCAGCGCCCCGCGCTTTCCCGCCAGGTAGGCGCCGGACAGGATGCCCAGACCCTCTTCCTCGCGTGTCGCCGTCACGACAGTCGAATCCGGGTCGGCCCAGAGGTGTTCGAGCACCTGGCTGACGATGTAGTCCGGCACCGTTGCGAAGTGGCGGATGTCGTTGCGCCAGAGGATCTGGGCCATCGTGCGGCCCCAGTCTTCCGCGTTTGCCTCCATCAGAGAGGCCCCCTTTTCGATTCGGTCTGATTCAGAGTCTAAGGTGTTGGTGCCCTGCGGGAAACTGACCAGAGACTGGTCGAGGTTCCCGAAGCGTGAGCGATAGCCGGGC
>JBFWZE010000164.1:3993-7818 GCA_050185685.1 Dehalococcoidia bacterium
GCCCTGGGGCGACGCGCCCGCCTTGAGGTCGTCGACCTTGCCCTTCGGGAAGAGGAAGAAGATGGCGAGGGTGACCACCGCGGCGAGGACGATGAGCAGGTAGGTGTCGTGCAATGACGAGGCGAGCGCGTCCTGCATCTGCCGCAGCACGTCGGCCGGGACGCCGTTGCGGGTTGCGTCCGTGAGGAGGTCGTCGGCCTCGGTGCCGGGCGGGACTCCTTCGATGCGGTCGAGGCGTGGGGCAAGCTGGCTGGCAAGCACGGCGCCCATCACAGCGACCATGATGCTGCCGCCGATCGTGCGGACGAACTGGGTCATCGCCGTCGCAACGCCGCGCTGCGACCAGTCGACCGCGTTCTGCACCGAGATAATCGTCGCGCTGCTCGCGAAGCCCATGCCGGCACCGACGAGGATAACGGCGACCAGCGCAACAACCTGCGGCGTCTCACGGCTGAGCAGCAGCAGCAGCGCCGTGCCGCCGACGAGGAAGGCGCCGCCGATCAGTGCGCTAGGCCGGTAGCCCATCTTCGGGATCATGCGGCCGGAGAGCACTGCTGCCAGCGGCCACGAGACCGACATCGGTCCGAGCAGCAGGCCCGCGTCGATCGCGGAGCCGCCGTAGACGCCCTGCACGAACAGCGGTACATGGGACGAGATGCCGATTGAGATGCCGCCCATCGCAAAGCCGGCGAGACAGCCGACGGCGACGAGACGGATGCGGAAGATGTCGAGCGGGATCAGGGGCTCCGGCGATCGCTTCTCCTGCCAGACGAAGACACTGAGCAGCACAAGCGCGGTGGCGAACAGCGCAAGGGTTTCAGGCCCTGCCCAGCCGAAGCGGTCGACACCTTGCAGCAGCGCCAGCAGCAGTGAGACGACACCGCCTGATAGCAGCGCCATGCCGACGAGGTCGATCGAGTGCTCCCGCCGCTGCACCTTCTCGTGGAAGTACCACCAGACCGTGGCGATCGCAGCAAGACCGAAGGGGAGGTTGATCAGGAACACCCAGCGCCAGCTCACCTGGTCCGTGAAGAAGGCGCCGACCATCGGCCCGGCAATACCGGAGACGCCCCACACGCTGCTCGTCATGCCCTGGATCTTCGCCCGCTCCTCGATCGGGAAGAGGTCGCCGATGATCGTGAGCACCATCGGCAGCACCGCACCGGCGCCGATACCCTGGATCGCGCGGAAGAAGATGAGCTGCTCCATCGACTGGCTCAGGCCGCACAGGCAGGAGCCGAGCAGGAAGAGCGCGTTCCCGAAGATCAGTACCGGCTTGCGGCCGTAGAGGTCGGCCAGCTTGCCAAACAGCGGCACAGTGACCGTCGACGTCAGCAGGTAAACCGAGAACACCCAGCTGAAGAGGTCGAGGCCGCCCAGGTTGCCGACGATCGTCGGGATCGCGGTTGCGACGACGGTGCTGTCGAGCGCCGCAAGGGACATCGACATGAGCAGCCCGGCGACGATGAAGCCGCGGCCGCGTGACCTGCTCGCAGTATCTGTGGACACCACGTAAGGATACGGGAAAGCCCGCCGCCGTCGAGAAAACGAATGTTACGGGAACCCGTTGACACGCCGTCCGGGACGGTCGATCATGCGGAAGCCTGCAGCATTGCGGAATAGCGTTGAGGGAGCCGGCAGGCAGTGCCGGCACGCACCGCGAAGGCCAAGCGGCCGTCTAGCAACCCCGATTGTGAAGGAGAAGCGAATGTATCGCGTGAACATCATGCGCATGACCGTGAAGGCTGACGAAGCCGAGCGGTTCGAAGAGGAAGCGCGCAAGCAGATCAAGATCGTCACCGAGCGCGAAGCCGGCACCGTACTCTACGGCTTCAACCGCCGCTCCGGCCCGGCCTCGACCATCCTCTCCGGCGCCGCTGCCAACCACGTCGAGTACATCCACTTGATGGGCTACGACACCGAGGCCGCCCAGCAGCTCCACCTCGAGATCGAGCACGCGAAGGACCAGCCCTGGACCTGGGGCGCCACCTTCCGGCCCTTCATGGCCGCGCCGATCTACGCCGAGCGCTTCGAAGCCGACCAGATTACGACGGGGATCACCCGCGCCCACAACTGGGAGCCGGGCTCGATGTTCCGCTTCGCCTTCCACCGCTTTAAGATCAAGGAAGGCATGGGCGAAGAGTTCGAGATGCAGGCCAAGCGCCAGCTGGCGATGGTCCGCGAGAACGAGCCCGGCACGGTGCTCTACAGCTTCATGCGCCGCAGCGTCGACGGCTCGCCGTTGATCCCGAAGAACTCGGCCGGCCACCCGGAGTACCTGCACTTCATGGCCTACGTCGACGAGGCCGCCGCCCAGCTCCACCGCGAGATCGAGCACGACCCGAACCGCGAATGGGCATGGGGCCCGACCTTCCGCCAGTACCTCGAAGCTCCCCTAGAGAACGAGGGCTTCCTCAGCGACCAGATCATCACCGGTAACACCAAGGACTACTGGTGGGAGGACGGCTCGAAGCCCTAAGCTTCAATCTGTCACTTATCAGCAGCTCCGAGCCACAAGCTTCGAGACAAGAGAGGCCGGTCGAAAGACCGGCCTCGTTTTGTTTGCCATGGCTGGCCAGCCCCCCGCTGTAGCCGAGGAGGGGTTCCTGGGTCGTTGGAGTTGGCGGTGCTTGCGTCCTATTGCCGAAGCAGGGTAGGTAGGGGCGCAGCCCATGCCCGGGGGGGCTTGGGGGTTGTCCCCCAGTTCCCATAAACACGAATCGCGAGCGCCGCCAGGCGCGATGCGATTCCCTCTCCTGTGGCCATCCCCAGGCCGGAGCAGAGTACCTGGAGCGGCGTAGCAGGGAGCACCAACGGCTCCGAATGCCCTGCCTTCAACTGGGCCGCCGCCCTGCAACCTCGTATGCCGAAGCCGCCTTCGCTAGGAGATGCGCTCCAGCGCCACCACCGGGATCACCCGCGTCGTCCTCTTCTCGTAGTCGCCGAAGACGGGGGAGTCTGCTGCCTGCTTCGCGTAGAAGCGGTCGCGCTCATCGCCGACGAGGGTCGTCGCAAGGGCCTGGAAGGTCTCGCCGAGGACCTCGACCGTGACCTCCGGGTTCGCGACGAGGTTGTGGTACCAGTCCGGGTGTTTTGGACCGCCGGCGTTCGACGCGAAGACGAGAAGGCGGTCGCCATCGCGCTGGTAGGCGAGCGGCGTCGTGAACGGCGTACCACTCTTCGCGCCGGTCGTCGTCAGGATCAAAAGCGTCATCGTGTCGTGCTTGCCGCCGTTCGCGCGCAGCTGGTCGATGACGGTCTGGTTGCGGGCGTGGCGTTCGTCTCGGCTAACCATCGGTCTTCCTTAGGTGAGTAAGTACAGGCGTTGCAGGAGTGCGCGCCTTAACGTTCGCATTAGTCTGTGCGTGAATCCTGGCCGACCTCGGCAAGCCGGCAGTCGCGAATGATCATCTCCACCGACCCCTCGAGACTATTCGCCGCCGGAATGACGACTTCGCAAAGGGATTCGAGGCGGTCGTCGGCGTGGTACCAGCCTCGCATCTCTGCCTCCCCATACTCGCTCGTCGGCGGCTTGGTCGCATGACGAATGAGCGTTTCCTCGAACGGGACGTCGAGGTAGTAACACCGGGTCAGTCCGCGATGGTCCGCTGCAAGGCTGGTCAGCATTGCGCCGTAGTGTGGGGCGTAGAGGATGCCCTCGAGCACCACGTGGAACCCCTCGTCGAGCGCGTAGCGGGTGATCAGGTCGATCATGCCAATGTTGGCCGCTTCCGGCCGGTCGCGTTCGCCGAGGATCTCGCGGCGGACCACGTCCTGATGCACGACCGCAACCCGATGGCCGCTGAGCCGTTCCCGCACCGCCCG
>JBFWZE010000165.1:0-7726 GCA_050185685.1 Dehalococcoidia bacterium
TGGTTTTACACGATCCTCCGAAACGCGATCACGGATGCGTATCGGTCGCGCGGGGGCCATCCGCCGGCGGTCGACATCGCTGAGATCGACCTCGCTGACGAGTCGGACGAGGATGAAGGCGCCCTCTGCGAGTGCTTCCGGGCGCTGATCCCGACGCTTCCTCCGCAGTACGCCGATCTAATCCAGCGCCTCGACCTCGAGAAGCAGCCGAGCGCAGCCGTCCAGCGCGACCTCGCCGTGACAGCGGGCAACCTCAAGGTCCGGCACCACCGCGCCAGGCAGGCGCTCCGGACGAAGCTCGAGGCGACCTGTCGCACCTGCGCTGAGCATCACTGCCTCGACTGCACCTGCAAAGTCGGGCCGTAGCACTGTAACCATTCGCCGGTCCTTCGTCTCCATGAGTGAAGCCACGACGTGGCACAGCTCGAAAGGACGAAGACATGACAACCAGGCGCAACGCTCTCAGCTCATCTCGCAACCCGAATCGGCGCATCTACGGACGCCTGGCTGCTGCCGGCCGATTGCTCTTACTCGGCCTCGGAAGCATCTCGCCGACCCTCGATGGGGCGTCTCGCGCTGCCCAGGGTTTCGGCACGTCCTGGGACGAGTAAGAACACTCCAGAGAGAATGAGAGGCAGCCCGGCCTGGACTGCCTCTCTGAGCTTCTGACCGGGGGTCGGAGGCTAGTTGCCGAACGCCTCGCGCTCGAAGAAGGCCTTGATGATTGCCGAGTAGTCGGCGGGCCACTCTTCTTCGCCGTGGTGAGACGCTTTGTCCATGATGTAGACGTCGCTGTTCTTGATCTGGCGGCACAGCCAGACGGCGTACTCGAGCGACAGGAATGGATCGTATTTGCCCCAGAGCATGAGGACGGGAGCCTCGATCTTCGGCAGCAGGTCGCCGATGTCCTGGCGGGCGCCGCGAATGCTCCAGTCCTTCCATGCTGCCATCGTGTCGGGCAGTAGTGTCTGCTTCAGGCGCAGCTCCACGGTCTCGTCCGGGATACGCGAGCCGTCGTGCCACTCGAGGCCGGCCATCAGCGCCTTCGAGCTTTCGAAGTCCGGGCCGTCGCCGCCAAACAGCTCCTGGATCAGCGCCATCGCCTTACCCGGCGCCGGGTCCTCGCCGACGGTCTCGAAGGTTGGCTGACTGCCGCTGATCACCGTGCGGCGTACGCGGTTCGGGTACTCGGCTGCCAGCGTCAGAGATGCAGTGCCGCCCTGGGAGCTGCAGGCGAAGTCCGCGTTCTCGACGCCCAGCATGCCGAGAAGCTCGTTCAGGTGCCATGACTGGCGGGACCAGGTCGGCTCATTGCTGGGCGTGTAGCTGGAGAGGCCCCAGCCGAGGAGATCGGGCATGATGATCCGCCGGTCCTGGAAGAAAGGCACGATCATGCCGAAGTCGGTCCAGGCATTTCCGCCCGGGCCGCCGCCGTGGAGGAAGACGAGGGGCTTGCCGTTTGGGTCGCCGAGCTCGATGAGGTGGATCTGCTCATTGCCGACGTTGACCATGGTGCCTTCGGGCTGCGGGCCAGGTCCGGGTGCGATTGCCATTCGTGTTCTGTCCTTCACTGCAAGTTGATCTTGATGCAGCCGGCTGCCGGGCAAGGGGAGCGCGTACGGTCAGGCGGCTGCTGGCTAACCGTATCAACGCGGAACTGGTGAATCCAGACAGTTATACGACAGTCAGATTACGTTTGTTGGTTCACTAAGCGGGGCGTGTTGCGGGCAAAAAGTGAAAGCCCCGGCACATTGCCGGGGCTTTCAGGTCTATCCGCTAAAAGCGGTCAGTTGCCAGGCGAAAGCCCGGCGGCGCCTATTCCTAGGCTAGGAAACCTCGCATAGAAATTAGGCGGACGGCCTGGCTATTCGCCTGGTAACGTTGATGGTCCATCCGCATCACCTCCTTTCCTGCTCTCGATACTACAGACCACGCGAAACGTCGTCAATGCATAAGGCGCCTAATCTTTTGCCGCCCCGTGAACTTCGCCCGAAGGCTACAGAAACCACCTTTCGCGGCCGAAAAGAGATGTAGAGGCAGATCAGAATGGTTCGAGGAAACACGCTTCGCATCGTCGCTGCAGACGACGACCGCGGCATTCTCAAGATTATCGAGCGCGTGCTCGGGCTGAATGACTTCATGGTCTTCACGGCCGCGAATGGCCCCGACGCGCTGCGGATGGTCGACCAGATGGACCCGGCACTCGTGCTGCTCGACGTCATGATGCCCGGAATGACCGGCATCGAGGTCTGCGAGAAGATCCGCAACCACTCGAACGTCCCTGTGATTATCCTCACGGGCCTTGACGACGAGTCTGACGCGACGCGTGCCCTCGAGGCCGGCGCCGATGACTACATCCGGAAGCCCTTCGGTGCGAACGAGCTGGTGGCGCGGATTCGGGCCGTCCTGCGGCGTGCGCAGATCGACGTGCCGCGTGCTGAGCGCATCGAAGTCGGCCCCCTGGTCGTCGACGAGGGCGAGTACGTTGCGTACGCGGGCGGCGTCGAGCTGGAGCTTTCACGCACCGAGTTCCGCCTGTTGGGCTACCTCGTCCGCAACCGCAACCGCGTCCTCACCCACGACCAGATCCTCGAGCGCGTGTGGGGCGCCGAATACCTCGGCAGTCACCATGTGCTGCGTGTCGCGATCAGCCGCCTGCGCCAGAAGCTCGAGGCATCCGGCGTCCAGGCGATCGAGACGCTTTCGGGTATCGGGTATCGCTTCCGGGTGGATACGACGGGCTACGCGGCCGCCAGCGCCTGAACCAGGTCTCTCGCACTCACCGGCTTCGTGATCACGCCGGCAGCACCCAGCTCGCTGGCCTGTTCTTCGATCATGTTCGCGTTCGATGCGGTGAAGATGAAGACGGGCGGCTCTTTCTCCCAGTGAGGCGGCGTGCTCCGCAGGCTTCGAAGGACGTCCCAGCCAGAGATGCCGGGAAGATTTAGGTCGAGCAGGATCGCATCGAACTTCGCATCGTCGGCGAGGAGGTCAAGGCCCTCTTCGCCGCTACGGGCAACAGCAATGTCGGCGCGCTCAAGCCGGGCGATGCCGCTCACGAACTGCTGGACGTCCCGGTTGTCTTCAATGAGGAGGATGCGCCGTCCCTGAAGCGTTCTCTTCGTAGCTGAATCCTTCATTGAACAAGCATCGAGGCTGATGGTCACAGGGCAGTCTCGGCCGAACGATCTGATGTCTCACGTGTGTCACGGATAGAGCTTGAGCGATGCAGGTCGTTCAAGCTGCGGCAGGCAGGCTGAAGCTGACCTCGAAGCCGCCCTCGGGAGGCAGTGATGCCCAGATGCGGCCGCCGTGTGCTTCGATGATCGCCTTGCAAACGGCGAGACCGAGGCCGGAGCCGGCGACTTCCGACTTCTGGGAGCTGCTGCCGCGCACGAAGGGCTGGAAGATGCGGTCGAGCGCCTCCGCCTCGACGCCTGGACCGGGGTCGCGGACGCTGATCGTGATCTCCCCATCGCTGCGTGTCACGGCGATCTTCGTCGCAGTGTCGTCGCCCCCGTACTTGCGGGCGTTGTCGAGCAAATTGTGCAGCACCTGCAGAACGCGCGATGAGTCGGCGGAGACCAGGGGCTGCGGCGCCCTCGGCTCCACATGGAGCAGATGGTCCGGGTGGGCGACGAGGTACGACGTCACTGCGTTTCGCACGAAATCGCAAGCATCGAAGTCTGTGAGGTCGAGCCGGTAGACGCCGCCCTCGATCCGCGACAACGTGAGGAGGTCGGCGACGATCTTCTCGAGGTGCTGAGCGGCAGTGTCGATGCCTTTCATGTAGTCGAGCATCTCGTCCTTGTCGAGGTAGTCGGCGTACTCGAGCACCGTGGTCGCGTAGCCACGGACGGCAGTGAGCGGCGTGCGCAGCTCGTGCGACACGGTGCTCAGGAGGTTCGACTTGAGGCGCTCACCCTCTTCGGCGGCAAGAGCGCGGATCTGGAGCTGCTCTGCCTGGTGCTTCTCTGTGAGGTCGCGAATGATTGTCTGAATGACCGTGGTCCCGTCATTCGTCGGGATGCGTACGCTGCCCATCTCGCCTTCGAAGTAGGTCTGGTCGAGGCGACGCAGGGTCCGGTTGACGAAGGGCAGCGTGAGCATCCCCTTGCGGGCGAGATTGACGCGCTGCTCCGTTTCCGCGACCTCGTCCGGGTGGATGAAGTCATAGAGCGGTCGGCCCAGGATCTGATCAGCGTTCGATGCGCCGAGCATGCGTACTGCACTGGGGTTGATGAAGGTGATCGTCCCGTCGGTGTGGATGAAGTAGCCGTCCGGCGTGTTCTCGATCAGGTGCCGGTACCGCTCCTCGCTGTCGCGCAGGTGGCGTTCGGCCTCACGCAGCTCTGAGATGTCGGCGACGATCGCCGCGACGAAGTTGCCCTCGCGGCTGCGCTGCGGGCTGAGGTTGATGCTGGCGGGAAACTCGCTGCCGTCCTTGCGCCTGCCGACTACGCGAAGGCCGCCGCTCAGCGACTGCGATTTGGGGTCCACGAAGAGGCCGGCGCCGTCCTCCGCGGCATCGTCGGATTCGTCCTCCCAGAGCACTGCCTGGATGGGCAGGCCGATGAGTTCGTCCTCGTCGTAGCCGAAGAGCTCAAAGGCTCGCGGGTTGGCTTCGATAACGTTCCCTTCGTCGTCAACACAGATCACGGCGTCGGGGCCGGAGTCGAAGAGAGCTCTCCGGAGGGCGGCGGTTCCAATCTTCATCGTCGATCGTCTCGTGTTCAGTCTGGCGGTGCCCCTGTACGAGGGTTACTACCACTACCTAGTTATCGGGCGAAACCCGCGGATATTGAGCGACAACGGTGTCGGGAATGACAGAACCGGCCAATGGGCCGGTTCTGTCATTGCGCGGTGCTGAGGGGGAAAGCCGCCCTCGTTGCGTGTATTGGTGCGGATCAGGCGACCGCGAGCTCACCTTCCATCTGGATCATGCTGCGCAGCGACTCAAGCGCGCGGCGGCGGACCTGGGACAGGCGCGACTCGCTGATGTTGTAGACCTGGGCAACGGTGCGCTGCGAGTAGCCCTGGAAGTAGATGCGGTCGATGATCGCGCGGTCCCGGGGCATGAGGCGGTCGATGTAAGAACGGAGGCAGTCACCGGAGACGCTGGCGATCACGTCATCTTCGAGCGAGTAGTCGTCTGCGACGTCGAAGGCCTGCGAGTCCGGGTGGTGGTCATCGAGGGACACGAGGCGGAAGCTATTCCAGGTCTTCATCTTCTTCACGTCGGTGACGTCGACATTCAGGTGGCTGGCGATTTCCGCGTCATCGGCGGCGCGGCCGGTGTTGGCGCAGACGAGGTCGACGGCGTCTTCGTACTGCTTGACGGTGGCGGCGGTCTTGCGGGAAAGCGGCGCGGCACTGCGAATCGCGTCGATCATGGCGCCGCGAATGCGCTGGGCAGCGAAGGAAGAGAAGCTGGCACCGAGGGTCTCGTCATAGGAGTTCGCCGCCTGGACGAGGCCGACGTAGCCCTCGCTGACAATATCGCCGTAATCCAGATACGTGTTGCCCGAGTTCAGCCTCGACGCAAAGTGGTACACCATCGGGATGCAGCTCTGAATCAGTTCCTCTCGCGTGCTCATTCTCCGGATTCCTTTCGGGCTGATGTCCAAGCCCTGAGCGCTGTCGTCAGCGGGGTAGCTACAGACTCGCAATCCGGTGTCAGCGGCATATCTCTGGGATGGGACGTTCGTTTCAGGGCGATCTCGCCGGTGTAACAGCTCTGTAACAGCGAAGCCGTCAGAATCTGTCAGGAGCAGGGCGTCGAACGGAAGTGCGATAATGGATGGACTAACGAACGAGGTGACCAGTGGTTGACCGCATTGAGCACGGCGACGAGGTGCAGTTCAGCCACTACACCGGCATCCCGGTCCGCTTCAGCCACTACGATGGGGCAGTCGTTAAAGCGACGCGCTTCACCGGCCTCGTCGTGAAGCCGACGCATTTCGTCGGACAGCAAATCATCGTGACCAACCCGGAGGACGTTCCGCTCTGGGTGCGCCAGAAGTTCCGAATCTAGGTTTCAGATGCCCGAATTCAAAGTCGTTTCTGACTTTCAACCGACCGGCGACCAGCCGGAGGCGATCGCAGCTCTCGTAAAGGGTCTCGACAATGGCCTGGAGCGGCAGACTCTGCTCGGTGTTACAGGCTCCGGCAAGACGTTCACGATGGCGAACATCATCGAGAAGTGGCAGCGGCCGACGCTGATCCTCGCGCCAAACCGCACGCTGGCAGCCCAGCTATGCAGCGAGTTCAAGGAGTTCTTCCCGAGCAACGCGGTGGAGTACTTCGTCTCGTACTACGACTACTACCAGCCCGAGGCGTACATCCCGAGGACCGACACCTACATTGCCAAGGACTCGGATGTAAACGAGGAGATCGACAAGCTGCGGCATGCGGCCACGCGCGCTCTGTTTGAGCGCAAAGACGTGATTATTGTCGCTTCGGTTTCCTGCATCTACGGTCTCGGCGAGCCTGAGGAATACCAGAGCTTCGTCCTGAAGTTCAAGAAGGGTGAGAACATCGCCCGCTCGCGCGTCATGCGCAAGCTCGTCGACATGCAGTACGAGCGCAACGACAACAACGTCGTGCGCGGCAAATTCCGCCTGCGTGGCGACAGCCTCACCCTGCTCCCGGCGTATGACGAGCTGGCGGTCCGCGTCGACTTCTTCGGCGATGAGGTCGAGCGGATCATCCAGATCGACCCCCTCACCGGCGAAGTACTCTCCGAGAAGGACGAGATCGACATCTATCCGGCGAAGCACTTCGTCACGTCGAAGGACAAACTGGAGCAGGCGATCGACGACATCGAGGCCGAGCTGGAGGAGCGCCTGGCTGAGCTGCGCGAGGCGGGCAGGATTCTCGAAGCGGCGCGGCTCGAAGAACGCACTCGCTACGACATCGAAAGCCTGCGCGAGGCAGGCTACTGCTCAGGCATCGAGAACTACTCGCGTCATCTCGCGCGCCGCGGCCCCGGTTCGACACCCTGGACGCTGCTGGACTATCTGCCGGACGAGTGGCTGCTCTTTATTGACGAGTCGCACATCGCGATCCCGCAGGTACGAGGCATGTTCCACGGCGACGTCGCCCGCAAGCAGACGCTGGTCGACTTCGGCTTCCGTTTGCCGTCCGCCCTCGACAACCGGCCGCTCAACTTCACCGAGTTCGAGGACCACCTCGACCGCGTGATCTTCACCTCCGCGACCCCGGGGCCGTATGAGCAGGAGCACACCCAAAACGTCGTCGAGCAGATCATTCGTCCCACCGGCCTTGTCGACCCGACGATCGACGTGAAGCCGACGAAGGGGCAGATCGACGACCTTCTCGACGAGATCCGCCAGCGCGTTGCTCGCAACGAGCGGACCCTGGTGACGACGTTGACCAAGAAGATGGCGGAGGACCTTGCCGACTACCTGCAGGAGATGGGCGTTCGCACCCACTACCTGCACTCCGAAATCGACACGCTCGAGCGCATTGAGATCCTGCGCGACCTTCGTCTCGGCGTCTACGACGTCATCGTCGGTATCAACCTGCTGCGTGAAGGCCTCGACCTGCCCGAGGTGAGCCTCGTCGCAATTATCGACGCCGACAAGGAAGGCTACTTGCGGTCGGGAGGCTCGCTGATTCAGACAATCGGCCGCGCCGCCCGCCACGTGAACGGCCACGTGATCATGTACGCGGACCAGATTACGGAGTCGATGCGTTACGCAAT
>JBFWZE010000166.1:0-7708 GCA_050185685.1 Dehalococcoidia bacterium
AATGACGGGGACGCTCGTGCGTTCCCGCAGCCGGCGCATCACTTCGAGACCGCTCATCTCCGGCATGACGATGTCGAGGATGACGATGTCGGGGCGTTGCTGTTCCGCCATCCGAAGCGCCTCTTCACCCTCGCCCGCGACGATTACGCGGAAACCCTGACTGGACAATTCAAGCTTGATCAGACGGAGGATGCCGGCTTCGTCGTCGACAGCGAGGATCAACGGTTCGACGGCCATACGGTTCTCTTTCTCTCTCTGGCCGGCTGCCTGTGTCAATGCCACATTCATCGTCCGGCCCTCTCGGGATTCAGGAGTCCTTCTTCAGGTGCGGCAGCGACAGCCGCGCCTCTCCCTGTGTCGATCATTTGCGGCTGTGGCTTCCTTCCCAGTGTATGCCGGGGAAATGGCGCTGACAAAAGCATTACGAAGCTCTGCCTCCAATCAGGGGAATGTGTTGATGAAACGGTGCTGATACCGCGTCGCGGACGCCCGTTGCCCTCGCAGATTGGCGGCTTTCGTAGGATCCGTATATAGCCAAACCTAGGGAGGTTTCACATGGCAACGGTAGAAAAGACCATCGAAGTCGAGGTTCCGGTCCAGACCGCCTATAACCAGTGGACCCAGTTCGAAGACTTCCCCCAGTTCATGGAAGGCGTGAAGTCCGTGCAGCAAATGGACGATGCCCGCCTCTTCTGGGTCGCAGAGGTCGGTGGCGAGCGCAAAGAATGGTTCGCCCGGATCACGCAGCAGGTTCCCGACGAAGTTGTCGCCTGGCAGAGCGAGAGCGGCACCCTCAACGCCGGTATCGTCAGCTTCCACGCGGAGGGGCCCCAGAAGACCGCAATCCAGGTCCACATGGAATACGAGCCGCAGGACCTCAAGGAGCAGGCCGGCAGCGCCCTCGGCGTCGCGTCTCGGCGCATCGAAGGCGACCTCAAGCGCTTCAAGGAGTTCATCGAAGCGCGCGGCGTCGAGACCGGCGCCTGGAGAGGCGAGATCAGCGGCGGCATGACGCAGGAGGAGACGCAGCGGTACGGCGCTACCGGTCAGGGTGGCGCGGGCTACGGCGGGACGACTCCCAGCAGCGTTTACCCGGGGACGCCCGGCACGCCGCGCTAAAGAGGCCTTTGGGTCTGCCACGTTAGAAGGAGGGGCGCGTAGCGCCCCTCCTTCGTGTCTGCTTCTTGCCCCGTGTCTAGGTCTGGATGCCGGATGGCTTGCTCTGGTCGGGTAGCGTATACGTGTCGCCGATCAGGTTCTCGATCTGGGTCAGACTTTCGTCCGGGCTGAGGCGGCGGTTGCGTTCCACGGTGACCGTCTTGTCTGCGAGCTCCACGTCCTTGATTACGCCTCGGAACCAATTCGAGTAGTCGCGACGGCGCAGGTGGAAGCTCCAGGTCTCCGGGTCGATACCTCGGGCGATCCGCAAGAACTCGATCAGGTTGCGCGCCGGGAGGTTGAGCTCTTCGTTCGGCCCGCGGAAGTAGAAGCTGTACTGCTCACCGACGTCCCCCGTCGCATATTTGCGCTTGTGACGATGGTGCTCGAAGCTCGACGGCGCCACCTCTAATCGGCGAGCCGTCTTCTTGCTCGTCTCCCAGACCAGCGCCTCGCCCTTCTCGAACGACGCTCGCGGCAGTGGCGGCGGGGTCCGCTTTGCCGCCTTTGCGAAGGCACGCATCGTCCCGGACGGGTCCTGGCCCACCGTAAACACCATGTCGACGAGGTCGAGGGCGCTGTGGAGCACGGAACCCGGCTCGACTGTGATCATGACGATGTTCGTGAGGTCCTTGGAGAGCGTGAGGCCGCTGCGGTGACTGTCCTCCGGCAGGACGTGGTGCGCCTCGTCGATCACGATCCAGTGCGGGCGGCCGGTACGGGCTCGCAGCTCGAGAAGCTCGGCGATCAGCGTGTTGAAGTACTTCGGCCGTTCATCGAGCGGCACGCCGAGAAGGTTGAGGACAAGGTTCTGCTCCGGGTCACTCAGTACCTGTAGCGCCTCCTCCGGTAGAGGCGCGCGCGTCCGGTCGCCGAGGACCACGCCTGCCTCGAAGCTCTCGTAGTCGCCTTCAGGGTCGATGACGCAGAACTGATACGACTGCTCGTAGAGGCGCTCGAGAAATGCCTTCGCCAGCGTCGACTTGCCACCGCCCGATGAGCCGGCCAGCAGCAGGTTTTTCTCGAAGACCGGCACCTCGACCAGGGCGCCGCGGTTTGTTTCGCCCATGAGCAGCGTCCGGCCGTTCTTCTTGCTCCAGGCGCGCAAGTCGTCCTTTAGCATCGCCGCGGCAAGCTCCTGGACGCCATCACCTCGCGCACCCTTCAGCGTGATTGTGGCGCGTTCCTTCACCGCGGGCAGCGCGTTCTTCACCGCCGCCGAAAGCTCGCACATGTCGAGGAAGCCGTGATCGTTCTCCGCGTCGCCGACCCCGGCGACGTTGTGGGGCGACAGCTCCAGCCTCTTCAGTGCTTCCACGAGGCCGGTACCCTTGTTCACGCCGGTTGGCAGGACCATCACAGCGCCCTTGTTGAAGATCACCTGCAGCTCAAGGCCGAGGTCCCGAATCGTCTGGAGGGTGGTCGCTTCGTGGGGTTCGCGGGTCGCGACGATCACGCGGCCGGTTGAAAGCGGCTCGATGCCCTTGCGTTTCAGGGCGGCGGCAAACCGCGGGTCGATTGGCTCGGCAAGCTTGAATTCATCGCGAGTCGAAGGCTCGTAGAGCAGTGCGCCATTCTCGGCAACCACCCATGCGAAGAGGTCAAGGCGGTCGAAGACGCTCTGCAGGTCATCGATCTCGCGGCCGGTAACGAGGATAAGACTGCGTCCGGACGCCTGAAGCTGGATCAGAGTTTCGGTGGTGGCTGCGTCCACCACACCGTCGTGAGCCAGGGTGCCGTCATAGTCGGTGGCGAGAGCGAAGTAGCGCATTGCCGTCCTTTCGATACAAGAACAGGCCCCGGGACCGCACTCCCAGGGCCTGCCTTCTCAAACGATCGCCAACCTCAGGATTGCGGACGGCTGGCGACCAGGCGGTGCATCATCTCGCGAGCTACCACCTTCTTCTCTTCCCCTCGCGCTTCACCGAAACGCTGGAACAGTTGTCGAATCTTGTCGTGGTCGAATCGCAGGTCGAAATTCTGGGGCTGGCGCTGAACGGTCATTCTTCCTCCTGCTGAGCGAGGCTTTCGCCACCAACAACAATCTAGAAGGCACCGGGTTAGCGAGCGCTTAATGGCCGGCGATTTCGCGTTTCAGCTTGATTTCTGCGCTGGTCGAGGAACGCTGAAACCGAGCGAAGGGCTGTAACGTTTGTGTAAGAGGAATGATAAGTAGTTACGGCGGCGGTTCATGATTTGCCGACTGGCCACGGCATACCGTAGGAGCAAGAGGGGCGGAAGTCTGCCTGTCTCAATCAACCCTGGCACAGGGTCCACATCTCCTCTGCTCCGCCCCTCTTCTTTCCTTCATTCTCTTTATCCGCTGAAAAGAACTCCTTCCCCGGCTGTAACGAGCCACCTCCCCAGCCGTTCTTGTATCTGAACGGATTCAATAGCCGCGCTGTTGAGGCTCCGCTTCGGGGGATGGCGTCTGAGGATTGGACGCCAATCTGGTCACTGATACCTCTGAAGCCGTCCTTCCTCCTGAAGGACAAGCCAGTAGTGAAACCGCCAGCAGCGCAGGCCCAGGGAATGGCTGGCAAGGATGCGGGACACTGGCTTCCAAGTAACCTCTGCGTTTAATCGTCGCTCTCCGGAGGTGGCGTAGATGGCCACCCAGCGACGCGCCCTTCGCGAACCCAGTCGCGCCTCGCTCGTCGAGCGAGACGTCGATGCTGTCACGCTCAGCACCGCGGGCGCCCGCGATGCCGGCGACGCCCAGGTCCGCTTCCGCCCGCAGACCAGGATCGGCGACGCGCGGCCCTATTACGAGCTGGCGAAGCGCATGTTCGACATCGCCGTAGCGTCACTGGCGATGTTCGGCGCCCTGCCCTTCATCATCGTCATCGCGGCCCTGATCAAGCTCGACTCGAAGGGCCCGGTGTTCTTCTCTCAGGAGCGGCTGGGCAAGGGAACGAAGCGCTTCAAGATGCTGAAGTTCCGCTCGATGTATGTCGACCGCGTGTTAAGCCCGGAAGAGCTCGCCGCCCGAAACGAAGCGACGGGACCGCTCTTCAAGATCAAGAACGACCCCCGCATCACCCGCGTCGGCCGCTTCCTGCGCAAGACGAGCCTCGACGAGCTGCCGCAGTTGATCAACGTCCTGCGCGGCGAGATGTCGATCGTCGGCCCTCGCCCGCCGCTGCCGCGTGAGCTCGCCGGCTTCGAGAGCATTCAGCGCCAGCGCCTGCAGGTGAAGCCGGGTCTCGCCGGCCTCTGGCAGGTGAGCGGCCGCAGCTTCCTCACCTTCGATCAGATGGTTGCCCTCGACCTCGAGTACGTTGCCCGTCGCAGCTTCCATTTCGACCTGCTGTTAATCCTACGGACGATTCCGGCAGTGCTCCTGGGCCGCGGCGCGTACTAGCACCGACACGGCGTACACTCGCCGTATGACCACCGTCTACACGATCGGCCACTCGAATACGCCGGTGCAGGCGCTGCTTGATCAGCTCACGGCCGCCGGCATCGAGATCGTCGTCGACATCCGCCGTTTCCCGTCCTCGCGCCGGAACCCCCAGTTCAACGCCACCTCCCTTGCGGCCTCCCTGCGAGGCGCTGGCATCGAGTATCAGCACGCCGAGGCCCTGGGTGGCCGCCGCGAGCCCCTGCCCGATTCGCCGAACCGGGCGATCGCCAGCGACCAGCTCCGTGGTTATGTCGACTACAGCGCGACGCCTGAGTTCGAGGCGGCCGAGCAGCAGCTCCTTGCAACGGCCGATCAGCGCCGGACTGCCGTCATGTGCGCCGAAGCGCAGCCGGACGACTGCCACCGATTCCTTCTCGCCGATGCGCTCGTCGCCTGCGGCCACGACGTACTGCACCTCGTTCACGGCGAGCTGAAGCCTCATCAGCTCTCGCCGATCGCGCGCGTCGACGATGGGCGCGTAACCTACCCGGCGCTGCTCTAGAGCGCGTGGCGAATTGTCAGGTTGTTATGTCGCGCATAGGATGAAAGCGTGCCGGAGAAGCTAGACACCTACCGCAAGAAACGCGACTTCTCGAAGACACCGGAACCGCCGCCCGGCGATCCCGACGCCCAGGCGCGCAACCTCGTCTTCGTCGTCCAGCAGCACGCCGCCACGCGCATGCACTGGGACTTCCGCCTCGAAGTCGACGGCGTGCTCAAGTCCTGGCCGCTGCCCAAAGGCCCGTCCCTCAACCCGAAGGACAAGCGCATGGCGGTGATGACCGAGGACCACCCCTACGACTACCGCAACTTCGAGGGCGTCATCCCCAAGGGCCAGTACGGCGGCGGACAGGTGATCGTCTGGGACGAGGGCATCTACACGCCGGACGAAGACGGCGTCTACTCCTGGGACGACAAGGAAGAAGGCAGCCGCCGCATGCTCGAGGGCATCGAGAAGGGCAAGCTGTCCTTCACCCTCCAGGGCAAGAAACTCCACGGCTCCTTCACGCTGGTGAAGACGAAGTACGAGCAGAACAGCTGGCTCTTCATCAAGCACAAGGACGAGTTCGTCTCCGAGCGCGACGTCCTCCAAGAGGACTACTCGGTACGCTCAGGCCTGACGATCGCCGATCTCAAGGAAGGACGCCTGCCCGGCCCGGATGGCGGTGCCGCGTCACCCCACCCCAACGCAGTGCCGGCGCCGATCTTCGACTCGCGCAAGGTCCGGCCAATGCTGTCCACCCTGATCACCGAGGCATTCGACCGGCCGGGCTGGCTCTGGGAACCGAAGCTCGACGGCATCCGCATCCTCGCCTTCGTCAACGAGGGCAACGTCGAACTGCGCAGCCGCCGCGGTATCGACGTCACGAAGCAGTACCCCGGCCTCGTTGCCGGACTCAAGGCTCAGCCGGTGCGCTCGATGGTGATCGACGGCGAAGTCTGTGCCCTCGATGAGGGTGGTGTGCCGCGCTTCCAGCTGATTCAGCCCCGCATCAACCTCATGCGCGGCGTCGACATGCGCAAAGTCGACGCTGAGATCCCGGTCGTCTACTACGCCTTCGACATGCTCTACCTCGATGGCTATGATCTGCGCCTCGTCCCGCTCAGCGCTCGCAAGGAGCTGATGCAGCACCGCTTCCGTCCTCAGGGCAGCGTCCTGGCGGTCACCTACATCGAGCAGCACGGCCGCGACCTCGCCGAAGCGGCCGCGAACATGGGCTTCGAGGGCGTCGTCGGCAAGCGAGCCGAGTCAAAGTACGACTTCGGCGGCCGCAGCAAGAGCTGGGTGAAGGTGAAGACGACGAAGGAGCAGGAGTTCGTCGTCGGCGGTTACACGCCCGGCGAGGGCGCCCGCAAGTCGACCTTCGGCGCCCTGTCCCTTGGCTATTACGAGGACGGCAATCTGAAGTTCGTCGGCAACGTCGGCAGCGGCTTCACGGATAAGACGCTGCAGACCACCCTCGAAAAGCTCAAAGAGCGCGAGATCGAGAAATCGCCCTTTGACGGGCCGGTAGAGGGCAAGCCGCGCTGGGTGCAGCCGACCCTGATCGCCCAGGTGAAGTACCAGGACTGGACGAAGGACGACCACCTGCGCGCCCCGGTGTTCATCGGCCTCCGCGACGACATCGACCCGCGCACCGTGCGCCGCGAGGTCCCCGCCGACGTTTCCGTGATCGAAGACGAGGCCGACGAGGTGACCGCGGCCACGGGAGCGCTGACCGGCGTCTCCGCCGAAGTCGCCTCGGTCCTCGACCAGCTGCAGTCGTCGCGCGCCAACTTCGTCATCGAGGTCGAAGGCGTGGAGGTCAAGGTAACTAACCTCGACAAGGCGTTCTGGCCCCCGCACGGCGATCAGCCCGAGATCACGAAACGGGACCTGATCCGCTACTACACCGAGGTTGCTCCGGTCCTCCTGCCCCACCTCAAGGACCGCCCTCTCACCCTGACGCGCTACCCCAACGGCGTCACCGGCGACCTCTTCTACCAGAAGCACTACGCCCAGCCGATCCCTGATTTCGTCGACACCGTGAAGATCTGGTCGACCTCGAACAACGTCGAGGGCGAGTACATCCTCTGCAACAACCTGGCGACGCTGGTCTGGCTCGCCCAGATTGCCGACCTGGAGCTGCACGCCTGGATGGCCCGCGTCGACCCTGAGCCCGACAGCGTCAGCAAGCTCCTGACCTTTGACGGTTCCGAATCGCGTCTCGACGAGTCGGTTCTCAACTACCCCGACTACATGGTCTTCGACCTCGACCCCTATATTTACGCCGGTCATGAGGGCAAAGGCGCCGAGCCGGAGTATAACCGCCGCGGCTGGGAGAAGACGGTCGCCGTCGCGCATGCCCTCAAGGACCTCCTCGACGGGCTGCAGCTCTCCTCGTACCTGAAGACCTCCGGCAAGACCGGGCTGCACATCTACGTACCGCTCCTGCGTCACTTCGACTACGACCAGGTGCGCGCTGCAACCCAGACGATCGGCCGCTTCCTCATGCAGCAGATGCCTGACGACATCACCATGGAATGGGACACGACGAAGCGTAAGGGCAAGGTCTTCTTCGACGCCGGGCAGAACACCCGCGGCAAGACCCTCGCTGCCCAGTACTCGCTGCGCCCCACCGCCTGGGCCGGAGTCTCGACGCC
>JBFWZE010000167.1:0-7516 GCA_050185685.1 Dehalococcoidia bacterium
TGCCGGAACTGCCCGACGAACCGCCGTCATCGTCTCCACCACAGGCGGCAAGCAGTGCAGCCCCGGCGAGGCCCGTGCTCGCCAGCGCCAGTGTCTTGCGCCGGCTTAACACCCGGCGATTCAGTACGCTTTCCCAGTAATTGCTCATGTACCTGGTTCCTCCATCAAATTTGGCAGGGTTCCCTGTGTGTGCACAGGCATCACGCGGTTGTTCCTCTTGCAGCGCCTAGAGTGAGTCGCTCCCCCAGATGCCCCTGGATTCGTGGACAGGTTCAGTAATCTCGTCCACCGTCCGAATGTATTCGTTCGGTGTTACTTTCGGAACTCGTCCAAATTACGTCTTTATTAAGCCAGCGGCCGAAAGGGCGTAAGAAGTCGCTCGTGTTACGGAGTGATGGCGCTCATGTTACGGATTGATTACCGAACCACTACACACGAGTCGTTGTCAGATTGAACTTCTGGCGTTAGCATGCGCTCGAATTCGCTGCTGTCTTAATGAGGTCTGAAACCGGTTCGAAGTACGATCGTTCACGAATGAGCCAAAACGTTGATAGACGAAGCTTTCGTTCCGATGATGTTTTGGTGCCCGGACTTTCTCACCCCGGTTGTCGCAGAAATCCCGTAAGCACCCCGTTTCGGTCGATAGGTCCCTCGCGAGGAGCGTGTAGACATGGTCACTGAGTTCGTTGTTCAGAGCGATGGCTTCATGACGGACCGGGGAGCGCAGCAGGCGGCGGCCTGGTACGCCTCGAAGCTTGCGGTGAAGGACTCCCTGGCGATCGAGGCCAGCTGGATGACGGAACGCGTCGGCCAGGAGGTCTTCGAGGCGGGACGGCCGCGCAAGACCTCGATTAGCTACGCGCGCTTCAACCTGCTGCGAAACCTCTACATGGCCGACGACCGCCGGCTCTCGATGCGGGAGATCAGCCGCCTGCAAAGCGTCTCGATGACGTACGTCACCCACCTCATCGACAAGCTCGTCACCGACGGCCTCGTCGAGCGGTTCGTCGACCCTGATGACCGGCGCAAGACCTGGGCGGTCCTCACCGAGAAAGGCGTCACCTTCTTCGACGACCTGTCGAATGACGCATCGCGCCGCATCGAGCGGACCTGGAGCTGCCTGAACGAGCGCGAAAAGCGACAGCTCCTGCACCTCCTGACCAAGGTGCGGCTCCGGCTCGGCGGCTTCGAAGGAACAGGCGCGGCGGAATAGTTCGTCCCGGCTTCAGGCGCTCAGGTCGCCGGCATTGCATACGTTCGGCTTCCTGTATCATCGGCGCACTTCCGATGAGCAGGAGCTGCGATGGAACTGTCTCAGAGCGATCTGCTTCTCGACCTCTATCGCCTCGTAGAGCGCCTCTCGGCGACCGAGGGCTTGCAGCCTGCGCTCGATGAGGTGCTCGAAGCCTCGCTGGACCTCCTGCAGGCGGACATGGGCCACATACGTCTGACCTCCAACCCGCGCGGCCTTTACACGTTCGCTGCTCACAGGGGCTTCCCCCAGGAGTACATCGACTACTTTGCGGCGCTACCGCCGGAGGCGATCGACCAGGGCCCTGCGATTCAGGCCCAGAAGATCGACCGGATGGTCATCATCGAAGACGTTTCGACGCATCCGCCGTTTACCGCACACCTCGATATCATCCGCAAGGCCGGCTACGTGGCCATGCTGTCGCTGCCGTTGCGGGACCGTCAGCAGCAGGTCATCGGCAGCCTTTCGGCGCATTTTCGGACACCGGCGCTTCCTACCCGCGACCGCCTGCAGGTGCTCGAGCTCTACGCGCGGCTCGCGGCGGACGCCATCGAGAGCGCCGGCCGCGAGGAGGCCCTGAAGGAGAGCGAGCTTCGCTACCGCGTGCTCTCCGACCTCAGCCCGGAAGCAATCCTGGTCAACCAGGGCCAGCGCTGGGTCTACGCCAACCGCGCGGCAGCCAAGATGCTTGCGGCGGACCGCCCCGAGGACCTCCTGGGCGGGGACCCGCTCGACTTCATTCACCCCGACTTTCACGAGCTGGCCCGGGCGCGCGTCCGGCGGCTGGCGACCGAGGGTGAGCCGAACCCGCCGCTCGAGCAGCAGTGGTATCGCCTGGACGGCTCGTTGTTCGACTGCGAGGTCGCCTCGGCCGCGATTACCTGGGAAGGGCGATCGGCGGTGCTTCTGATCTGCAGAGACATCACCGAGCGAAGGCAGGCTCAAGAGGCGTTGCTGAGCGCCGGCCGGCTCAAGGATGAGTTCCTCGGCCTCGTCTCGCATGAGCTTCGCACACCGTTGACGACGATCCGGGGCTACGCGGGGATGCTGGCGCGGGGGATTCTGCCGGAAGACTTACTCCAGCAGAGCTTCGATGACCTTCTCGCAGAGTCAGAGCGGCTCAACCGCATCGTCGAGAACATGCTGATCCTGACACGGCTCGAGGTCGGCCAGACCGTGCCCTGCGAATCAGTCAACATGCGGGAGCTGGTGGACGAAGCGATCCGCAGCTTCCTGAGTGCTCAACCGTCGGCGAAGATCGTCCGCGGCGATTTTCCGGAGGATTCACGCGTTCTCGGCGTACCAGCGTACATCGACCAGGTCATGCAGAACCTGCTCAGCAACGCCCGCAAGTACAGCCCTGAAGGTGCGCCGATCACCATCAGTGCGGACGCCGACGACGCCTTCCTTCATGTTCACGTCATGGACGAAGGCGCCGGCGTCGCAAACCCGGAGCGCATCTTCGAAGCTTTCGTACGAGAAGCAGGGACGGACAAGGTTGCCGGCCTTGGCATTGGCCTCACCGTGTGCAAACGGCTGATCGAGGCGCAGGGCGGCATGATCGGCGCTGCCGCCAGGGAAGGTGGCGGCAGCGTCTTTACCTTTTCGTTACCAAAGGATCCGGCCGCGGCCTGAGGGAGCCCCTCGTGCCGCGGCTTCGCATCATTAGAAGAAGATGCTGATGTTCTTCGTCAGGATCACGTTCGCGTCCAGGACAATCGTCCGTTTTGCGATCTTCCAGCCCTGGTCGGTCCGCCGGAGGATGTCCTCACGGTAGCCGGAGTAGAGGTCCTGGTCCGTCTCAAGGTGTGAGCGGTAGACCAGGAACGCGGTCAGCGCCTTGACCTCACCGCTCTCCAGCGGCTCGACAACCAGGTTGCCGATCAGATGACGCGTGCGTGACGGCGGGTCCTCGGACCAGGCCATACCGGTGTCGAGGCGGGCGACCCGGATCTCCATGTCCTTCTTGGTCTCTTCGAAGAACGCGAGGTCGCCGGGCTGGGTCAGCTCCATGTCCAGGTCGCGGCGGGAGACGTTGAGCCGCCGCGGCATGAAGTAGAAGAGATCCTCCTCCAGCAGCGTCAGCCATTCCTTATAGCGGCGCTGGTCCAGCATCCACGCCTCGCGGATGTAGAACTGCATCAGGTCATGCCACAGCTCGTGGTCGGTGCTCGTCTGCGTGGTTGGGAATGCAGTTTCCAACAGCATTACTGTTTCTCCTCGCCGCTGAAGGTGGCGGTGCCTTCGTAGTTCGCCGTGATCGGTTCGACCTGGATGTCCTTCCAGCTGTCGGCGTTCATGAAGTCTTCCCAGCGGTTGTAGAAGCCGCGCTGGTTGCTCTCTGAGATGTACCGTTCCGCGTGCTGCCCCGGCCACTCCTCACTCGGCGCGGTGTGACCCACGCCCATCGAGAGGTTGGCGGCCAGCTTTCGCGCCAGCGGCGTCTTGCTCGCTTCGGTGACCTGGCGCCAGTTGTCGATGTCGTCCTGTTCGAAGATGCCGCTGGCGCCGTTGAACTGACCGCTGGAGTTCTGCATGTTGTGCTTCACCTCAGGCGGTGCGTTCTTGGGAACGAGGGCGAAGTGCCAGAACTCCGTCTTCAGGGGACCGCGAGGCAGCGCCAGCCGGAAGCCAAGAACAGTGTTCGGGAAGAGGCTGTGGTTGTTCAGGACGATCGTGCGACCGCGCTCGAAGCCCAGACGCCGCTCGGCGACTGCTTCGGACTCGGCGTCCCACTGCTCCCAGATCTTCTTGTTCTCAGGGGTCACGCCGCGGCGAATGCCCCGGTCGCCGTACGGGTCCTGGACCTTGAAGGTCAGCGAGTGACCGTTGACGAAGACGTGGTGGTTGTCGTTCGGGTCTTTGAGCTGGGCTGCAAGGTTCGGCGCCGGCAGGCCGGTGTACTTCTGCGCGACGCTGGCGCTGGAGAAGTGGCTGAACTGCAGGTGGTAGTTGTCGGAGCAGTTGTCGACCGGCGCCTTCCAGTTGCAGGGCTCGATCCACTTCTGCGGACCATAAGCGACCATGCCGCCTTCGAAGCAGTTGAAGCGAGTGTCGAGGTACCAGCGCGCGTCGCCGAGGTACTCCTCCAGCGACGGTGCTTCCTGGTCCCAGCATGCGAAGACGATGCCGGCATACAGCTCGACGCGCGCCTCGTGCAGGCCAAGGCAGTCCTTGTCGAGGGAGCTGTAGTACGACTCCTTCTCTGCCGGGACGTGATTGAGCTTGCCGTCGCTACCAAACGTCCAGCCGTGGTAGGTGCACATGAAGCTCTGCGCGTTGCCCTTGTCGGCGCGAATCACGCGGCTGCCCCGGTGCGTGCACATGTTCAGCATGACGTGGATCTTGCCGTTCTCGTCACGGGTGACGATGACCGGGTCCTCGCCCATATAAGAAAGGAAGAAGTCGTTCGGATGAGGGACCAGGCTTTCGTGGGCGACCATGAGCCACGCCCTGCCGAAGATCTTGTCCATCTCTTCGTCGTAGATCGCCTGGTCAACGAAGATGCTCCGGTCGAGCTCTCCGGTGTCGGGGTCGATGATGCGATATTTTTTCTCGCTGAGGACCATGCCTGATCGCCTCCTGTGCTTAGCCGAAAAGTACTAAACAAGTTTAGTAATGGAGGTGGGTGCGGCCGGGAGGGCCATTCGGCCTATTCTGCAGAAGACGAGTGGAACAAAGGTCACGAAGTACTTAACTGGTTCAGTACTCGGTGGCCCCGCACAGGCGGGCTCACTATCGGGACTCGGTCTACTTGATCAGTTTCACCAGCGCCAGATTGTAATTCGCATCGGCGTCGCTGCTGCCGGTGGCGCCCGGGAGACTGGTGAGCGATTTGATGAACGTGGCGCGAACATCGCAGTCGTTGCCAGTACCCGCGCCGATGGCTGTTGCGGTAGCGGTTGGTACGTACGTCACAGGCGGCGGCGTCGAGGTCGCGGTTGGACCACCCGGGGTGGGCGTCCTGGTAGGCGTGTTCGGTGGCGGTGTGCTGGAGGGCGTCAACGTAATGGTTGGCGTTGGCGTGCAGAAGTTCCCGTTTCCAACGCAGTTACCTGCGGCGCCCTTTGGTGTCGGCGATGGCGTCGCGGTAACGGTGGGAGTTCGCGTAGGTGAAGGCGTAGCAGTAGGGAGCAATGTAGGTGTGCGAGTTGCGGTAGCCGCTGCGGCCGTTGGCGAAGGGGATGGCGTCGGCGTGAACTCGCTGCTCAGACAGACCGTGTCGTTGGCGGACTCGATGAAGAGCAGCGCGAAGCCCTGAATCGTGACCGTATTCTTGCCGCCACTGTCGTACAGCCCATCGACGACGGGAATGATCACGAGGCGAGAGCTGGCTGCTCCACCGATATAGCCGGGGCGCCAGTAGGCACAGTCCATGTTGAGCTCGCCGTTCTGCACCACTTCGGCAAGCGTGTCGCATTCTGGATGGTCGCGGGCGGTATTGGCGATCAGCTCTTCGACGCCGCGGAAGATCACCGGTCCCATTGCGAGGCCAGGCTCTGTTTGAATCTTGTAGACGCCAATGCAATCCGGCCCAGGCGCGGCGCAGCAGCCTGGTGTTCCCTGGATGCACAGCGGGGAGTTGTTCCCGTTCAGGATGTTGTCAGTCGTCTCATCCTTCCCGGTCGCGAACTTACCGGCATCGTCGTAATCGAGGTCGATCAGGTTGTAGTTGCCCTGGCTCGATCCGGTACAGCCCCCGCCGTGGCTGCCTGAGTCCCACTTGATCGTGATCAGGCCTCCAGACTTGATCTTGTCGGCGCAGTCATTCTCGATAGCAAAGGGGCGGATGCCAGAATCAACGCCGGAGAGGTAGTACCGGCCAGCGGTAGCGCAGGCGCGAATATCGGCGCCGGTTATGCCGATGAGCTGTGCGAGAGCAGACTTGTTGTGGCGCTTTGCGCGCACCGTGATGATGTTCGAGCGTTCGGTGCCGGAGCAGTCGTGGGTGAAGCCGATGCTTTCCACCTCGGACGATTTCAAGCTGTTCTCACCGGCGAAGGACCGAGCTGTGGACCCCGCGAGATCGGTGCTCGGAAGAAGCTGGGCTCCCGCCAGCGCCATCGAGTCAACGTCGGCCTGAAGCTTCGTCTTCGTGTGCATCCACATGCCGACATCGATAGTGAGAGCGGCAAATACCAGCATGACGATCATGCTCAGGGCCGCCATGACAATGAGCTGGCCGCGCTCGCTCCGGCTGAGGCGCCTTAGCTTATTCATGGCGCATCGTCGTCGAGCTTTTTATTCGCAGCGGGTCGGGCATGACGCCGCCCGTGACGAAATTCAGAATGCCGCCAAGCGGCGTTATGTAGTGGTACTCGTAGGAAATCTCGACCCGAACGCTTGAGCCCGAGGCGCAGCGTTTAAGGTCGCTCTCAACGTCGTCGCAGAACGTTTTTACCTGCGACGTCGTCAAGACGCCGCTGGAGCGGTCGACGGTCCGGGCGATGACACCTTCGTCGCCGTCGGCTTCCGCGCCGATAACAGCCCAGCGGGCGCCCTCACGAGCAGCGTTCGTCGTGACGATATAGCCGCGGAAGGCCCAGCCGAAATCGACGATGGCCATGATGATGAGCAGGAAAATTGGAAGCACAAACGCGAACTCAACCAGGCTCTGGCCGAGCTCATGCCGAGAACGCAGAGTCCTCTTGCCGGAAGACATTTGGACCTCCATGTCCGGCACCTAGCGTGCCTGGATACACCGATAAGGTCGGCAATTCTCCTTATTTGCTGAAGGGTATTACCCGACTCCGTGCTTATTTCGCGAATACTCGATCCAATATTGGCGAAAGGCCCGCCCTTATGCGGCATTGACGGCGCTGTGGCGGGACTGGACTGCAAGGTTTGGGCTGAGCGTATCGAAGGGATGCACACATCCCTGGCGAGCCGCGAGTGCAGCCTGAGTCTGGACAAAGCAACGCGACGCTTTACAAGAGCGCAGAAATTGCTCTTCAAAAACACAAGGAACTAGAATCTCGTCGTGCCGCTGTCCGCTGCACTGGCGGACTCAACTGGGTTGGATTCTGGTTGAGTCCGCTCTCTTACCGAACCGAGGTCGTCTCGGCAGCCGAGCTGTCGGTTCGTTCGTTACTACTGAAGCCGGGGCGCGTCTTTCGTTACAAGCTCTTCGCGTACCACGTCGATTGACTGCGGCGCCTCGATGACAAGGAACGCTTTTCCGTGTCCGCCCTGCTTGATCGTGTCGACTTTGATGCGCATGACTGTCCGGCCGTTCTGCTTGATCAGCAGAACCTCTCCAGGCTG
>JBFWZE010000168.1:0-7389 GCA_050185685.1 Dehalococcoidia bacterium
TCGTCGAAGCGGATCGAGGCGACGATGCGGTCGCCGCTCTTCAGGTGGAAGATCCGAGCACTCTCGGACGGGATCACGACTTCGAGGTTAGCCGGGGTCGTCGTCGCATTCGGCAGGCGGCCCTCGACGAGGGTGGAGTGGCGCTCGAACTCGGAGGAGGTCTGGAGCTGTACCATCGGCCGCAGTGGGTCATTGATAATCGGCTGGCCCTCAGGGTTGTACTCGAGCTCACGCAGCGAGCCGTAGCGGACCTCAGAGCCGGCGAACCAGCCGATCTCGTCCGAGACGATAGCGGCGATGTAGTTGGCCTCTGCCGCCGCTTCTGCCGAGCCGTGCGGCAGTCCCACCTGGAGACCGCCGTTGCGCGTGTCGCGGCCGAGGCGCTCCTTCAGTGAAGATTCAAGGCCCAGGTTGTTCATGACCCGCGTGTACACGGGTGAAGTCGCCAGCAGCGTCGCCGCGACAAGCATGCCGAAGGCAAGGACGGCCAGTAGCCGCCAGCTCGTGACCATGCGCTGCCAGATCAGCGGTCCGGTGCCCCTGAAACCTCTCATGTGCGCCGAAGTCTATCACCGCTTTGTTACGGATAGTGCTAACCCGTCAAACCTTGCTCCGTATACTCAAGTCCGGCAGCAGCGTCGAGGAGGAACCAGTGACCGAAGCATTCAAGACGCCCGACCGCAAAGGCACCGCCGCCGGGGTGCCATACATCGCCTTCGCGCCGGCCAACCCGCAGCCGGGTACGCCGCTTATCGTCCTCCTGCATCTCATGGACCCGCCTCGCAGCGAGCACGCGATGGCGGCTGCGATACCGCTGGACGGGATCGATGCCTGGAAGGTCTACTTCGGGCTACCGATGTCCGGCGAGCGCGCCCCGGAAGGCGGCTTCGACGAGATCATGCGGCTGGCGTTTGAGGACGGGCTGATGAACCTCCTCGCACCGGTCGTTGAGCAGGCTGCTGCCGAGCTTCCCGGTGCGGTCACTGCCGTTCGTGAGCAGCTGAGTCTCGCCGCCTCGCCGCTGATCCTCGTGGGCGGCTCGGCCGGCGGTGCCGCAGTGCTGCTTACGCTGATGCAGAGCGACATCGAAGTCGTCGCAGCGGTGCTGCTGAACGCGGCGATCCAGGCACGTCCGGTGGTCGAGTCCTTCGAGGAGTTCACCGGCACGACGTACCAGTGGACCGACGCCAGCCGTGCGAAGGCAGACAGCCTGGACCTCGTACGCCGCCTGCCCGACCTGATCGCCCGCCGCCGCACGCCGGTGCTCTCAGTGAACGGCGCCGACGACGACATCAAGGGACTGCCCGCCGCCGCGAAGGGTCTCACGGAGAGCCTCAGCGCGGCCTACGGCGACCCGGACCTCGCGTCGTTCGTGTTGATCGAGGGCCTCGGCCACGCGCTGGCGGAGGAGCCGGGCGTGGAGCCGGCGCCCCAGACCGAGGGCGCAAAGCAGGTCGACGCAGAGGTGGCGAAGTGGCTGAAGCGATGGCTACCAGCGAGCTGAGGGATAAACGTCAAGCGCCCCGGCAATCGTCCAGGCACTGAAGCAGCAACCAACGGTTCCCCTCTCCTGCGGCCGGGAGAGGGGCTTGGGTGAGGGGAGCGCCTTTCGCTCTCGCTGAGGGCTTCTACGCCTCGACCGGCGCCTCAGCCTCGGCGCGCTTTGACGCCTCGGCCAGCTCCCGCTCGATAGCCCGTAGCAGGCCGTCCAGGTTCCACTTCTTCGCCGCTGAGATCAGCACCGCTTCCGGGTGATCCGCGTGCAGCGCTGCTTCGATCTCGCGGCGCGCTTCGGGCTCCCCTGCTGCATCGGTGAGGAGGTCGATCTTATTAAACGCGACGACGCGAGGCTTGTTCTCTAGACCGAGCTCCTTGATCGTGCGCTCGACCGTCGCGTACTGCTCCTCAGCGTCCTCATGTGTTATGTCGACGAGGTGGACGAGGATATCAGCCTCGGTCAGCTCTTCGAGGGTGGCCCGAAAGGCGGCGACGAGCTGAGTGGGCAGCTTCTGGATGAATCCCACCGTGTCGGTCAGCAGCATCTCGTGGCCGGAGGGCAGGTGAATGCGCCGCGTCACCGGGTCGAGCGTGGCGAAGAGGAGGTCCTCCGTGAAGACCTCGGCGCCGGAGAGCGCGCGCATCAGGGTGCTCTTGCCCGCGTTCGTGTAGCCGACGAGCGCGGCGACCTGCATCCCCTGGCGGGCACGGCGGCGGCGGTAGAGAGCGCGCTGCTGGCTGACGTCGTCGATCTCGCGGCGCAGGCGGGTGATCCGATTGCGGACGAGCGTGCGGTCTGTCACGAGCTGCGACTCACCGGGGCCGCGGGTGCCGATTCGGCCCTCGAGACGCTCGAGGTGGCTCCATTGCCCCGCAAGCCGGGGCAGCAGGTATTGCGTCTGGGCCAACTCGACCTGCAGTCGCGCCTCACGGGTCTGCGCCCGGCGCGCGAAGATGTCGAGGATCAGGGCGGTGCGGTCGAGGACCTTCACCTTGAGAGCGTTCTCGAGGTTGCGCTGCTGCGACGGCGAGAGCTCGTCGTCGAAGATCACCATCGTGTATTCGGTGCCCTCGCGTTCGGCGATGATCTCTTCGAGCTTGCCCTTGCCGATGTAGGTCGCGGTATTTGGGCTGTCGAGCTTCTGAACGGCGCGGCCGGCCGTGTCGGCGCCGGCGGTGAACGCCAGCAGCTCGAGCTCGTCGAGCGAGGCCTCGGCGCCGAGGCCATCGTGCTTGCCTCGCGGTTCTACCGCGACAAGGTAGGCGCGTTCGCGGACCGGCGCGGTCGAGTGGGTTGCGGTCTTTTGGGTTCTCTGCTTCAGGTAGCGCCCTCCTTAAGGGTCTCTACCATTCTACAGAACCCGTGAAGGCAGGGGATGTCTTCACGGGTTCCCCTGCCCTGGTTGCAAGGAAGCCTGAAAGGCACCCCTGCATGTGTTCAATGGGTTTTCAGCGCTGCGAGCCCGAGACCAAGGCTGAAGATCGTGCCGACCGCGAAGACGCCAAGCAGGATCAGGTTCACTTCGACCATCGCGGAGATGCCGAGGACGAGAATCGCCAGCGGCAGCCAGAGCAGGAAAATCAGCGCTGCCAGCTTCTGGCCGCGGATCGCCGGCTGCTTCTCGAGGAAGGACTCTGGTTTCTCCGGCATGGCGCTACTTCGCGTTCTGCTTGCTCCACTCGAGCAGGCGGCGGGCGCCCTCTTCGCAGCGCTCGTCCGGCGTTGTGATCGAGAGGCGGACGTAGCCTTCGCCGTACTGCCCGTAGCCGCTGCCGGGCGTGACAACGACGCCGATGTCCTCGATCAGGCGGCTGGCGAACTCGGCAGAGGTGAAACCCTCCGGCACGCGGGCCCAGATGTAGAGGCTGGCTTTGGGCTTGATCACGCGCAGACCGCAGGCGGCGAGGGCGTCGCAAAGGATGTCGCGCCGGTGCTCGTAGATGCGGTTGTGCTCATCAATGACGTCCTGCGGGCCGTCGAGCGCGGTGATCGCCATGCGCTGAATCGCCTGCGGGATGCCGGAGTCGAGGTTGTCCTTGACGCGGAAGAGGGCGTTGATCAGCGTCGCGTTGCCGATCGCCCAGCCGATGCGCCAGCCGGTCATGTTGAAGCTCTTCGACAGCGAGTGGAACTCGATGCCAACGTCGCGCGCGCCCTCGGCCTGGAGGAAGCTGACGGGCTTGTAGCCGTCGTAGGCGACCTCGCTGTAGGGGCCGTCGTGGCAGATCGCGATGTCGTACTTCTTGGCGAACTTCACCGCTTCCTCGAAGAACGCGAGGTCGGCGACGGCGCCGGTCGGGTTGTTCGGGTAGTTCAACCACATCAGGGTGGCGCGACGAGCGATGTCTTCAGGAATCGCGCTGAAGTCGGGCAGGAAGTCGTTCTCTTCGAGCAGCGGCATGTAGTAGGGCTCACCGCCGGCGAAGTTTGTGCCGCTGGTGTAGGGCGGGTAGCCGGGGCTCGGGATCAGGACGACGTCACCGGGGTCGACGAGGCAGAGGGCGACGTTGTTGATGCCCTCCTTGGAGCCCAGAAGCGGCTGCACTTCTTTGTTCGGGTCGAAGGTCAGGCCGAAGCGCTTCTGGTACCAGTTCGCCATCGCAGCGCGAAGCTCAGGCAGGCCGTCAGATTCCGGATAGCGGTGGTTCGCCGGGTCGTCGGCGGCGCGATGCAGCTCGTCCATGATGTGCTTCGGGGTCGGGATGTCCGGGTCGCCGATAGCAAACGTGATGACGTCCACGCCCGCTGCCCGCTTCTCGGCGATCTTTCGCGTGATCGCGGTGAAGAGGTAGGGCGGGATGTTCTCAATACGGCGCGAAATCTTCATGCGTCGCCAACTCCAGTTGTGTCTGTGCGGTCGGGGTTACGTCGCGAGTATGCGGGAAGCGCGAATCTGGGACAAGGAATCGCGAAGCGAACGCTGCCTATTCCCGCCAGCGCAGCTCGTAGAGGTGCACCGGGTCCTCGAAGCCGCGCAGGACGACCTCACCGCGGTCGGCGAAGAGGAAGCCCTTACCCGCTGCCAGCTCCCGCACGACGTTGGCGAGGACGATCTCTCCGCCCTTCGCCTGGTCCGCGATACGCGCGGCGAGGATGACCGAGGAGCCGAAGAGGTCGTCATCTTCCGCAATCGGCTCGCCGGCGCTAAGGCCGACGTGAATGTGGAGTGGCTCTGACGCGGTCTCGTTGCGGGCCTCGAAGGCACGCTGCAGGGCGATGGCGCACTCGAGGGCGCGCGTTGCCGAGCCGAAGGACGCCATGAAGCTGTCGCCCATCGTCTTGACCTCGGAGCCGCCGTAGGCCGCCAGCGCCTCGCGCGTGAGCGCCTCGTGCTCACGCAGGACCTGCCGGCCGCGCTCGTCGCCGAGGCGCTGCATCATCGCCGTGTGCTTTTCGAGGTCGGAGAAGAGGATGACGCGCAGGTCGCCGTGGTGCCCTTCGTCGGTCGCTTCGCGTGCCAGCTGCACCGCCTCCGGGTTGAGGAACTCGAGGATTTCCTTCACTCCGGCAGCGTTCGGGTAGGTGCCAATGGCGGTCTCGCGTATGCCGGCAAGGTGGGCGCCGCGGATACGAGAAGCGAAGAGCCGCGCGTTTACCTCTCGCGCCGGCATCCCGACCCGATACAGGACGAGCGTCGGCACCTTCACGTCACCGAGGTACGGCAGCGGGTCGGTAGCGGCCACGACGGCGTTCACCGCCTTCAGCGACTCCGGCGTGTGGGTGGCGCGCAGCATCTCCTCGACCATCGGTGCGTTACCGGTGTCCCAGCCGCTGATTAGCCTCGCGCGGATCTTTGTGTACAGCTCCCAGTTGCGGTCGATCACCGGGTCGATCGCTTCAAGCTCTTTCGCGCGCTCCGGCAGCCGCTCGTCCTGGTTGTGGCCCTCCCAGATGACGAGATGGCTGACCCGCTCGGGATGCGCGGCGGCGTAGGCAATGGCGACGTCGTTCGACGTTGGGATCCGCAGCAGGGCGAACTGCTCGAGGCCCATGCCGTCCGCGACTGCTTCGAGGTCTCTGAACGCTGCCTCCATCGAGAAGTCGATCGCATCCCGCTGCGACATGCCGATACCGCGGCAGTCATAGCGAATCACGCGGGCGCCGTTCGCCAGCGCCTCGAAGGACGCGCGGCGGCTGGGGATCTGCCACTCCATTTCGATGTGGCTCGAGACCAGGATCGGCGGCACGATGAGCGGCACCCCCTGGCCGAGGGCCCAGTAGCCGATGCTGACATCGTCGGAGGAACGTACGTAGTGGATTCGCGGGTCCATGCTGGCGTCAGTCTAATCGAAGCATTCGTCCATCAGTAGCCGGGGCCAGAGCTCGCTGACAGGAACGTGATTGAAAACGCCTCGCCCATCCGGAGGCACGCGAAGACAAGAGACGGCGCGACATGCTGACCCGAGCTTATTCGAAGAACGCAGGAGGACGATCATGGTAGCCGAGGAACACGACTCCCCAGACATTTGCACGCATCCGGATAGCGCCCTGACAATTTCAAGCCCGAGCCCAACCGGACCGCAGTTCTACCTCTGCAGCGCCTGTGGTGAAAGCCTCACGCCGGAGCTACTCCAGGCCGTACGCGAACTCGAAGGACGCAGCTTCCACCCGGAGAGCCTCCTGAACCCGGTCGACGGGTCGCCGATCGACTAGATCCTGCTCAAAGCACACGGCAGAGCGGGAGCTACCAGGCGGCGACACCCACCGCAACAGCAGCAAGCGCGACCAGCACGATGACGAGTGAGATGAGCGATGTCTTGTCCATGACCGTGTCCTTCTGCTGGTCTAGCGCCAGTTGCCGAAGACGATGTGGGAGGAGTGGAACTTGCGGCTTTCCAGCTCTGCGTTTTCCGCGACCGCATCCACGCTGCGGCTGAAGATGAGACCGGTCTCGCCGGGGGTGAAGCCGGCGTCGCGAAGGGCGCCGATCATCACGGCGTCGTCGAGCATGACGAGCTGGCGAATACGGCGTGCGTTGTTCGTCCGCAGCCAGGCAATTGCCCAGCGCAGGATCGGACCCGCGAGTTGAGCACGAAGCTCGGGCCGGATGACCGGCGTCTCGAGAATGCCCCAGCCGCCGGGCTCGCCGCGCAGATTGAAGAACGCCGCGGGCGCACCGCTGCTGTCGAGCACAATGCGGCCGGTGCGTGAGTCGCGCGCGAGAGTGTTGAGGCCGGCTTCGGTCAAAGGCGGCAGGCCAACGGACTCGTCCACGGCACCGATCAGCGCGAGGTCGGCGTTCGTCGCCTCACGGACGGTGAAGCCATCGCCGATCGTGTCGCCGGGTGCTTCCTGCTCGGGCAGCGCGACGTGGTTCATTTCGACCCACTCCGGGCCCTTCGCCAGCATCACCGACCAGAAGACCGTTTCCGACATGCCGACGTTGGGTCGGTCGCGGAAGAAGAGGACGGCGCCGCGCGGTGCCTCGGCGTTGCTGGAGGCCGCGGTGACCTGGTTCAGCATCTCCGCGAAGCGGGCGCGGAAGTTCTCGAAGTCCGGGTACGAGTAGTGGATCATCAGGTAGTCGCGGTACGGCACCCCGATGACGCCGTTGTCGAAGTCCTGGACGAACAGCTCCGGCCGCTCGCTGCGGACGCGCTCGAACTGCGCCTCGGTGAGGGACCAGCTCTTCACCGGGTTCTTCTGGAGTTTCTGGAAGGGGCCCGCGTTGGCCAGGGGGTCAAGTCGTCGCAGCTGCATGGTTAATGCTCCACATGAGAAGTCGTCGTTGCGGTGATCAGGTCGGCATAGGAAGACCGGATGCAGTCCTCCCAGGTAAAACTCAGTTCTCGAAGCAGCATATCAAGGCGCTCGGCGGCGGCTGCCTCGTCCCCATCCCGGACCGGCACCTCGAATTCGAGAAACCAGCCGAGGCTATCGACATTATCGAG
>JBFWZE010000169.1:0-1590 GCA_050185685.1 Dehalococcoidia bacterium
AGCCGCATGCCGAGCACGCGGGTGTAGAAGTCGATCGTCTTCTCGTAGCTGAGTCCGAAGAGGGCCGGGTGGTTGATGCCTCGCGTCTTGATCGCCATTGACGTCCTCGCTGTCGCTGAAGGTGACTTGCCGTCTACCAAGGGTAGCAAGTGACGGTAAACCTGTAACGAATCGGCGCTTCGACCGATAGTTCTTGTGCGATGTCAAAGATGCTTTACGGCTTCCAGGCAGGTTTCCTTCTGCTCATGGTCGTCCTGTTCTTCTCGCCCGGCTGCGAAGACCGCCACGACGAGCTGACAGCGGGCGATGTTGTCAGTGCGGCGCGAATCATCAGCGAAGAGCACCCCGTTCGATACTTCAAGCGAGACCTGCTGCAGGCCGCAATGGACTCCGCGACCGATCAAGTTGAAGAACCCGCGGTCGAAGTAACCTCCGACGGCCAGTTCAAGACGGAGCTCGAACGCCTCGCCGCAGCACATCCGGAGGTGGACCTCCCTCGCCTGGCCATCGATGGGATGGTGGCGCTCGTCGATGATCCCCACACTGTGTACTACGCCGAGTCTGAACCCTGGATCGACGGCCTGCTGGGCCCTGACCTGACAGACCAGTCGGAGGGGGATCACTTCGACCCGATCGCATCGCAGGAGGACCACAACACGTGGTTCCACACGGCGATGATCGATGGTGTGGGATACATCCAGGTTCCACCTTCGATGTCGACGAGATCGAATCGCGCTTCAGGGAGCTGACCGCCGCGATAGAGCAACTGCAACAGCAGCGTCCGACGGGCTGGATCCTTGATCTTCAAGGGAATGGCGGCGGTGACTCACGCTTTGCTGATTACTTCGCGTTTGCGACCGGCTACACGGGGCTGCTGTACGAGTGGTCCGCGCGAAGCGGCCACGACCGATACAACGTCTGGCCCGACCAGGACTGGCCGTTTCTGAAGGAGCCCCTGGTCGTGCTCCAGGATCGCGACTCGGCATCCGCCTCGGAGATCATCGCCGAGGTGCTGAAGCAGGCAGGGAAGGCCACCGTCATCGGCGAGACGTCTGCTGGTGCAGTGCGTGGGGCTCGGGAGCACGAGCTTGGCCCCGGCATCCTGCAGGTGACGGTCGTGCTCATGAAGATTGGCCCAAACCTGGTCGAGCTCGACGGCGTCGGCGTAGAACCCGACATCGCTGTCGGCCGCCGGCTGCGCTTCTCGTCGTCGAGCGCCGCGATTCGGGAGGACCCGATGGTGCAGGCAGCGCTAGCCTACCTCGCCCAGCCGGCCCCCGCACCGGGAGCCCGCTAGGGGTAGACGATGCCGCGCGCCTTCGTCCAGTCGCGGACGTTGCCGATGCTGGGGTTGTCGGGGCGCTCGCGGTAGTAGGGGACGAGGGGGTGGAGCTTGTGAAAGAGGCGCCAGAGCTCCGTCATCGGGTCCGGGTTGTCGTCGACGCGCAGGTTCATGATCGTATAGCCCTCGTTCTCGGCGACGAGGAGGGCGGCGGAGCGCTGTCCGGTGGGCTGACCGCCTGCCTGCGTCCCGGCGTCGATCGCCCGCATTAGCCGCGTCTCGATGTCGTCGTCGACACTCGCGCGCAT
>JBFWZE010000169.1:1690-5573 GCA_050185685.1 Dehalococcoidia bacterium
TGGTTGAACATGTCCGGCTGGTCGGTCTGGCCCTGGTGGCCGCACTCGTCCGGGTAGAACATCTGGACGTTGGGCAGCAGGTCCTCCTGGACGAAGCCGTTCTCGACCGGGCCGAGGACGTCGTTCATGCCGTAGAGGTAGATCGAGGGGATGGTCAGCTTCGGGAAGCGGTCCTTGATGCTGGCCCATTGCTTGTAGTTCGGGTCGCTCTCAAGGCGGGCGAGCGACTCGGAGCGGGCGTTCTGCGATGCCTGCTGGCGGAGGGCCGCCTCGTTGCGCATCGTGATCAGCTCAGGCCAGACTGCCTCCGCCTTGTAGATGATGCCGGCCATGAGGACGCGCATGCTCTCCTCGGTGCCGTCCCATGGCGGGCGCTTGTAGTTCGGGTTCGGCGTGAACTTGCCGTCCGGGATGGCGACGCGCTTGTCGGCAGGGACGAGGTCGCCGGGGTTGCCGGTGGCGATCAGCGCGTAGCTGAGCAGGCGCTCCGGGTGGTTCACCGCGAAGTAGATCGTGTGACCGCAGCCCATCGAGTTGCCGGCGAGGTGGAACTTGTCGATGCCGAGGGCGTCGGCGAACATGCGCACGAACTCGACGTAGCTCTGAACGCCGTTCTTCGGCCAGTACTCCTCGCGGGTGTCCGCCCAGCCGTAGCCGGGCTGGTCCGGGCAGTAGACGCGGAAGCCGTTGGCGCCGAGGAAGGGCGCCATGAACCGCCAGCCCGCGGTGCCGGACGAACCGACGATGCCGCCGTGCAGCAGAATCACCGCCGGGCCGGTCTCGCCCGACGTGACGTAGTGGGCCTTCGCGCCGTTCTCGAGGCGCACCCAGCGGCTCTCGAGGCCGGGGATGTGGACGATCTGTTCGTCCGTGAGGCCGTGGCTACCGGGTTCCTGTATGAGCTCTCGTCCCATGGTTGCTTACTCCTAAATGCTTCGATTCACCTGCCCGGCAAAAGCACAACGGCCGTTACGAGCCGGGCGCGGTCAATTCTAGACCCGGGGCAGATGCTGTCAACCAACGCCGTTAGCCGAGGAACGGTCCTTGTCCAGGTCGAAGCGGCCTGAGGAGACGCGACGGCATTGAGCAGGCAGGACTGTTCGTGAGCCTTGAGGCGCCGTCCTCGCGTGAGAGTGCTGCTGATGTCACAGACGGGCGCCACCCCCAGCGCATCGCACCGCTTCGCTGCTCGCGTATTTTATTTGTGAAGTGGGGACACCCCACACCCCGGGAGGGCTCTGCCCTTCCAACCCGGGCTAATACCTTTTGTCTTGAACACAAACATTGATGCGGCTCCGATGTCGAAGGGTCTCAGGCGAGGTGGCGCATCTCATCCTCGATGACGAAGCCGCCGACCTCTGCGGTGCCGTCGCTGTTGGGGCGGGCCTGGATGATGCAGCCCTGGCCCTGGAGGATGCGGATCGGACGCTGCAGCTGGTCGACGAGTCTCAGGGCGGCGGAGCCGGTCGCGGGGTCCTCGGGTACGCCGGCCCAGGAGGCAAAGACGCGGGCGCGGAGGTTGCCTTCGGGTTCGTCAATCCAGGCCCAGAAGCTGTGGTGCACGTACTCGGGGCCTGGTGGCACCGGCAGCGCTTCGACTGCCGCCGGCGTATCGAGCTGGACGAAGCCCCAGTCCGGCGCGTCGGAGACTCGAGCGCGGATCCAGGTGCCGCTGTCGTCCTGCCAGGTCGCGACGGGCGCTGCCTTCTGCGGCCGAAGCGTGTCGACCGGGGCGCCGGCGAGCTTGCCCAGCAGCCAGGCAGTGCCGACGAGCGGGTGCCCGGCGAGTGGCAGTTCGGTCTTCGGTGTGAAGATGCGCAGCGACGCCGACGCGACGTCGTCGACGAAGACGGTCTCGCTGTAGCCCAGCTCGGCTGCGATCGCCTGCCGCTGGTCGTTGCTAAACGAAGCCGTGTTGAGCACGACGCCGAGGAGGTTGCCGAAGCGCCCCTCGGCGTCGGTGAAGACGCGTAGTACGTGAACGTCGGTAGTCATGCGCCGATTCTACGGCCGGCAGGGCGCAGTCGACGACGCCTTGAGGCAGGAGCCCTCCGGCGGCGAGAAGACGAAGGTGCCGTCCGGCGCTGTGACGTCGTACTCCACGCTGGTGGCCTCGATGTAGGTCTCGTTGCCGTCGAGATCGCTGAGCGCCTCTCGCAGCAGGACCATCCGCTTCGGGTCGACGATGAGGGTGCGGACGATCCCGTTCTTGCCAACAGTGGCTCGTCCCATCTGCACGATGTCGATGTCCTGCCCGAGATAGGTGCCATTTTCCACCGACCAGCCGGAGCCAATGTCTTCGGCGCTGCGCAGGAGGCGTTTCAGCTCCTGCGGGTCACGCGGTCCGAGCGGGCCGATGCCGACGTCGATGTACGTCTGATTGACGGGGTTCCGCGAGTAGAAGTTGCCGTCGGCCACATACGTGGAGACGGTTGTCCCGTCCGAGACCTGAAAGCCGCCGGGCTGCTTAACGAGCCAGCGGTTCGGCGCTTCGAACCAGATCTCCCATGCGTCGGCATCTTCATTCGCAGCGAGAAGGTGATAACGCTCTGGCCACTGCCACTTCGCCGACCAGAGACGGTCGTAGCGGTTGGTCTCCGCGCTCAGCTGACAGCTGAAAGCTATCGTCATCGAGGTGACGACGGTGATTATGGCGACGGCGAGGATCGCCAGCTTCTGCCGAATTGTCAGCCCTTCATCGGGCATGGGTCTGAAGCCGTAGCGGTCGGCGCTCACCCTTAAAGTCTAGCTCGCCTGCGAACGAAGCGAAACCGAGGCCCTTACTCCAGCGTTCGCCCGATGTACTCGATCGCGATCTGCTGGGAGCGCGGCTCGAACTCGGCGTGCTTGACGCCGCTGAGGAGGTGGAACTCGACCGGGATGCCGCTCTCGTCGAAGAGGTTCGCGGCCTCGAGGTGGGTCTGCCAGGGCAGCGTGTGGTCGAGGTAGCCGTGGATCGAGCAGACCGGCGTCCTGCCGACGACGGCAGCCTTGAACTCGGCGAGTTGCTCCTGCCGCTGCGCCAGCGAGTCCGGCGAGAACAGGTATCCGCTGTGGCAGATCGCGGCGCCGAACGGCCGCTCGATGAACGGGACGCTGTTCAGCAGCGTGATCGCCCCCTGCGACAACCCGATGACGGCAACGCGCTCCCGGGCGACGCCTGCAGCCTCGGCGCACTCATCGATGTAGGCGTCGAGCTTCTCGCGCGTCTCGGCGAGGCCCTCCTGCCGCGTCGCCTCTGAGTAGCGGTGGTACCAGACGCGGCGTCCCTCGGTGGGCTCGTCGTTCATGTTGGGGCTCTTGGGGTCGAGGATGCCAATGTAGGGGAAGGTGCCGTCGGCGCTGTAGATCTGGGCGCCGGGGAACGCGGCTGCCACCCAGGGCGCCTGCTCGAAGGCCTTCTCCTTATTGCTGCCGTAGCCGTGCAGCAAGATGACGACGCGGTCCGCCTTGCCGGAGGCCGGCGCCTGCTCGAGGTGATCGAATATTGACATCAGTTCATCTCCACGAGCTTCGGCACACCGCCGGCTGCGTTCGCTGCTTCGAGCTGTTCCGGTGTTGGCTCCCAGAGCGCCTCGTTCTCATTGCCATCCGGGTCGAAGAACATGACGTTCGCCTGGTTCGGCGCCGGGCTGTAGCCGCCGATGCGCACGCCGCTGGCGACGATCCGCTCATGGATCGCCTTCAGCGCCTCGAACGAATCGACCTCCCAGGCCATGTGGTACATGCCGACGCGGCTCTTGTCCGGTCCTTCCGCGGCGGGATCCATCGCGAACAGCGCCAGCTCGTGCGAGGTGTCGGTGCGGCGGCCGAGGAAGGCGACATCGATGCCCTTGCGCTTCACATCGAGTCCGACGACGTTGCTGTAGAAGTCGACGGCGCG
>JBFWZE010000169.1:5673-7281 GCA_050185685.1 Dehalococcoidia bacterium
CGCTTGAGGCGGTCGGCGCGCTGCTCCGGGCTGTCCTTCGGCCCGCCGATCGCGTGGCCGTACTCGCCGAGGATGGTCTGGAAGGGGCGTGCGAGGTCGTCCGCCTTGCCGAGCTGAAGGCCGCCGCGGTTGTAGCCTGAGAGGCTGGCGGATGCGTGGCTGAGGCGGGCGTGATAGAAGTCCCAGACGTTGTCGGCGGCGAACTTCCAGTTGCAGGGGATCGTGTACTTCTGGATGCCCGGCATCACCTTCATTGAGCCGCGCTCGGCGAGCAGATTGAGCCCCAGGCGGCCGACCTCGCCGAGGTATTCGAACAGGCCGGGAGCGTGCTCGTCCATCGTGGCGAAGATGAAGCCCTTGTAGGTGTCGACTTTCGCCGCCTTGATCAGGCCCCAGTTCTCGCGGTCGAGCTCCTCGTGATAGACCTCCTTGAAGCCCGGTACGCCGACGAGCTTGCCCTGCAGGTCGAAGGTCCAGCCGTGGTAGGTGCACATAAAGGAAGACGCGTGTCCTTCCTCGGCGCGGCAGACAGCGTTGCCGCGATGGCGGCAGCTGTTGACGAGCACCTGGGGCAGGCCGTCGTTGTCGCGGACGACGATGACGCGGTCCTCGCCGATGAAGCTGAGGAAGAAGTCGCCGGGGTTGGGGATCTGCGAGTCGTGCGCCATGAAGTTCCAGGCGCGGGCGAAGATGCGCTCCATCTCCAGCTCGAAGATGCGTTGGTCCGAGAAAATCCTGCGGTCGACCGTGCCCTGGTCCTTGTCGACGAGTGCGAGGAATTGCTCGGGACGGCTGAGCTCGGTGGTCATTGCCAGGCTCCTTGCGACGATTGCCGCGACTACTACCCGCTCCCAGTCCAGCTGCGAGTCGGGCCTCTCCCTTAACGCTGGGCGAGCTAGATAGTTGCTCAGGCAACGATTCGCTGACAGGGCCGAATGGCCTGTTTTCAGTGTGGAGATGAGGGCGCCCGGCTCGCGCTTCGCCTCCGAATAGTCAGCACTCTAACGTTAACGTTCGCTGCAAATGGTACACTCTGCAACGACCTTGAACCTGAGCATCTCCGCGCTCGGTCTCAGCACGACCGATGGCGGAGCCTCCGCTGCAGGCGTGTCCAAAGGGGTGGCTTCTGGACTCGACACGGGAATCGCAGACAGCCGGGACGGCAACGCTCCTTCGAGAGGAAGCGCCCGCTCGAAGCAGCGCGTTTCGACGTGCAGCGCCGGCCCTGGGCTTCACGCAGTTCCGCAACTTCTTCTACGGCAGCATCGCCGCGAACAGCGCCCAGCAGATCGTGACGATCGCCACGGGCTGGCTGATCTACGACGTCACGAACGATAACGCCGTCTATCTCGCGTACGCAGGCCTCGCGATCTCGCTTCCGGGCCTCGTCTTCTCGCTCTTCGGCGGTGCGATCGCCGACCGCGTCGACCTGCGGCGGCTCCTTATCGGCACGCAGATCTTCCAGGCAGTCCTCGCTGCGGTCCTCGGGCTGCTCACTGTGCTGGGAGTTGTCGCGCCGTGGCAGATCCTCGCCGTCAGCTTCCTCATTGGCGCCGGGCAGGCCTTCAATAATCCGGCGCGCCAGGTCGTCGTCCCTCAGCTCGTCGA
>JBFWZE010000170.1:0-7202 GCA_050185685.1 Dehalococcoidia bacterium
TATCCACTTCTTTGAAGTAGTTGGCCGTGAACCAGAGGCCGGCCGTGACCATCAGCAGATTCAAAATCGCGACCGCGCGGTACTGCGGCAGGTAGAGCGCACAGGTAATCACGATGAACACAAAGCTGAGCATGATGAATATGCGCTTCATCAGCTGCTCATCGCGATACGTGCCGCGATTGCCCGCACTCGGCGCAAGCATGAACCACGTCCCGACCACGATCATAACGAAGCAACCGAAGACGCCAGAGGCATCTCGCAGGTAATACGCGTCCATGAATGCACCAAAGGCGCCGAAGAGGGCGAGAAAGCTGCCCACGATGAACGTTAGCGTCCGGGGCAGAATTCGCGAAATCAGCGGCGGCGCGGAATGGACAAGCATCCAGCCCATGCCAAGCACTGTCGCCGAAAGCATCAAGAAGACTATGTGGTACATCGAGACTTCCCTGCCTCGCGTCTTTCCTGTTGAGATTCGTCCGCGGAAAGACGTGTTTACTATATGGCGATCCAGCCTATAGGGGAAACGCCGAATCTTCACGAATGTTGCTACCCCACAGTGAACTAATCTGGCTTCGGCCAGGGCCTGGCAGGCTAATCGAAGCTGAAAAATATAGGGCAATCCGTGGAATTAGATGAGCTCCTGGAAAGACTGAATCAGCTCGCAGCCACCCACCATGTTCTGACGGATGACGATCGGCAGACGCTCGAGCAGATATGGCCGGACCTCACCCCAGCTGCTCGAAGCTGGCTCCTCCAGCATCTGTTGCCGTTCAACCCAGCAGCACTATGGCACCTCGTCATACCGCTCATCGAGGCGCCTCGAGCCGACTCGGAGCGCTTCATGGCGCTCGCTTTTATGGAGCGTCATCTACGTCGAAGTCCATCACCGGAGCTTTACCGGATCATTGCGTTGCTTCTTGATCAGCTCTGGAATCCGAGCCTGACTGCGATCGAAAGGTGGACCGTGGTCGTTACGCTCGAAGCATTCCCCACACCGCGAGTTGAAGCAGCGATACGCGACCTACACGCCATCACACCTGACGCAGATGTCCGGCGCGAAGCGGGCTACGCGCTGGCCATATGGGGCGACGCTGCGATCGCTGCCCAGGTTGCAGAGGAAGCACTCGCGTTGAATCACGTCGGCACTCTTGGGCGGCTTCTTGAAAGGCGAGACGCGTTTGTCCTCGACTCGGAGCTCATGGCACGGATGGAGGCTGCCGTCCGGGGGTTTCAGCAAAAGCGAAGGTGAAACCCTGTGGTATTTTATTGGTAGAACATATGGCGACAACCGCAGTTCCTACCGCGAGTGACCTCCTCGCCCGAGCGGGTGAGACGATACCGCCGGAACGCGCGCGCCTGATCGAGGACGCATACACCTTCGCCGCCCAGTGCCACGAAGGCCAGATGCGTACTTCGGGCGACCCTTACATCATCCACCCGATCGACGCCGCCTTCACGGTGGCAGAGCTGCACCTCGATGGCGCAGCGATCGCTGCTGCCCTGCTGCATGACGTCGTCGAAGACTGCGGCGTCTCACTCGAAGACCTCAGTCACCGCTTCGGCGAGGACGTGGCGCGGCTGGTCGAAGGCGTCACAAAGCTGAACCGCATCGCCCTGCTGCGTCACGAAGACCACACCTTCGAGGATTCAACCCAGGCGGACAGCCTTCGCAAGATGTTCATGGCAATGGCGGAGGACATCCGCGTCGTCATCATCAAGCTCGCCGACCGCCTGCATAACATGCGCACGCTGGACGCGCTGCCGCGGCAGAAGCAGGTGCGCATCGCCCGCGAGACGATGGAGATTTACGCGCCGCTTGCCCACCGCCTCGGCCTCGGTCAGATCGCCGATGAGCTGCAGGACCTCTGCTTCCAGTACCTCGAGCCCGAGTCCTACCAGACGATCGTCGGTCTGCTCACGGTCAGCCGCGAGAGCCGCGAACGCTACGTCGAGCAGGTCACGAAGCTACTGCGTTACGAGCTGACCCGTCAGGGCGTGCAGGCTGAGCTGTCCGGCCGCGCCAAGCACATCTCCAGCATTCACCGGAAGATGATGAAGTATCAGGAGATGGGGAAGTCGTTCAACGACATCTACGACCTGATGGCGATTCGGATCACCGTCGACACCGTCACCGACTGCTACCACGCCCTCGGCATCGTCCACGGGCTGTGGCGGCCGCTGCCGGGTCTGTTCGACGACTACATCGCTAACCCGCGCGAGAACGTCTATCAGTCGCTGCACACAACCGTCATGGGCCCCGGCGCCCGGCCGCTTGAGGTGCAAATCCGCACCTACGAGATGCACCGCACTGCCGAGTACGGCGTCGCCGCACACTGGCGCTACAAGGAAGGCGGCCGTCACGACAACGTTTTCGAGGAGCGCATCACCTGGCTGCGTCAGCTCCTCGACTGGCAGCGAGAGACCGCCGAGGCCGAAGAGTTTGTCGACCTGATCAAGACCGACCTCTTCCGCGACCAGGTCTTCGTCTTCTCGCCGAAGGGTGAAATCAAGGACCTCCCTGCCGGCGCGACGCCGATCGACTTCGCCTTCCGCATTCACACCGACATCGGCTTCCACTGCGTCGGAGCCCGCGTAAACGGCCGGCTGGTGCCGCTGACTTACAAGCTGCAGAACGGCGATGTCGTCGAAATCGTCACCTCGCGCGGCTCCCGCGGCCCTTCGCGTGACTGGCTCAACCCGAACCTCGGTTATGTCAAGACTGGCAACGCGCGCGGCAAGATCCGCCAGTGGTTCAAGCGCCAGGAGCACGACGAGAACGTCATGCGCGGGCGTGAAATGCTCGAGCGCGAGCTGAAGCGCCTCGGCGTAAACGTCGCGGAGTACCTCACCGAGCTGGTGCGATGGTTCAAGCTCGAAGACGCCGAGAGCCTCTACGCCTCGATTGGCTTCGGAGGCATCAGCCTCAACCAGGTGTCCGGCCGCATCGGCCTGCTCACCCACAAGGCCGAGCCGGAAGAGCTGCCGACCGAAGCGCCGACGAAGACGACCACCTACGGCGACGCGATCAAGGTCATGGGAACGCGTGACGTCCTCACCCAGATCGCCCGCTGCTGTACGCCGGTGCCGGGCGACGACATCGTCGGCTACGTCACGCGCGCCCGCGGTGTCACCGTCCACCGCAGTGACTGCCACAACGTCACGAACAGCACCGAGAAAGAGCGCATCGTCGACGTCGAATGGGGTACTCGCGGCCAGATGTTCCCGGTCGCCATTCGGGTCGAAGCCTGGGACCGCGTCGGCCTGCTGCGCGACCTGACCGCGATCGTGGCCGACGAGAAGGTCAACATGCAGGGCGTTCGCACCCACGAGCACGCCGACCACACCGTCACCGTCTCGATCACGCTCGAAACCACGGGCGTCGAGCAGCTTGCCCGACTGCTGGCGAAGATGGAAGGCATCCACGGTGTCTTCACCGTCACTCGCGTTGTCGAAGGCGCCCGCGAGATCGCTTGAGCGGCTCGGGGAATCAACGCTGAAACGACTGCTGCCAGCACTGGGCCTGATCGCCGTCATTGCCATCCTCATCATCGTCTTTCGCCCCACCGGCACCAATAGCGGGCCGTCGAACGCGGAGTGCGAAGAGCTCTCGGCGAAGGTCCTTGTCGTGGCAACCCAGGTCGCCGGCACCGGCGAGAGCGAGTACGGCCTGACAGAGAAGGAACGCGACACGCTCCTGGAGTGCATCAGACAGTCCGCGGGAACGCAGTGACGGCGAGGGAGGCAACGCCCGGGGCGTCTCACGCTGCGCAGACGTCCCGGTACCTGCTCGTTGCCGGTGTGATCGTGCTGGTCGTCTGCATTCTGCTCCCATCGCCACAGATCGAGGGCCGCGATACCGGCTTCGTGAAGCACTTTGGCGGCGGCCTCTTCTGCGGCTTTCTCTGGCTGGCTATCTACAGCAGCGCCGGGCTGAAGCTGACGCCGCTGCTCGAGGTCGTGAGCCTCTACGCCGTGGTCAGCATGCTCGGCGTCGGCGTTGAGCTGGTCGAGCTCCTCGGCACGCGGATCGACATCCTGCACGGCCCCACGGACGACACATCCTGGGACCTCCTCGCAAACACGAGTGGAGCACTCAGCCTCTGGGTGGTCTATCGCATCGTCGACAGGCTTATCGGCTCGGCGCATTCCTGACATCACCCTGACATACCGTTGTCAGGAAGCTTTCAATCGCGGACGCAGAAGTCCTTTTTTCACCCAATGTCATGCGATAGCATGTTCTAAATTCACTCTGGAAATACAGGTTGTCTGCATGAGCGAGAAAATCGCAGGGCACAAGTCCGACTTTCGTCTGCTTTATCGCCCCAGCAGCGCCCCTACACTGGAGTGACGCCCACCTGGTAACGAGAGGACAAGGCATGAATGTCATTACTGCCGAAGGGCTCGTAAAGCTCTATCGGTCCGGAAAGAGCGAGGTTCGCGCCCTGGACGGCCTGAACCTCGAGGTAGAAGAAGGTACTGTCCTCGGCCTCCTCGGGCCGAACGGCGCGGGCAAGACGACGACCGTCCGCATCCTCGCTACGCTGCTGCGCCCGGACGCCGGCCACGCAACCGTCGCCGGCTTCGACGTGGTACGCCAGGCCGATGCGCTGCGCAAGATCATCGGCCTGTCCGGCCAGTACGCTGCCGTCGATGAGAACCTGACCGGTAGCGAAAACCTGCGCATGTTCGGCCAGCTCTACCAGCTGCCTGCAAGCGAAGCAAAGCGCCGCTCCGACGAGCTGCTCGCCCAGTTCGAGCTGACGGATGCCGCCGGGCGCACCGTAAAGACCTACTCGGGCGGTATGCGCCGCCGTCTCGACCTCGCGAGCGCGCTGATCGGACGGCCGAAGCTGCTCTTCCTCGACGAGCCGACCACCGGCCTCGACCCTCGCAGCCGCCTCGGACTCTGGGAGGTGATCCGCGGCCTCGTGCAGCAGGGCACGACGCTGCTCCTCACCACGCAGTACCTCGAAGAAGCAGACGAGCTCGCCGACCGCATCGCCGTCGTCGACCACGGCAAGGTCATCGCGCAGGGCACGGCGACCGAGCTGAAGTCGAGCGTCGGCGGTGAGCGCATCGAGGTGACCGTTGACCAGCACGACCAGGTCGCAACGGCCGCCGAGATCATGGCGCGTGTCTGCGGCGGCGAGCCTCACGTCGAGCACGATTCACGGCGGATCACCATGCCCGCACTCGAAGGCGCCCGTCAGCTCATCCAGGTCGTCCGTGACCTCGACGACGCGGGCGTGGTGGTCGAGGACATCGGCCTCCGCCGCCCGACCCTTGATGACGTCTTCCTCACCCTCACCGGCCACGAAGCAGCGGACGGCGTCGGCAACAACGGCGTCGAAGCGGCAGTTAGGAGCCACGCATGACCTCGGTACCCGCAACCAGCGAAGCACCGCACAGCGGCGGCGTGATGCCCGGCGCGATCCGCGACGGCCTGATCATCGCCTGGCGCAACCTCAAGCGAATCCCCCGCATCCCGGAGCTGGCGATCTTCGCCGTGATGCAGTCGATCATGTTCGTGCTGCTGTTCGCCTATGTCTTCGGCGGCGCGATTCCCCTGCCGGGCGGCGGCTCCTACAAGGAGTTCCTCCTGCCCGGCATCTTCGCCCAGACGATCGCATTCGCAGCGATCACCACCGCCGTCGGCATGACCGACGACATCAACAAGGGCATCATCGACCGCTTCCGCTCCCTGCCGATGGCGCGTTCCGCCGTGCTCACCGGCCGCGCGATTGCCGACGCGGTCTACCAGACCTTCATCCTGATGGTCCTGATGATCAGCGGCCTCTTCGTCGGCTGGACCGTTCACACCGGCGTCCTCGAGCTCCTCGCCGGCATCGGCCTGCTGATCATGTTCACCTTCGCGATGTCCTGGATCGGCATCTGGCTGAGCACGGCCGTCCCGACCGTCGAGGTGGCGCAGCAGCTCGGCTTCATCGTCGTCCTGCCGTTGACCTTCCTCTCGAACGTCTTCGTGCCGCCATCGACGCTCGCGAGCCCGCTGGACGTGATTGCCGAATGGAACCCGGTGAGCGCCCTCACAGCCTCCCTGCGGGACCTCTGGGGCAACCCCAACCCGTACGCGACCTCGGGTTTCCCGGCGGACCACCCGGTGCTGCTGACGATCGGCTGGGTCATCGTCTTCTGCGCGATCTTCGGGCCCCTCGCAGTGAGCCGCTACAGCAAGATGAGCCGGTAAAGGCGAAGTTGCGGAAAGGGCAGGCACCGCAGTTAAGCTGGCCCTGCCCTTTCCTTTGCGCTCATGATTCGTATGAACAGACGCTCAGTCTCGTCGGGGTGAGCGTGCCACCCTTTGGAACCAGCGAATGTGAAGGCATAGGTAGTTTTTCCCGACTGGATCTCGACTCTCGTGTGGAGAAACGCCCGTAACAGCTCGCATCGCGTGTCCTCATCGATTGGAATTTCCACCTCATCCGGGATCCTCGGAATTGCCATCCAGCGCCTGACAAAGGCTGGATAGGCTGAAGTCCAGGTCAGCTTCCCTCCCCTGACTACGGCCACTCCCGGTCCATACCTGCCAAGAAACCATCCCTTTGACAGGCACGCCGGGAAACTCGCCGGCTCCTCGGAAGATTGCCCCGCGCCCGTACCCATCTGCATTAACGCAGCCTTCCGGAGGTCACTGAAATCAAATTGCGGTAGAGGCGGTCCGTCATTTCGACGTTCGATTCCAGTCGGGCACCACGGCCCGCACGCAGCGTGTAAATTTTGTCTGATGTCTCGATGCGGACGCCCTTCGCCCTGAACGTCCGCTTTCCTCGCTGGTACCAGACCTCGCTGCGCTCGATGAGGACGTCGTTCGGGAGCTCGATTGTCACGAGTCGCGGTTTAAGAAGACTGAGCAGGCCCGAACTACGACGGCGCCAGATGATTCGACCGGAGTCGACCTCGACCGAACCAACTCCGCGGTCGTAGGGAAAGACACCGGTTTCAGTCAGCGCCGCCGACATGCCAAACCACGGTTCGTTCGTTTCGCTCACGATAATATTCTCGGTCACGAATCCCCGGATGTGTGAGCGCCTGAACCTTAACGTGTACTGCGCGTTATAATGTGCCCCGCGTCACATACCCACGTTTTCTAGAACAGGAAAGGTTACGACATGGAGTACAGGAACCTCGGCAACTCCGGCCTGCAGGTGTCCGTAGTCGGTCTCGGCTGCAACAACTTCGGC
>JBFWZE010000171.1:0-3854 GCA_050185685.1 Dehalococcoidia bacterium
ATCATGGCGACGGCACCGGGACATGCGCCGGAGGGCCTGCACACGACCGGCGACGCCTCCCTGCTACAGCCCTGGACCTTCCTGGGCTACCCGGAGGTCAATCTCAACGCGGGGCTTTCGCCGGCAGGCCTGCCGCTGGGCATCCAGCTCGTGGGCGGCCCCCGCAAGGACTACGAGATCATGCAGACCGGCGCATGGTCGGAGAAGGTTCTTGGCCTGCTACCGCCGCCGCCGCTCGTAGCGGGCTGGAGCTAGCCCGCAGGCTGAAGCGACACGAGAAGTCCTTCGTAGCGAATCTGTACTGGCCCAGCATGCTGGGCCCGTACAGATTCGCGCGACACCCAGAGCCTCAAATAGGCGCCGGGCGACCCGGGATCACGACGGTCTCGTCGAGGCTGAGACTTACCCGCCAGCGACGCCGGGACGCGATGCCCATGACGCTGTAGGGATGCGCCGGCACGTCGCCCTCGATCAGGGTTGACGACGGCTCCCCATCGCGCAGGACGCGGAGGTAGAGGCGGTGGTTGTTGCCCGTCGCCAGCTCGTCCTCGATCTCGACCTCGAGCACGGTGTCGACGGATTCGTGGTCGTGGCGCTGGATGATCACGTGCTCAGGCCGGATGCTCAGCCAGACCGCGTCGCCGACTTCGACCTCGGCGTCGGGGCGCGCCCTCGCGATGAAGTCGGGCGTTTCAACCTCGATCCACGCTGAAGTCTTCGCTCGCACCGTCCCCGGGAAGATGTTGCGGGCGTCGAGCAGCTCGGCGACGCGGGCAGAGGCGGGGTAGCGGAAGATACGCTCCCGCGGCCCGAACTGGAGGACACGCCCCTGATCGTAGATTGCGATCTGGTCGGCCAGCGCGAAGGCTTCCTGCAGATCGTGGGTCACAAACAGCGCTGCCAGGTTGAGCTGCTGCTTCAGGCGGGCGACTTCGCGCCGCAGCAGGTTCCGCACCGGGCCGTCGAGCGCAGTGAACGGCTCGTCCAGGAGCAAGACGCCGGGGCGAGCCGCAAGGGCGCGGCCGAGGGCAACGCGCTGCTGCTGGCCGCCGGAGATCGCCCGCGGCAGCCGCTGCTCCAGCCCGTCGAGGCCGAGCAGCGCCACCAGCTCGGCGACGCGGTCGCGTTGCTGCTGCCTCGTCCAGCCGGCCAGCGGGTAGGCGATGTTCTCGGCGACCGTCATATGGGGGAAGAGGGCCAGGTCCTGCACGACGTAGCCGACGTTTCGGAGGCGCGCCGGGACGTCGATGCCCTGCTCCGACGCGAAGACGACCTGCTCCGGCAGCTCGATGCGGCCGGAGTCGGGGCGCATGAGGCCGGCAATCGTCCGCAGCGTCAGCGACTTCCCGGAGCCTGACGGTCCGAAAAGCACGACCAGCTCCTGCTCGGCAGTAAACCTCGGCGCGAGCTCGAAGCTGCCTACCGTCTTCTTGAAGTCGACCGCCAGCACGTCAGAGCCCCAGCGGCCGGTTGCTGCCGCGCGTCAGCACGCGTAGCAGGATCAGGAGCACGCCGGCCGCGGCAACGAGGATGACGGAGAGCGCAATCGCGACGTTGATCGTCCTGCCCGCGTCGAACACGCCAATGATCGCCAGCGGCATCGTCTGAGTGCGGCCTTGGAAGTTACCGGCGAAGATCAGCGTCGCGCCCAGCTCGCCCAGTGCGCGGGCCCAGCACAAGATCGACCCCGCGACGATTGAGGGCCAGCAGAGCGGTAATAAAATCGTACGGAAGATCCGGAATGACCCGGCGCCGAGGGTGGACGCGACGCCCTCGAACTGGGGGTCGACACTCTCGAAACCCGCTTTGACGGTGCGGACGTAGAACGGTGCGGCGACGAAAAGCTGCGCCATGATCACCGCTGTACCGGTGAAGGCGAGCTCGATGCCCCAGTCATCGAAATGCTGCCCCAGCGTGCCGCGGCGGCCGAATGCCACGAGGAGCGCGACGCCGGCGACGGTTGGCGGCAGCACCATCGGCAGGTCGATCAGCAGGTCGACGAGGATCTTGCCCGGAAAGGTCTTGCGCGCGAGGAGGTAGGCGAGCGGCGTGCCGAGGAGCACCGCCAGCACCAGCGTGATCGTGCTCGTAATGGCGCTAAGACGCATCGCGTCGAGCACGAAGTCGGACGTGATGTTGTTCTGGACCTCACCGCTGTCGATCGCGCGCCAGGTCATCGCGGCCAGCGGCAGGAAGAGGAACGCGACGAAGAGACCCGCTGCCGGGATGAAGGCGACGAGAATATCGATACCGCCGCCGAGGTTGCGGCGCGGGACGCGAACGGGTGCGGTTGTCGAAGTCACGTTCCCTCGCTACGAGTAGACCTTGAGAGGCATTGTCGCGCCGACAGGCGATTCGTGCGAAGGCCGCCTTGTTCGTCTGCCGGCTATACGCCCTGGAAGCCGTACTTCTTCAAGATCGTCTGCCCGGCCGAAGAGAAGATAAAGTCAATGAACGCCTGTCCGGCCTTTGTGTTCCTCGCGTCTTTCGTGAGGGCAATGGGGTACTCGGCGATGACGTTCAGGGCCGCCGGGACCTCGATCTTGTTCAGATTCGGGGCGACGGAGGCAGTGACGTCCGTGCCGTAGACGACGCCGGCGTCGGCCTCGCCGAGCTCTACCTTGGCGACGACCTGCTTCACGTTCGCCTCATTCGAGACGACGTTTTTGAGCACGGCGTCGTTGAAGCCGGCGCCGTATGCCGGGTCGGCGTCCATCTTTGTGAACATCTGGCGGGCGTAGTTCCCGACCGGCACCTCTGGCGCCGCGAGCACGAGCTTGAGCCCGCTCTTCTTGAGGTCAACCGGCGCAGCGACCCTACCCGGGTTCGACTTGGGCGTGATGATCACGAGGGAGTTGCGGGCGAAAATCTTGTCGCCGCCGCTGACGACACCGCTCTTTTTCGCCGCATCCATCTGCACCGTGTCGGCGCTGGCGAAGATCTCGGCGCGAGCGCCCTGCTCGAGCTGCGTCCGAAGAGCGGAGCTGCCGGCGAAGTTGAAGCTGATCTCGCCGACACCCGGGTTTGCCTTTTTAAACTCGGTTGCCAGCTCGTTGAAGGCGTCGGTCAGGGACGCAGCGGCGAAGACCGTGATATTGCCGGTTACGCCCGGCGTTGCGGTTGCCGCCGGCGCGCCGGCCGCGGGCGTCGGATTCGGTCCGGCATCGTCGCCACAGGCCAAAAGACCGAGCGCCAGTCCGGTGAGGACGATAAGGCCGAGGGCTCCCCGGAGAAGTCGCTTCATGTGCTCCATTATTCCTTCCTGCTGCCGGTAGTAAGGGTATTGAGAGAAAGCTCCAGCCACTCCCTCGTGATGCGTGCGGCCGAAGACTTCGATTCGAGGACCATGGCGTCGAAGCTATCGGGCAAGACCTCGGTCTGCTCCTCGGCAATCGCTGCTGCGTACTCGTTACAGACCTCGATCTGCGCCTCGATGAGGTCGCGCGCCTGCGCCGGGTCCTGCTCGAGGAGGAAGTACAGCTTGATCAGGAAATCGAGGCGCACCTCGCGAATTCGCCCTACCGGCCGGAGCAGCCAGCGCTCGAACTCGAGGTCGCCCGCTTCGGTGGCGGAGTAGATCGCTTTCGGCGGATACGTGGTGTTGTCCCACTCGCCGTCGACCAGCTCGAGGCCCGATAACGACTTGAGGATCGCGTAGACCATCGCCGGCTCGATCGGGCAGACGCGGGCGAGGCCGTGCTTGCCGCTGAACTGCTGCTTCAGCTCGTACCCGTAGGTGGGCTTCTTACGGACCATCCCCAGGACGGCGTACTCGGCGGGGGTGAGAAACGTCTTGACCTTCGGCATAGTGGCCGCATGATGAGTCAATGATTGACTAATGTCAAGCTGAGTAC
>JBFWZE010000171.1:3954-7155 GCA_050185685.1 Dehalococcoidia bacterium
GGCGTCCACTTCATCGACTACGCCCGCGCCGCCGGCCTGATCGGCAAGAACACCCAGGGCGGCGGCCTCGGCGACCACTACTTCGTGGTGACCGCTGCCGATGGCGTCAGCGTCGTCGTTGCCTTCGCCGAAGTCGCGCCGCGGTTCACCGACAAGCGCGTCATGCTTGCCTTCGAGCAGGACGGCGAGCCGCTGAACGTCGGCGTTCGGCTGATCGTCCCCGGCGATGACCTGGGCGGCCGCTCGATCATGGGCGTGGCGGACGTAACGATCGCGACGGCCGGCTCAGCGCCGGCGGGAGAGCACAGCGCCGGGCCGGTAAGCATCGGCGGCCTCGTTGCACAGCCGTACACGCTCGAAGCGGGCGACGTCACCGACGCGGACCTCATCGAGGTGACGACCCAGCCGACGCCCCGGGCCGGCGGCAGCGTTGTGCCCTCACGCACCTACCGTGGCGTCCCCCTCTGGTCCCTGCTCGAACGCGCCGAGCCGGTGATGGACCCGGCGGTGAATGAGGACTTCATCAACAAGGCGATCGTCGCGCGGAGCAATGACGGCTACGCGACCGTCATTGCGGGCGGCGAGATCGAGCCGCGCTTCATGAACGCCGCCGTCGTCCTCGTGCCGGAGGAGGATGGCTCATTCCGGTTAGTGGTCCCTTATGACAAGCTGATCGGCCGCAACGCCAAGAGCATCACGAGCATCGAGCTGGTCGCGCCCGCCTGAGGTTCAGACCGGCCACGTCTCCAGCCGGTAGGCGCTGTCCCAGAACATCCACTCGAGCTGCGACGAGCGGCGGAAGGCCGTGGCCATGCGACCTCGTTCTGCTTCTGTCGCCGTATCGGCTGCCGCATTCGTCAGCGAGATCGCTCGCTCGACGGCCTCGTTGTAGCCCTCACCTGCGTAGGTCTCGATCCAGCGGCGGTACGGGTTCGCATCGAGGCCCGCCGCCGCACTCTTGTAGATGTAGTTGCCGACCTCGCGATAGATCCAGAAGCAGGGCAGCAGCACAGCCAGCGCCTCGGCGTAGGAGCCGTTTGCCGTGGTCGCCAGCATGTAGTTCGTATAGGCGAAGCAGGCAGGCGCTCTCTCCGCCGATGCGCTGGCGCCGAACTCCTGGAAGTAGCTCTCGTGCAGCCCCTGCTCGACGGAGACCGCGACCGACGCGAAATCGAAGAACGCCTTCGCCGTCGAAGCATCCGGCGCGCGCACACCAACCTGGCCGAGGGCGCGGGCGAAATCCTGCAGATAGAGCGAGTCCTGCTGCATGTAGAAGACGAAGCGGTCGCGGGTCAGGCTGCCGTCAGACAGCTCCCCCAGGAAGGGATGTGCGAGGATCGCCTCGTAGATCGGTCGAATGTCCTGCCAGAGTCGGTCGGTGAAGCTCATGCCAGCACTATAGCTGGCGCACTCTGCTTCGCGGCCTTTGAGGGTGTGTATGAGAACTGAAACGCCGGGGAGACTCAGGCCGCACGCCCGCTTCCGATAGTAAAGAAGGATAGAAGCAGGGAAACGCCCGAGCGAGATGACAGGCACTCAGGACACAACGCATAGCTGGCCGGCACTCGACAACATCGTCGAAGGCCTTGCTGCGTCCGGTGAGCTGACCGGCGTGGCTCTCGCGCGCGACCGCATCGCCCTCGGCTTCCCGTTCTGGCTGGTGCTCGAGGAGCTGCCTCTGGAGCGCCAGTTCGAAGTGATCTCGGAGGCCACGGGGATTCCCGTCCTCGAGATCAGGCTCGACGAGCTCGGCGTCGACCGCGCTGCCTGCGAGGCCGTCGGGACGAACACCCTGCTCGACCGCCGCTGGCTGCCGCTCGCCGACGGGCGGGTCGCGATCGCAAACCCCTATCGGGAGCTGCCGGATGGCCCTCTCGCCGGCAGGCCGCTCTGTCTCGCCTCGTCTCGCGGCATCGACCTCATGCTCGAGTACAACTTTCCCGGCGGCGCTGAGGCGGTACGCAGCCGTCGGCGCCTCGGTCGATTCCTGCTCGACTCTGGCGCCGTCAACGAGGAGCAGATGATTCGCGCCCTTGCCGAGCAGCGACGAAACGGCGGCCGCCTCGGCGAAATCCTGATCGCCAACGACATGGTGGAGCCGGCAGCGATGACCCGCGCCCTCGCCGCCCGTATCGGCATCGACTCCGTCCACGAGGGTGCGACCGCCGTGCCGCTGATCCCGAGGATCATGGCCCACGAGCTGCGCGCCGTCGCGATCGAGACAATCCCGAACCGCCCTCGGGCACTCGACGCAGATTCTCCCGTCGAAGTCGCCTTCACCAACCCGACGCCCGAAGCGGTCGCCATGATCGAGTCCGAAGTTGGCCGCCCGATTCACGCCCAGGTCACCGACGACGAGACCCTCGACGCGCTGCTCGCCGCGGTGTACTCCCGCGAGGACGTCGTCGACGTCGTCGGCAACCTGGCGGCGCAGCTCCCCGCGCTCTCAGCCCTGGAAACGAAGCTCTCACGGGGACAGCTCGGCATCGTTGCAGCGGTCGTGCTGTTCACCGTCGCCTGTGTCGCGATTGCGCCGTTCGAGGCGGCGATCTTTTTCGCCAGCCTCGGCACCTTCTTTTACGTCTTCTACACCATCTACCGGCTCTACTCCGCGTGGAAGGGCTGGCGCCTCGGCTCGACGATCAACCCAACGAGAGAAGAGCTCGATGCCCTCGATGGCCGCAGCTTGCCCAGCTATACGATCCTGCTGCCGGTCTTCCGCGAAAAGCCCTCGACGATGCGGGCGCTGTTTCAATCGATGTCCGACCTCGAGTACCCGAAGCAGAAGCTCAACGGGCTACTGCTGCTCGAAGCCGACGACGGTCAGACCTACGACGCGATCCGCGAGATCGAGGCGACGTCACCGCACCTGCGTCCGCGCTGGCTGAAGACGCTGGCGATCCCGCCCGGCGAGCCGCGCACGAAACCGAAGGCGATGATCTACGCCCTGCTCTACTCCAGCGGCGACCTGCTGACGATCTTCGACGCCGAGGACAAGCCCGACCCCGACCAGCTCAAGAAGGCCGCGTGGGCGTTCCAGAAGGCGGGCGAAAAGGTCGCCTGCATCCAGGCGAAGCTGAGCTACTACAACTCGCGCCAAAACCTGCTCACGCGCTGGTTCACGCTCGAGTATGCCGCGTGGTTCGACCTCTTCCTGCCCGGCCTGCACGCAATGAAGGCGCCGATCCCGCTCGGCGGCAC
>JBFWZE010000172.1:0-1792 GCA_050185685.1 Dehalococcoidia bacterium
GGAAACTCGATCGTCAGGTTCATGAGCTCGTTCGCGTTGCGCATCGGGTTTGCGGCACCGCTCGCTGTCACGCTTCGAGGCACGTTGCCTGCGAGGCCGGTGACGAGCGCCGCGGTTTCGATGAGGCTCCAGTTCGCGAGGCTCACAGAGGGCGGCTCGGCGATTAGCGTCTCGTGCCGCAGGTGGCGCGGCTGCCAGGTGGCATCGGACTCGATGAGGCTGCTGACGAAGCGGTAGCTCGGGTGAAAGCGGCGGGTGCTCCAGAGGAAGAGCGCCTGGGCCCGGCGCCGGCCTTCGAAGAGGAGGCCGAGGCGCTCGGGGGAGAGCTGCGAGGGGTTTGCGATCATCAGGTGACGGCCGGCCTCGACTGCCTGCCTCGCGACGTTCAAGGCCGCCGGGAGCTCGCCGAGGATGATCGGGCTTCGGTCCTCGTCGTCGAACGCGAAGGTCCGGCGAAGTCCGAATCCCGCGGCGGTCAAGAGGTCAGTGCAGGCGCGGGCTGCGCTGCCGCCACCGATGATCGTGATGTCAATCAAGCAATTACGCGGCCTCGGCCAGCTCCTCCGATAGTGCCGTGCGCAGGCGGCGGATCGCGCGGTGCCTCAGCTGGGAGGCGCGCGACTCCGAAATCGCCATGGCAGAGCCGATGCTCTTCAAGGACCGGGACTCGATGTAGTAAAGGCGGATAATCTCGCGCTCCCGCTCCGGCAAAGCATTGATCGCCTCGAGCAGGGACTGGCGCAAGAACTCGCGGTGGGTGACGGTGTGGGGGTCGATTCCCGGGTCTTCGTCAGCCATCTCCGTGAGCTTTTCGGTCGAGCCGTTCACAGTCATGTCGGCAAGGCTTTCGAGGGACATCACGCGAATGCTGCTCGCGGCGGAGTTCGCCAGGAGCTCGGTCAGCGGGATGCCGAGGCGTTCTGCGAGCTCTGCCTTGGTCGGCGTGCGGCCGAGGTCGGTGTAGAGGGAGGAGACCGCCTTCTCGATGTCCGAAGACACCTTCTGCAGCGAGCGCGGCAGCGGGTGGGCGGCGCGCAGGGCGTCGAGGATGGCGCCGCGGATGCGGGGCAGCGCATAGGTAGAGAACTTGGCGCCGCGGTCCGGGTCGTATGAACGCCGGGCTTCAAGGAGGCCCTGGACGCCGCAGCTCACCATGTCTTCGTACTGGAGGATGCTGTTCTGGCTGGAGCCGGCCATGACACGGTTGACGGCATGACGCACCAGCGGCATGTAGTCCTTGACGATGTTCGTCAGCTCTTCTTCATTGAGAGCCGCCTGAACTCGCGCTTCTTCGACGCTCTCGAGGAGCGCCAGCACCTCTTCGTCGGGCAGTTCCTCTTCAACGAGTGTAATAGTCAACCGATGCCTCCCAAAGCCTAGGCCGAGTCTGCGCTCGAACCTTGCCCAGTATCTCGTCGGATACGCAGGTCTCCTATGAGGGGTTTCCTCTAACCGTGGCTGTGGGTCTTCCTAAACAAGGATTGGTAATTACCAATGTCGGCAGCAATCCGGTGCCTCTGAACTTTGGACATGGCTGAGCGCGATATGCGAGCATGGAAGAAGTGCCACACATACACGCCAAGACCTGCGAAATCAAAGAAGGCTTCTTCAGCAAGTTTTCCGGCTGCAAAGAGACACCGATCGGCCTCTGTATCTACTGCGGACGCGCCTTCTGCGCCAACCATGGCGAAGTGCGCGGCGCCGGCGAAGAAATCTGCTCCCGCAAGAACTGCATCGCGAAACGTGACGACCTGGTCGTGCACATGGAGTACCGCGCAATCGTCGTCATTCA